>NZ_JBEXXE010000041.1:69329-105490 GCF_040630255.1 Streptomyces sp. NPDC005820
CGGCGTCCGGCACCGGGAGGCGTCCGGCGTCCGCCGCCCGGAGACGGCCGGCGTCCGGCACCCGGAGGCGGCCGGCGCCCCGGCACCGGAAAGGGGTCGTCGTATGAGCACCCCCGACCGGAAGGGAGCCGTCGTATGAGCACCCTCGCCCAGGCCGGCACCGCGCTCCCCGCCCGTACCGCGACCGCCGCCGACTCGGCCCGCGCCCGCTGGGGCCGCCGCTTCCAGCACGGCGGCTGGTTCGTCGCCCCCTTCTTCGTCCTGTACGGCCTGTTCGTCCTCGTCCCGGTCGTCCGGGGCCTCTACCTCAGCTTCACCGACGCCAACATCTCCGGCGACGACTCCGGCTTCGTCGGCCTAGCCAACTACCGCGAGGCCCTCCACGACGACCTGGTGTGGGACTCCCTCGAGCACAGCGTCCAGTTCACCGTCTACGTGGTCCCGCTGATCGTCGTCGTGGCCCTGCTGATGGCCCTGATCGCCCACCACACCGTGCACTTCAAATGGCTGTGGCGGCTCTGCTTCTTCGCCCCGTTCCTGCTGCCCTCGGCCGTCGTCGGCAACCTGTGGTGGTGGCTGTTCCAGCCCACCAACGGCATGGTCAACCACGTCCTCGGCTGGGACACCCCCTGGCTCACCCAGAAGTCCACGGCGATGCTCGCGGTGGTGATCGCGACCCTGTGGTGGACGGTCGGCTTCTCCTTCCTCCTCTATCTGGCGGCCCTGCAGAACATCCCCCAGCACCTGTACGAGGCCGCCGAACTGGACGGGGCGAACGCCTGGCAGCGGCTGCTGCACATCACCGTCCCCAACCTGCGCAACATCACCGGCCTGGTCATCGCCCTCCAGGTCCTCGCCTCACTCCAGGTCTTCGACCAGGCCGTGGTGATGTACCAGTTCGGCCCCGGACCCGAGGAATCGACCCGCACCTTCGTGCAGTACACCCTCGAAGAGGGCTTCACCAGCTACCGCGTGGGCTACGCCTCCGCGATCTCCTTCATCCTGTTCCTGATCATCGCGGTCGTCGCCCTCGGCCGGATGTGGCTGCTGCGCGGCCGTGAGGAGGCGGCGACCCGATGACGACTCCCGCGGTGCGCAAACCCCGCAGCACCTGGACCCCCGGCCAGATCGCCCTGACCGCCGTGGCCTCGGCCCTCTCGCTCGTCTGGCTGGCCCCCCTGGCCTGGGCCCTGTCCACCTCCCTGAAGACCCCCGCCGAGTCGGTCGAGTCCCCGCACTGGATCCCCGACCACCTCACCCTGGAGTCCTGGAAGGAGGTCCTGGAGGCCGGCAACATCCCCAACTGGTTCGTGAACTCGGTGGTGGTGTCCGTCTGCGTCACCTTCCTGGTCCTGCTGGTCTCCTCGCTCGCCGGATACGGCTTCGCCCGCACCGAGTTCCGCGGCAAGTCCGCGCTGATGGCCCTCACCATGGCCGGCCTGATGTTCTCCCCGGCGATCGTCGGCGTCCCGCTCTTCACCACGGTCCAGTCGCTCGGCATGGTCGACACATACTGGGGCATGATCCTGCCGCAGTGCGCCCCGGCGGCGATGGTCTACATCCTCTACAAGTTCTTCCAGTCGCTCCCGAAGGAACTGGAGGAGGCGGCCTTCATCGACGGCGCGGGCCGCTGGCGGATCTTCTTCACGATCGTCCTGCCCCTGTCGAAGCCGTCCCTGTCCGCCGTCGGGATCTTCACCTTCATCGCCTCGTGGAACAACTTCCTGTGGCCGTACATGGTGACCAACAACCCCGACCTGATGACCATGCCGAACGGCATCGCCACCGTCCAGAACGCCTTCGGCATCGTCTGGCCCCAGCTCATGGCGGGCGGCCTGATCGCCGGCCTGCCGCTGATCGTCGTGTTCGTCTTCTTCCAGAGTCAGATCGTGCGGGGCGTCGCCCACACCGGTCTGGCCGGACAGTAGAGGGGACCGCGTTGCGCCTGAGACTCGCAAGCCTGTTGGCGGCGGCCGCCCTGGCCCTCCTCCCGACCACGGCCCAGGCATCCGTCACCTACCCCGACCCCCAGCCGATCACCGGCCAGCAGATCATCCACGACCCCACCCTCATCCGCCTCAAGTCCGGCGGATACGTGGCCTATTCGACCGGCGGCATCATCGGCGCCCGCACCTCGAAGGACCGCGTCCACTGGGACGACGCGGGCAACGCCTTCTCCACACCGCCGAGTTGGTGGTACGAGTACAACGCCACCGGCGACCCCTGGGCCCCGGACCTCTCCTACCGCGCCGGCCGCTACTGGCTCTACTACGCCGTCTCCTCCTGGGGCACCAACCACTCCGCGATCGGCGTGGCCACCTCCCCGACCGGCCTCCCCGGCACCTGGACCGACCACGGCAAGGCCTTCACCTCCGAGACCACCGACACCTGGAACGCCATCGACCCGGCGCTGATCCGCGCGGACGGCCGGCTGTGGATGAGCTTCGGCTCGTACTGGACGGGCATCCGCATGGTCGAACTGAACCCGAGGACGGGCAAGGCGCTCGAGGGGGCCACGGTCCACCACCTGGCCACCCGCCCGGACGCCCCCTATGCAGTGGAGGGCCCGTACATCGTCCGCCACGGCCGCTACTACTACCTCTTCGCGAGCTACGACCAGTGCTGCGCGGGAGTGAACTCCACCTACAAGATCAGGGTGGGCAGATCGACCGCGATGACCGGCCCCTACACGGACAGCACCGGCAAACCCCTCCTGGAGGGAGGCGGCGACCTCCTCCTGGAGGGCCACGGCCGCTACATCGGCACAGGCGGAGAGTCGATCTTCAAGGACAGGGGCAGAGATGTCCTGGCGTACCACTACTACGACGCAGACGACAACGGCACGCCAAAGCTGGGGCTCAACACCTTGAGCTGGACCAAGAACGGCTGGCCAAGAGTCTTTTAGGGGCGCGGGGCCGTATCGATATGCGGCTCCGCCGCGTGGGCGCGACCAGCTCCCACCCACCCGCAGACAACACTGAACCGGAAGGCAAAGATGCGCACCGCCCGCTTCACCCTCGACCCCGCCTTCACCATAGGCGAAGTCAACCCCCGCCTCTTCGGCTCCTTCGTCGAACACCTGGGCCGCTGCGTCTACACCGGCATCTTCGAACCGGACCACCCCGCAGCCGACAAGGAAGGCATCCGCCAGGACGTCCTGGAACTGGTCCGCGAACTCGGCGTCACAGCCATCCGCTACCCCGGCGGCAACTTCGTCTCCGGCTACAAGTGGGAGGACTCGGTCGGCCCGAAGGAGGACCGCCCCCGCCGCCTCGACCTCGCCTGGCGCTCCACGGAGACGAACCGTTTCGGCCTCTCCGAGTACATCGACTTCCTCCGCAAGGTCGGCCCCCAGTCGGAGCCGATGATGGCGCTGAACCTCGGCACCCGGGGCGTCGCCGAGGCCCTGGAACTCCAGGAGTACGCCAACCACCCCGCCGGCACCGCCCTCTCCGACCTCCGGGTGACCCACGGCGACAAGGACCCCTTCGGCATCCGGCTGTGGTGCCTGGGCAACGAGATGGACGGCCCCTGGCAGACCGGCCACAAGACGGCGGAGGAGTACGGCCGCCTCGCCGCCGAGACGGCCCGGGCGATGCGCCAGATGGACCCGGAGGTGGAGCTGGTCGTCTGCGGCTCCTCCAGCCAGTCCATGCCCACGTTCGCCGAATGGGAGGCGACGGTCCTGAAGGAGACGTACGACCTCGTCGACTACATCTCCCTGCACGCCTACTACCAGCCCGAGGACGGCGACGTCGACTCGTTCCTGGCCTCCGCCGTCGACATGGAGTCCTTCATCGAGAACGTGGTCGCCACCGCCGACCACGTGGGCGCGAGGCTCAAGTCCAAGAAGAAGATCAACCTCTCCTTCGACGAGTGGAACGTCTGGTACATCTCGAAGTGGCACGAGATCGAGAACTCCGGCACGCGGGACTGGGCGGAGGCCCCCCGCCTCCTGGAGGACAACTACAGCGTCCTGGACGCCGTCGTCTTCGGCTCGCTCCTCATCGCCCTGCTGCGCCACGCCGACCGCGTCACCGTGGCCTGTCTCGCCCAGCTCGTCAACGTGATCGCCCCGATCATGACCGAGCCCGGCGGCCCGGCCTGGCGGCAGACGACGTTCTTCCCGTTCGCCCAGGCCGCCCGCCACGGCCAGGGCCGGGTGCTCGACGTAAGGGTGGACTCCCCGACGTACGAGACGAAGAAGTACGGCGAGACCGACCTGCTGCACGCGACGGCGGTCCGGGCCGAGGACGGCACGGTCACCGTCTTCGCCGTCAACCGCAGCCGCACCGAGGCGCTGCCCCTCGAAGTCGCCCTGAACGGGCTCGACCTCACCTCGGTCGTCGAGCACAGCGCGCTCGCGGACGCCGACCCGGACGCCCGCAACACCCTCGACGAGCCGGAGCGGGTGGCTCCGCACACCGTCGAGGGCACTGCACTGCGGGACGGAACCCTCACCGCCGTACTCGAACCGCTCTCCTGGAACGTCATCCGGCTGGCCTGAGCCGACGGGAGGAAAGGCGCGTCACAATGTGCGCATGAGGATCTCGGCACGGGCGGACTACGCGGTACGGGCGGTACTGGAGCTCGCCGTACGGCAGGGCGGTGACCCGGTGAAGGCGGAGACGGTCGCCGCCGCGCAGGACATTCCGCACAAGTTTCTGGAAGGGATCCTCGGCGACCTCCGCCGGGCCGGTGTGGTCGAGAGTCGGCGCGGCGGAGGGGGCGGCTACCGCCTGGCCCGCGACGCCGCCTCGATCACCGTCGCGGACGTGATCAGGGCGGTGGACGGCCCGATCGTGTCGGTGCGCGGGGAGCGGCCGACGGGGTTGTCGTACACGGGCTCCGCCCAGCCCCTGCTCCCGCTGTGGATCGCCCTGCGCGCGAACGTGCGCCGGATCCTGGAGGGCGTCACGGTCGCGGACATCGCGGCGGACGCGCTGCCGGACCCGGTGAAGGAACTGGCGGCGGAACCGGCCGCCTGGGAGAACCCCTAGGTTTCACACGCTGCTCTCAGCTTGGCCCCCTACTCTCGCTTCCCGTTAATCCCCACCTAACCGGTGGGGAAGGCAGGGAAAACAGCAGGGAACCAGGGAACAGGTATCTGGCATGCGCACGCTCGTACTGCTCGCCCTCGCGGGCCTCGGCGCCCAGCTCGTGGACGGCAGCCTCGGCATGGCCTACGGCGTCACCTCGACCACGCTGCTGCTGGCCATGGGCACCAACCCGGCCGCCGCCTCGGCCACCGTGCACCTCGCGGAGATCGGTACGACGCTGATGTCCGGCGCCTCGCACTGGCGGTTCGGGAACGTCGACTGGAAGGTCGTCGCGCGGATCGGCGTACCGGGGGCGGTGGGTTCCTTCCTGGGCGCGACCGTGCTGTCCCGGCTGTCCACGGAGGTGGCGGCCCCGGTGATGTCCCTGATCCTGCTGGGCCTCGGCCTGTATGTGATGTCCCGCTTCACCTTCCGCGGGCTGCCGAAGGACCGGCTGGGCAAGCCGCTGCGCCGCCGCTTCCTGACCCCGCTCGGGCTGGTCGCGGGCTTCCTCGACGCGACCGGCGGGGGCGGCTGGGGCCCGGTCGGCACTCCGGCGCTGCTGGCCAGCGGACGGATGGAGCCCCGCAAGGTGATCGGCTCGGTCGACACGAGCGAGTTCCTGGTGGCGCTCGCGGCGAGCCTCGGCTTTCTGCTCTCGCTGGGCTCGCAGGGGCTGCGGTGGCCCTGGGTGCTGGCCTTCCTGCTGGGCGGCATGGTCGCGGCGCCGCTCGCCGCCTGGCTGGTCCGGCTGCTCCCGCCGCGCGTCCTCGGCTCGGCGGTCGGCGGGGTCATCGTCGTCACGAACGTCCGTACGCTCCTGAAGAGCGACTGGCTGGCGGCGTCGGCTTCGACGAGCGCGCTGGTCTACGTCGTCCTGTACGCGGCGTGGGCGGGCGCGCTGGCCTACTCGATCCGGGCGCACCTCAAGGAGAAGGCGGCCGATGCGCCCGTCGCGGAACGCGAGCCGGCGGCGGCCTGAGGAGGGACCGCCGCCGGGCTTCGTCGTGCTTGCGTGAGCTCTGCTCGACAAGAGGGCAGCTTCGTCGAGAGTCGGGAAGGGGGCCGTTCCGCCGCGGCCCTGACCAGTGCGTGGCTGGGGGCCGCGGCGGGGGTGGGTGGGCACCGCCCTGGGGGTCAGGCGGAGTTGACGCCCACGGTGAGGGTGGCCTTGTAGCCGTCGGAGACGCTGGAGCCGAGGGCCGTCAGGGTCAGCAGGCCCGAGGAGGCGCCCCCGTCGTCGTAGATGCTGTCGTTGGCGAGCGTCGTCTCCTTGGTGGTGTTCGCGGAGTACGGCGAGGTCGCCTGGATCTCCTCGTTGATGTCCGCGTCGAAGAACAGCTGACCGGTGTGGATGACGTCGCCGCCGGTGTACGAGTCGTCGGTGAGCGTCACCTCCGTGTGCACTCGCATATGGACGTGCACGGCGCGGGAGACGTAGTGGCCGGGCCAGATCGAGGTGATGCTGCACTGGCCGTTCTCGTCGGTCATCTGACCGCCGCGCAGGAAGGTGCCGTTGTCCTCCTCCGAGTGGCCGTTGCCGCCCACGAAGCCGGAGTACTCGCCGAGGGCGTCGCAGTGCCAGATCTCCACGAGGGCGTCCGCGAGCGGCGCGCAGTCGTTGGCCTGGTCGACGACGGTGAAGGTGTACTGGACCTCGAAGCCCTCCTTGTCCTCCCGGATGTCCTCGCGGACGAGGGCGCCGTCCAGGGAGTACGGACCCTCGGTGACCTCGGCGTTCAGGGTGCAGACGCCGGAGGTGGCGGAGGAGGAGGTGGAGGCCTTGGCCTCGGCGGCCGAGGAGCTCGACTCGCTGGTGGTGGTGGTGTCGGCCGAGGCCATTCCGGCGATCGCCAGTCCGCCGGCGGCGGCGACCGCGCTGCCGCCGATCAGAACGCGGCGGCGCTTCATGCTTTTGTCGAGCCGGTGCCTCCCGGGCTGCTGGTTGTCGTTGTTGTCGCTGTTGTCGAGGATCTCGTGGTTCTCGGTGTTTCCCGTCATGCGGAAGAAATTAGGAGCGCACCTGAGGAAATCCTTAATGTGCGGCTGTGAAGGACCTGGGGATGCAACGGTCAACACCCCGTGATTCACGGCGAGTTGGGGCAAGTCCCATCAGCGGCGGGTGGCCGATCGTTTCGGCGGCGCTATCCGGACCCGCTGCTCGGCGGGCGCGCTCTCGATGTCGTCGAGCTGGGCGACGATCGTGGCGCGCAGGTCGTCGTAGTCCTCGAAGCGGTGGTCGTTGAAGAGGGTGTAGCCGGTCCACATCAGGTTGGCGCAGACCCGGGCCGGCACCCGGCCGGTCTGGGCGCCCATGCCGACCAGGGCCACCGATCCGATGGCGCCGGGCGTTTCGTCGTTCTTCCGGTGGATCGCCTGGAAGGCCGCGGCGCAGGCCAGGGCCACGTTCAGCGTCTCGCTCACGTTCTGCGAGGACTGCTCCATCGTGGGCGTGGAGATCAGGAACTGCGGGTTCGTCGCCCCGGACGGCACGCACACCGCGCTGCCCACCGGGAGCCGTCCGCCGAACTCGTCGCGGATCGCCCGCTGCACCCGCAGCTGGATGCCCGCGCCGAGGTGCCGCTTGACGACGGCGTCCACCCCGCCGTTCATCAGCCCGCGGGCGTTGGTCGGGCTGACCCAGGCGTCGGCCCGTACGTCGAGGATCGAGCCCTTGCGGATCTCGATCTCCGGCGTGTCGGCGAACGCGGCCCGCCAGGCCTCGACCACCTTGGTGTTGACGTCGGTCAGCACCACCTTCAGCGGCGCCTGCGCACGGTTCACGGTCATCTTCCACACTCCCGTCGGGACCTGCTCCATCCAGTGATCACGACGCTACAAGGACCCACTGACAACGCCCCTTCGGCCGTGAGGCGTTGTCAGTGGGTCCTTGTAGCGTCCGCGCCATGATCGACGCCAACGCCTCCGCGCAGCCCGACCCGAACGACTCGCTGGCCCTCGCCGAACTGTTCAAGGGCGGCGGTGAACCGTGGCTTCCGCTGCTCAAGCCCGTCATCGAGGCACAGCCGGGCGCCGCCTCGTTCATCGGCCCGGGCCGAGGTCCGGACGTGGTCCCGGTCCGTGAACTGACCTTCCAGGCGCTCAAGCCGAACCCGCCGCACAAGTGGAAGGTCGTCGTCTTCGGGCAGAACCCGTACCCGCGCCCGGAGAGCGCCACCGGCATCGCGATGTTCGACAACACCTTCCACGACTGGAAGGACAGCCAGTTCGGCCGGGTCGTGAGCATCCGCTGCCTCATCAAGGCGGCGGCGATGTGGAAGTACGGCATCCCGAAGAAGACCCCGATAGCCGACGTCCGCGCGCTGCTGAAGAAGCAGGACACGGTCCAGCCGCCGGAGTGGTTCCAGGCGATGCTCACCCAGGGCGTCCTGCTGCTGAACGCGGCCCTCACCGCGAGCAGCGACGGACCGCGCGGGTCCGATCCGCACACCGCGTTCTGGCGTCCGGTCGCCGAGCGGATCGTCGAGGAGATCCTCAAGGCCAAGCAGGACGCCGAGGACGAGGAGGACCGCGGTGTCGTCTTCGCCTGGTGGGGAGCGCACGCGCGCAGCCTGAAGTCGGTCGTCCAGCGGCTCCAGAAGAAGTACCCGGACGTCGAGGTCCGCCACCTCGACCACTGCAACCCCGCCGCGCAGGGTGACATCTTCTGCGACGGCGACCACTTCACCCTGGTCAACGACGCCCTCGCGGCGGTGGGCGCGGAACCGGTCGACTGGCTGCCGAGCACCGGCTGGGACCAGCAGGCGGGGGAGGCCGGCGGGGCCGACGACGGGGTCGCCGCCCGCATGGGCGCCTTCATCACGTCCACCATGGAGCTGCACCAGCTCTATCTGGAGCGCCTCTCCAGCGTCAAGGACGAGGGACTCGTCCTCCCCGAGATCACCGGGGTGTTCGACACCCCGCTGCTGGCCTTCCCCGACGCCGTCGGCCCCGTCGCCGGCCTGCTGCGCGGTCTCGACCGGCACGTCCAGCGCTCGCACGACTTCGGCAAGCGGCTCGCGGACCAGCAGCAGGGGAGCCTGTCCGCCGACGCGGTCGCCGCGCTCTACCTCTACACCTGCGAGTCGGCGTTCTACCGGGAGATCAACGCGGTCCTGCGCCACCCCGACCGGTCGCGTGTGGTTCCGTACCTGCCGTATCTGCGGCTGCTGTTCTCGGCGGTGTCGGCGCTGCCCGCGCGCACCGAGCCGCTGTGGCGCGGCGTCCCGCTGGACCTGCGGTCGCAGTACCCGGTCGGACGGACCGTCACCTGGTGGGGCGTGTCGTCCTGCACCTCCGAAGTCGGCGTGGCACGCGCCTTCCTGGGCGGCCGCGGCAAGCGGACGCTGTTCGAGGTGCAGCCCGCGCGGGCCGTCGGCATCCGGCAGTTCTCCGCGTTCACGGGCGAGGAGGAGTTCATCCTCCTGCCCGGCACCCAGCTGAAGGTGACCGAGGTGACGACCGAGCGCGGCGGCCTGTGCACCGTACGGCTGACCGAGTCGGAGGAGCAGCCCCTGGTCTCCTGAGCCGGGGTGCGTGGGGGCCGGTGTGTGAACGGGCCGGGGTGAATGGCCGGAGTTCGCCCTGGCCGCCCCCCAGGGGCCTCCCTACGATTCGATCGCCGCGGTGCTCCACAGAAACCTCACAGGTTCTCCACACTTCAACGAAGTGCTTCCTCGAAGAGGAGAGACCCCCCATGGCAAGTGGACTGCTCCTGGGCGGCGCCGTCGCCGCCCTCGTCACCGCGGCGATGCCCGCGCCCCACCAGGGCGGGATCGCCGACCCGCCCCCGGACAAGATCGTCATCGATGTCGCCACGGTCAACGGCTCCGGCTGCCGTCCCGGTTCGGCGGCCGTCGCCGTCTCCGAGGACAACACCGCCTTCACCGTGACCTACAGCGAGTACCTCGCCCAGGTCGGCGGCAACTCCGACCCGACCGCGTTCCGCAAGAACTGCCAGCTCAGCCTGATCGTCCATGTCCCGCAGGGCTTCACGTACGCCATCGCCCAGGCGGACTACCGAGGCTTCGCCTCGCTCCAGTCCGGGTCGAACGCCGTGCAGCGGGCGTCGTACTACTTCCAGGGCTCGTCGCAGACGGTGTTCAAGACCCACACCTTCAACGGCGCGCTCAACGACAACTGGCAGGCGACCGACACCACGGACTGGGCGAACCTCGTCTACGCCCCGTGCGGCGTCCAGCGCAACTTCAACATCAACACCGAGCTGCGCGTGAACGCGGGCAGTTCCTCGCCGTCCAAGGTCAGCTTCATGACGATGGACTCGACCGACGGCGACATCAACACGGTCTACCACATGGCGTGGAAGGAGTGCCCCGCCAAGTAGACCGGCTGCCCTGACCCTCGGGTCACCTCCCCGCGTGGGCCACGAACTCGGCCCACGCGGTGGGGGAGAGGGTGAGGTGGGGGCCGGACTTGTCCTTGGAGTCGCGTACGTGGATCTGGTGGGGGCGGGGGGCGACCTCTACGCAGTCATCCCCGGAACCGCTGCTGTAGCTGCTCTTGAACCAAGCCAGTTCGGAGGTCTTCATAGGTCTCCTCGCATCTGCTTCAGCAGGCTCACGGAGTCCTCAATGGAGAGAGCCTGCTCTCGCATCTTGGCATACCGCTGCGTGAGCACGCTGATCACTTTCGGGTCGGTGATGAGCTGCCCGCTCTCCTGGCCCTCGTTGTACGCGACCCACTTGTTCTTCGGCGTCTCCAGCAAGCGGATGGGCCCATGCAGCCCGGCGTGGGAGTGCCGGACCTGCGGCATGATCTGGATGTTGATGTTCCGCAACTTCCCGATCTCCATTAGGTGATCGAGGACCCCGCGTGTGACGTCAGGCCCGCCGGTCTGGCGAAGTAGTACATGCTCCTCGATGATGAAGCCGAAGGCTGTGTTCGGCTGGTCCCTCAACAACCGCTGACGCTCGTCCCGCGCCGCCCAGTTGGCCTCGATCTCCTCGTCGGTCAGCGGTGGCAGCTCGTCGATGAACAACTGCCGTGCGTACGCCTCCGTCTGCAACAGCCCCGGGATCATCCGACACTCGTAGGTGTAGAGAGTGATCGCCGTCTTCTCCAGCCGCGCCCACCGCCGGAACCACGCCGCGAGCCCCGGTTGCCGCTCCAGAAACCCCGCCGCCCTCCTCAAAGCTCCCGTGTTGCCCAAGGCCCCCTCCGCCGCCTCCACGAACTCCTCGTCCG
Source organism: Streptomyces sp. NPDC005820 (assembly GCF_040630255.1). Taxonomy (NCBI): domain Bacteria; kingdom Bacillati; phylum Actinomycetota; class Actinomycetes; order Kitasatosporales; family Streptomycetaceae; genus Streptomyces; species Streptomyces sp. NPDC005820. The sequence goes on from NZ_JBEXXE010000041.1 coordinate 80,573, forward strand.
GCATCCGCCTCCCCAGCTCCACGGAGGCCACCGTGTGTTTGGAGAAGCCCACGACGTCACCGAGTTCCTCCCTGCTCAGCCCGTGGTGCTCCCGCAGGCCCTGGACGACCGCCCCGAACGTCCGCAGACTGTCCGAGGACTCCGGCTCACCGCTCTCGACCGCCATGGTCACCTCCCGCACTCCATGGTCACGCCGAGTGATCGGTACTGTCCAGTGAGTCACCGCGTACGCTTCCGCGGCGTACGTGCGTCGTACCTGGCGTGCCGGGGTCCGGGCCCTCCACATTGAGCCCCATGACAGTCCGCCCCACTCCCCAACCCTCGGTCACCGTACGTGTGTTCACCCAGCGCTTCAGCGCGACGCCCCGGGGCGCCCGCCTGGCGAGGCGCCTCGCGCTGCACCAGCTCGACACCTGGGGAATCCCGCACGGAACCGAGGCTTCCGACACGGTTGCGCTGATCGTCGCCGAGCTGGCCGCGAACGCCGTGACTCACGGCCGCGTACCCGGCCGGGACTTCGAACTGCGCCTGTCCCTGGTGACCGGAAGTGTCCGCATCGAGGTGAGCGACACCCACGCAGGGGCTCGTCCGCCCGGCCCCCGGACCGTACGCACCCCGGACCCGCTCGACGACGCCGGGCGCGGTCTGTACCTCGTGGACGCCCTCGCTGCCCGATGGGAGGTGGTGGACCGGGACCCGCCGCCGGGCAAGACCGTGCGGGCCGAGGTGGACGTCCTCAACTGGCTCTCCCTGGCCAGGCGGACGATGCACCGTCCAGCGGGTCAGTACGCTCCCTCCACAGGCGGAGAAACGGGGGGCGTATGAGCCAGGGCACCGCGCTGATCGTCGGCGGAGGCATAGGCGGGCTGGCCGCGGCGGTCGGGCTGCGGCGGGTCGGCTGGGACGTGACGGTGCTGGAGCGCGCGCCCGCCTTCGAGGACGTGGGCGCGGGGATCTCGATGCACGCCAACGGCGTACGGGCGCTGGAGGCGCTCGGGGTCGGGGAGGCGGTACGAGCCGTCGTACGCCCCCTCTACACCGGCGGCACCCGCGCCCCCGGCGGCCGGCTGCTGGCCCGGATGGACGGAGCGGCCCTGGAACGCCGGCTCGGCACCCCCGTGGTCGGTGTCCTCCGCGCCGACCTGCACCGCGTCCTGCGCGAGGCGCTGCCCGCAGGCTGTGTGAAGAACGGCGAGGAGGTGACGGGCCTGGGCGCCCTGCCGGACGCCGATCTGATCATCGCGGCCGACGGCGTGAGCAGCCGCCTGCGCGCCGAACTGTTCCCCCGTCACCCCGGAGCCGTGTACAGCGGTACGACGGTGCTGCGGGCCATCACCGAGCGGCCGCCCGCCGACCCGCCGGACGACCTGGGGCTGACCTGGGGGCCGGGAGCGGAGTTCGGCCACCTCGTGTTCCTCGACGGGCGGGTGGAGTGGCACGCGGTGCTCGACGTGCCGCCCGGCGTACGCCACGCCGACCCGCTCGCCGAGATGCGGCGGCGCTTCGCCGGCTGGCACGACCCCATCCCGGCCCTGCTGGACGCGACCCGCCCCGAGGACGTCCTGCACCACGACGTCCATGAACTGCGCACCCCGCTCCCGGCGTTCACCGTGGGCCGGGTCGCCCTGCTCGGCGACGCCGCGCACGCCATGACCCCGAACCTCGGCCAGGGCGCGAGCCAGGCGCTGGAGGACGCGGTGGTGCTGGCCGCCCGTCTCGCGGACGGACCCACCGTCACCGAGGCCCTGCGCCGCTACGACGCCGAACGCCGACGCCGCACGCAGTCCGTGGCCCGCGCCGCCCGCCAGGCGGGCCGGATGGGGCACGGCCTCACCCATCCCCTCGCCACCGCCCTGCGCGACACGGCCCTGTGGCTGGCCCCCTCCGACCTCACCCTCCGCGCGGCCCTCCGACACGCGGACTGGGCGCCACCGCGGTTGCGATGACGCCCAGCCGGAAGACCTGGAAGACAGGAAAGGCTCAGCTGTCGACACCCAGGGTCAGGGTGGCCGAGTACCCGGAGGACGTGGAGCTCCCCAGGGCGGTCAGGGTCATCAGACCGGAGGAGGCGCCTGCGTCGTCGTAGATGGAGTCCTGGGCGAGGGTGGTGCGGGTGACCGTGTTGGTCGAGTACGGCGAGATCTTCGCGACGGCGGTCGTGATGGTCTCGTCGATGAAGAGCTGGCCGGTGTGCAGCTCGTTGCCGCCGCTGAAGTGTCCGTCGGAGGAGACCGTGACACCGGTGGCGACCTTGACGTGGATGTGGATGCAGCGGCCGCGGTACCAGCCGGGGTAGATCGTGGTGATCGAGGCGAGCCCGCTGGAATTGGTGAGCACACCGCCGCGCAGGAAGGTGCCGTCGTCCGGCTCGCTGTGGCCGTTGTTGCCGACGTAACCGGAGTACTCGCCGAGGGCGTCGGCGTGCCAGATCTCCACCAGGGCGTTGCTGAGGGGGGCGCAGCTGCTGGAGTCGACCACGGTCAGGGCCAGCTTCAGCGGGATGCCGGCCTTGCCCTCGGTGACGTCGGAACGGACGTACTGTCCGTCGAGGTAGTAGGGGCCTTCGGTCATCTCCTTCGTGAGGGTGCAGACGGCCGCGGCGGCGACGGGAGCGGTGTCGTCGGCCGTGACGGTGGGGGCTTCGGTCGACGCGGCGGCGCCCACGGCGAGGGTGGCGGCGGTGGCGCCCGTCGCCACGAGCACCGTACGGCGTCCGATGGGGCTGCGAGTTTCCGAGGTGTCTGTCATGAGCACGGCACCGTAAGGAGGGTTTCTGTCGGGAGGCTGTCAGAACGGTAAAGTGAACATCCGTCAAGTTACTTGCAAGGCAAAGTGTCGACAGTAGTTGCCTGCTGCACGGTTTTCGAAGAGTTTCGAGTAGGCGCCTGGAGCGTTGACGCGCAAAAGGTTCGATTCTACGTTCCGTCCGCATGAGCCCCACCTCACGCAGAACAGCCCTGCTCGCCGTCCCCGCGGCGATCCTGCTGGCCCTGACCCCCACCACGGCCTCCGCCTACCCCAACCCCGGCACGGTCACCGGCTCCACGGTCGTCCACGACCCCACCATGATCCGTACCTCGGCCGGCCGCTACCTCCTGTACGCCACCGGCGGCGGACTCGCCTACCGCACCTCCACCGACCGGATCGCCTTCAGCGCGGGCGGCGACGCGTTCGCCACCCGGCCGAGCTGGTGGTCGTCGTACGGCACCACCGAGGCGTGGGCGCCGGACATCTCGTACCACGGCGGCAAGTACCTGATGTACTACGCCGTCTCGACCTTCGGCTCCAACAAGTCCGCGATCGGACTGGCGGGTTCGAGCACCGGCCTGCCCGGCTCCTGGACCGACTACGGCACGGTCTACACGTCCACCACGTCCAGCGACTACAACGCCATCGACCCGAACCTCTTCGTGGACGACGACGGCAAGTGGTGGCTTTCCTTCGGGAGTTGGTGGACGGGCATCAAGATGATCCGTATCGCCCCGTCCACCGGCAAGCAGCTCTCCTCCGACACCGCCCGCCGCTCCCTCGCCGCCCGCCCGACCGGAACCAAGGCGATCGAGGCCCCGTACGTCGTCAAACGCAACGGCTACTACTACCTCTTCGCCTCGTACGACACCTGCTGCGCCGGCACCGGCTCGACGTACAAGGTGAAGGTCGGCCGCGCCACGAGCGTCACCGGCCCCTACTACGACAAGAGCGGGGTCGCCCTGACGAACAACGGCGGCACCCCGGTCCTGGAGACCCACGGCAGCGTCATCGGCCCGGGCGGCCAGTCCATCCTGAACGACGCCGACGGCGACCTGATCGTCTACCACTACTACGACGGCAACGACAACGGCACACCCGAGCTGGGCATCAACTTGCTGAGCTGGAGCACGGGTTGGCCGGTGGCGTACTGACCGCGTCCTGGGCCGGGTTGCAGGGCAGGAGCCGTTGGGGGAGCGTGGGGTGGGGAGGGGACGGGGGTTACCGGGCCGGCTCGTGCACAGAACTACTCATCCGCCCATGAGCAGGTGGTCCCATGTCCACACGCAAGTCCACTCTCGCGACCATGATCCCGCTCGTCACCGCAGCCCTGGTGGGAGGCGTCCTGACGGCCGGGCCGGCGTCGGCGGTCGACACCGGGCCGGTGACCTACAACGGCACCGTGACCTGCGCCAAGGCGTTCCCCGCACCCAGCGCGTCCGTCCCCAGGACGGTGACGCTGGACAGCGATGAGGACGACGCGACGGTCAACGTCACCGGCGTCGACGGCCGCAGGGCGAGGTACGAGATCAAGGACCTCGAGGTCCCGCTGGACTCGGCGTTCAACCTGGCGGTCACGGTCTCGTGCAAGGCGCCCGGGAAGGCGGCCCAGAACTTCACCAGGACCATCCCGCAGACCGACCTCGTCGAGAACCAGAAGGTCAAGCTGAACATCAGGTAGAAGGCACGACGCCCCGCCGGGCCACCGGCCCGCCGGGGCGTCGTCCTGCTAGCCCACCTGCCCCATCCCCGCCGCATTCGGCCACGACTGGGCGGGTTGGGCGTTCGGCCAGCCCGTGGCGGCCGCGGGCGCCAGCCCGTTCGTCCCCCGCACCTGCGCGGCGGTGAGCCCACCCCGAGCCGGAACCCCGGGCGGAGTCTGGGCCGCGGCGGCGGGAGCCATCGGCGCCTGCATGGGCGGAGCCATCATCGGCGCGGGCACCGGTACGGGCGTCGGCATGGCCGGGATCGGCGCCGGGGCCGGAGCGGCCGCGGGCACAGGCTGGGGGAAGACCTGTGCGGCGGCCGGCAACGGCATCCCGGCGCCGTTGGACGGGGCGGCCTGCGCCATCGCGGGCGCCTGCATCGGCATGCCGACGGCGGCCGGGGCCGCGACCAGCCCCGGCATGCCCATGGCCTGAGCGGCGAGGCCCTGCATGCCCGCCCCGTTGGTCGCCTCGACCAGCAGGCGGTCCACGGCGGCCGTGCCCGAGCTGTAGCTCATTGCGGCGCTCAGCTCGGGCACGGCGGCTCCCCTCCTGGTCCCGTAGAGCACCTGTTCCAGGCCGGACACCAGGCGACGCACGTCCACCTGGGGGCGCACCACGAGCCGCGCGAAGCGGCTGGAGGAGCCGATCTTGTTGCCGCACTCACGGATCAGGATGCGGTGCTCGGTGAGCAGCCGGTCCCGTACGACCGTGCCCTCGGCGCCGACGGGAAGGCGCACGAAGAGGAAGTTGCCCTGGGAGGGGTAGACGGTGAGGCCGGGGAGCGCGGAGAGCTGGCTGGCCATGTCGAGGCGGTCCCGGCGCACCTGCATCAGGCTCTGCATGTACTCGGGGCCGTGCTCCTTCAGCATGAAGACCACGTACTCGGCGAAGGCGTTGAGGTTCCACTTCGGCAGCATCGAGCGGACCTTGCCGGCCAGGGAGGGGTTGGCGACCATGTAGCCGAACCGGATGCCGTGCAGACCGAAGTTCTTGCCGAGGCTGCGCAGGACGATGACGTTCGGGCGGATCATCGCCTCCTGCACGACGCTGGGCTCCTGCTCCGCGTCGGCGAACTCCAGGAACGACTCGTCGATGATGATCAGGTCGAGGTCGGCCATCGCGTCCATGAACTGCACGAGGGCGTGCTTGTGCACGAAGCCGCCGTCGGGGTTGTTCGGGTTGCAGATGACCGCGGCCCGGGTCCCGCGGGTGCGGATGAAGTCGGCGTACTGCGCGAGGTCGAGGGCGAAGCCGCTGGACTCCTGGAGCGGGAACATGTCGACCCGCTTGCCGGTCTCCATCGGCTGGTCGGTCCAGCGGCCGAAGGTGGGCACGGGGACGGCGACGGACTCACGGATCAGCAGATGGTCGATCCAGGTGATCAGCTCGGTGGAGCCGTTTCCCATCGCGACGGCGGACGGCGGCAGCTGGAGCAGGTTGCACAGCTCGGCGGTGATCGTGTCGGCGCTGCTGGGGTAGTAGGTGACGATGTCCCGCAGTCTGGCGGACATGGTGTCCATCATGGCCGGGGTGGGGAAGTAGGGGTTGCAGGGGATACAGAAGTCGACCGGGCCCGTCCCGTCGCCGCCTTCTCGTGTCAGCGCCGCCATCGACGGGCTGTGAGCCGCCGTGCTGCGGAACAACGAGGTGACGTTGTCGGCCATGGAACCTCCGTAGGGGGCGGGCCCGCTGGGGACGACCGGGCCCGTCGTCTGGGTGGCCCGAGCGGGGGAGCACGGGCCACTCGTACATACGGGGTTGTGAGTCACCCCGTTCAACCGATGTGAAAAAAATGTGAGTTGCGGAACCGGGAACCCGGGTTTCGCATCCGCCCTTCCGGGTTCTACACCCCGAAGCTGTGCACCGTCGTCGACCGGTACGTCTCCCCGGGCCGCAGGGTCGTCGACGGGAACGACGGCTGGTTCGGGGAGTCCGGGAAGTGCTGGGTCTCCAGGCAGAGCGCGTCGCCCTGACGGTAGACGCGGCCGCCCGGCCCGGTCAGGGTGCCGTCGAGGAAGTTGCCGGAGTAGAACTGCAGCCCCGGCTCGGTGGTGGCGACGGTCAGGGTGCGGCCCGAGGACGGGTCGCGCAGGAACGCCACCGGGACGGGCTCCTCGGTGACGCCCTTGTCGAGGACCCAGTTGTGGTCGTAGCCCTGGCTGTGCAGCAGCTGCGGGTCGGCGACCCGCAGGTCCCGGCCGATCTCCTTGGCCTCGCGGAAGTCGAAGGGCGTGCCCGCGACCTCGGCCAGCTCGCCCGTCGGGATCAGTCCCGGGCCGACCGGGGTGTAGCGGGCGGCGGCGATCGACAGCTCGTGGTCCGCGACGGAGCCGCTGCCCTCGCCGGCCAGGTTCCAGTAGACGTGGTTCGTGAGGTTGACCACCGTGGTGCGGTCGGTGGTGGCCTCGTAGTCGATCCGCCAGTCGCCGGCCGCGGTGAGGGTGTACGTCACCCGGACCGCGAGCGTGCCGGGGTGGCCCATCTCGCCGTCGGGGCTGGTCCGGGACAGCCGCAGGCCGACGTCCGCTCCCTCCTCGAAGGGCTCGACGTCCCAGACCCGGCGGTCGAAGCCCTCCGCCCCGCCGTGCAGGCTGTTCGGCCCGTCGTTGACGTCGACCCGGTGGGTCTCGCCGTCGAGGGTGTAGCGCCCGGCGCCGAGCCGGTTGCCGTAGCGGCCGATCAGCGCGCCGAAGTACGGGGTCCTCTCGACGTACTCCTCGATCGTGCCGAAGGCGAGGCTGACGTTCGCGAGGCGGCCCTCGCGGTCGGGGATCTCCAGGGACCGCACGATCCCGCCGTAGGAGAGGACCTCCAGCCGGGTCCCGCCGTTCTCCAGCGTCCAGCTGTGGATCTCCGTGCCGTCGGCCAGCTTGCCGAAGAGCGACTGCACCGGCATTTCGCCTCCCTGCTCAGGGGAACTCTTGGGAACTCATGGGAACTCGTGGAAACGCATGGGAAGGGCCCCGCCGCACGGCGGGGCCCGATCCGGTCTGCTCGATCGATCCGGTCTACGAACCGGACTTGCGCTTGTTCCAGACGTCGAAGCCGACCGCGAGCAGCAGGGCGAGGCCCTTGATGACCTGCTGCCAGTCGGTGCCGACGCTCAGGAGGTTCATGCCGTTGTTCAGGACACCGAGGACGAGACCACCGATGATCGCGCCGAGGACGGTGCCGACGCCGCCGCTCATCGACGCGCCGCCGATGAACGACGAGGCGATCGCCTCGAGCTCGAAGCTGAGGCCCGCCTTCGGCGAGGCCGCGTTCAGACGGGCGGCGACCACCAGACCGGCCAGGGCCGCGAGCGCGCCCATGTTCAGGAAGACGAGGAAGGTGACCTTCTTGTCCTTGACGCCGGACAGCTTCGCCGCCGGGAGGTTGCCGCCGATCGCGTAGATGTGACGGCCGAAGACGGCGTTGCGCATGATGTAGCCGTAGCCGACCACCAGCGCGCCGAGGACGATCAGGATGATCGGCGCGCCCTTGTAGCTGGCGAGCAGCATCGTGACGGCGAGGATCGCGGCGGAGATGGCGACGAGCTTGAGCAGGAAGAGGTTCCTGGGCGCCACCTCGAGCGCGAACTCCTGCTGACGCTTGCGGTCGCGGACCTCCTGGAGGACCACGAAGGCCAGCAGGGCGAAGCCGAGCAGCAGCGTGAGGTTGTGGTAGTTCGTGTTCGGGCCGACCTCCGGCAGGAAGCCGTTGCCCATCTCCTGCAGGCCGTCCGGGAACGGGCCGAGGGTCTGACCCTTCAGGAACATCTCCGTCAGACCACGGAAGATCAGCATGCCCGCGAGGGTGACGATGAAGGAGGGTATGCCGAGGTAGGCGATCAGGTACCCCTGCACCGCGCCGGCCACCGCGCCGATGGCCAGGCACAGCACCAGCGCGAGCGGCCACGCCACACCGTGCTGCACCGTCAGTACGGCCGCGAAGGCGCCGGTGAACGCCGTCACCGATCCGACGGACAGGTCGATGTGACCCGCGATGATCACCAGCATCATGCCGATCGCGAGGATCAGGATGTAGCTGTTCTGCAGGACCAGGTTGGAGACGTTGCGCGGCAGCAGCAGGTCGCCGCCGGTCCACACCTGGAACAGGACCACGAGCAGGCCGAGCGCGATCAGCATGCCGTACTGCCGCATGTTGCGGCGCAGGCCGTCCAGCATCAGCTGCAGCAGTCCGCCGCCGGTGGCCGAGCCCCCGCTCTTCCCGGGCGGAGCGTCCGCCGGGCTCTTGGTCACGTCCGTGCTCATCGCGTTACCTCTTTGTCCTTCGTCATCTGACGCATCAGCACTTCCTGCGTGGCCTCGGCCCGCGGGACCTCGCCCGTGAGCCGTCCGGCGGCCATCGTGTAGATGCGGTCGCACATGCCGAGCAGTTCGGGCAGCTCGGAGGAGATGAAGACGACCGCCTTGCCCTGGGCGGCCAGCTGGTCGATGACCGTGTAGATCTCGTACTTGGCGCCCACGTCGATGCCGCGCGTGGGCTCGTCCAGGATCAGCACGTCCGGACCCGCGAAGATCCACTTGCTGAGGACGACCTTCTGCTGGTTGCCGCCGGACAGCTTGCCCACCGGCTCGAAGACGGTCGGCGCCTTGATGTTCATCGTCTTGCGGTAGCCCTCGGAGACCTGCCGCTCCTCGTGCTCGTCGACGATGCCCCGCTTGGCCACCTTGCTCAGGGCGGTCAGCGAGATGTTGCGGTTGATGGTGTCGATGAGGTTGAGGCCGTAGTGCTTGCGGTCCTCGGTGACGTACGCGATGCCGTGGTCGACCGCCTCCGCGACGGTCTTCGTACGGATCTCCTTGCCGTCCTTGAGGACCGTGCCGCCCGCGTACCGGCCGTAGGTCCGCCCGAAGACGCTCATCGCGAGCTCGGTGCGGCCGGCGCCCATCAGGCCCGCGATGCCGACGATCTCGCCGCGCCGCACCTGGATCGACACGTCGTCGACGACCTTGCGCTGCTGGTCGATCGGGTGGTGCACGGTCCAGTTGCGGATCTCCAGGGCGGCAGCCGCGTCCACCTCCGCCTCGTGCGGGGTGCGCTCGGGGAAGCGGTGGTCGAGGTCGCGGCCGACCATGCCGCTGATGATCCGGTCCTCGGTCGTCTCCGCCGCCTTCACATCGAGCGTCTCGATGGTCTGGCCGTCGCGGATGATCGTCACCGAGTCGGCGACCTTGCGGATCTCGTTGAGCTTGTGGGAGATGATGATCGAGGTGATGCCCTGCTTCTTCAACTCCAGGATGAGGTCGAGCAGTTTGTCGCTGTCCTCGTCGTTCAGCGCCGCGGTCGGCTCGTCGAGGATGAGCAGCTTCACCTTCTTCGACAGCGCCTTCGCGATCTCCACCAGCTGCTGCTTGCCCACGCCGATGTCGGCGACGCGGGTCTCCGGGTGGTCGTGGAGACCGACCCGGCGCAGCAGCTGAGTGGCGTGCCGCAGGGTCTCCCGCCAGTCGATGAACCCGCCCTTGGCGTGCTCGTTGCCGAGGAAGATGTTCTCCGCCAGGGAGAGGTACGGCGACAGCGCCAGCTCCTGGTGGATGATCACGATGCCGTGCTGCTCGCTCGCGCGGATGTCCTTGAAGTGGACGACCTCTCCCTCGAAGAGGATGTCGCCCTCGTAGGTGCCGTGCGGATGGACGCCGGAGAGCACCTTCATCAAGGTGGACTTCCCGGCGCCGTTCTCACCGCAGATGGCATGGACCTCGCCCTGACGGACGGTCAGTGAGACGTCCGACAGCGCTTTCACACCGGGAAAGGTCTTGACGATCGAGCGCATTTCCAGGACGGGTCCCGCCATGGTCGTGCCTTCCAATCCTTAAGGGCCGACGCTTACTTGAGCTGGTCCGCCGTGTAGTAGCCGCCCTCGACGAGCTCCTTCTCGTAGTTCGTCTTGTCGACGCTCACCGGCTGCAGCAGGTAGGCGGGGACGACCTTGGTGCCGTTGTCGTACGACTTGGTGTCGTTGATCTCGGGCTTCTTGCCGTTGAGGGAGGCGTCGACCATGTCGGTGGCGACCTGGGCGAGCTTGCGGAGGTCCTTGTAGACCGTCTGCGACTGCTCACCGGCGATGATCGACTTCACCGAGGCCAGCTCGGCGTCCTGGCCGGTGATGACCGGCAGCGGCTTGGCCTTGGTGCCGTAGCCGTCCGACTTCAGCGCGGCGATGATGCCGATCGAGATGCCGTCGTACGGCGAGAGCACGGCGTCGACCCGGCCCTTGGTGTACGACGAGGTGAGGTTGTCCTCCATGCGCTTCTGGGCGGTGGCACCGTCCCAGCGCAGGGTGGTGACCTGGGTGAGCCCGGTCTGACCGGACTTGACCACCAGCTTCTTGCTGTCGATGTACGGCTGGAGCACGCTCATCGCGCCGTTGAAGAAGTACTTGGTGTTGTTGTCGTCGTTGGAGCCGGCGAACAGCTCGATGTTGAAGGGGCCCTTGCCGCTGGCCAGGCCGAGCTTGTCGACGATGTACTGGCCCTGGAGCTTGCCGACCTTCTCGTTGTCGAAGGACGCGTAGTAGTCGACGTTCTTCGTGCCGAGGATCAGGCGGTCGTAGGAGATGACCGGGATCTTGGCGTCGGCGGCCTGCTGGAGCACGTTGTTCAGCGACTTGTTGTCGATCGCGGCGACGATCAGCGCCTTGACGCCCTGGGTGATCAGGTTCTCGATCTGGGAGACCTGCTGGTCGGGGTCGTCCTCGCCGAAGACCAGCTTGGTCTTGTAGCCCTTGGCCTGAAGGTCCTTCTCGACGTTGGCGCCGTCGGTGATCCAGCGCTCGGAGGACTTGGTCGGCATCGCGATGCCGATCGTGCCGCCCTTGGCGCTGCCCTTGTCCTCCTTGCTGCCGCCCTCGCCGGACTGGCCGCAGGCGGAGAGGGTCAGGGCGAGGGAAGCGGCTCCGGCTATGGCGGCGAGGGCGGCTCTGCGGTTACGCATGATCATCATCCTTGATGTGTGTGCAGGGATCGGTCTCGCGGTGCAGCGAAGGCGCTCCCGGACGTGACGCCGGGAAGACCGAAACAACGAGGTGTGTGGGATTCTGCGCGCCTGTGTCGGCTTGTGTGAAGCGAGGTTTCCGGAACGTTATGACCGGACGTCAAACCTGTTCAGTTCGCCCGGCAGCCGGGAGCCGAGCGGCGCCATGTCGCCGTCCGCTCCGTGCCGCGCGAGCAGGTCGAGCGCGAGCCGGCCGCGCCGGACCCGCTCCCGAGCGGTGGACAGGGTCAGATCCCTCATGTGGTGGCCGTAAGGGTAGATCCCCGGGGCCTTGGAGAGGCCGAACTTCAGGTACAGAGGTGCGCCGCGCCGGATCAGCTCGGCCACTTCGTACATCCGGATGTACCCTCCGAGGTCGTCGGGTGCCTCGATGTACATGTCCATCGGGGCACCGGAGACCCGGCGGATCTCGGTGAGGTGGTCCAGCGTGAGGTCGCTGGGCACATTCACGGAGTCGGCTCCGAGCCGCTCGTACACGGCGTACGCGGCCGGGTTCACGGGGCCGATCAGCGCCGACACCTTCAGTGTGGTGTCGGCCGGGATGAGGCCGGCCGTACGGGCCTGGTGCAGCGTCCACAGCACGCCCTCGTCGGCGACGAGGAGGCACTTGACGCCCAGCTCGGTGGCGCGCACCGCGTCCTCGACACAGCCGGCGACGGCGTCGTGCCCGCGGGCGCGCAGGCCCCCGCCGCGCGAGTCGGTCCGGGTGGAGCCGCCGATGTCCCAGGTGCCGCGCGGGCCGGTGAACAGGCAGAGCTCGATGTCACGCTCGGCGGTCGCGTCGACCATCTCGGTGATCTCGGCGTCGGTCAGCATCCACACGCCGCTGCCCTGGCTGATCCGGTGGATCGGCACGTCGAGCCGCGAGGCCTCCTTCAGGATGACGGCCAGCGCTTCGGGTCCCTCGCACGAGGGGACCTCGGTGCGCCAGCGGCCGCCGCCCGGGAAGGTGTGGGACGAGGAGTCGGCGGGGTCGAGGGCGGGTGCGCCCAGGCCGAGTGCGGCGAGCGCCTGCTCACCGGGTCGACGGGCTGCCGGGGCGGAAGCGTCGGTCACAAGGTGTCCTTAGTGTTCGATATTTCGGACAAGGTTCGCGGCTCAGGGTGCGGGTGGGTCTGGGTGTACGCCGGTGCGGAGACCGTCAGGTCGCCCCCGCACCGGCGTACGTCTCGAGGGGCGTCTGCTACGGCCTGAGCAGCACCTTGCCCACCTTCGGGTCGCCGGATCCCACCAGCTCGATGGCCTCGGGGAACTCGGCCAGCGGCAGTTCGTGCGTGACCAGCGGCAGCGGGTCGAGCAGCCCGGCCCCGAACACCCGTACCGTGTGCGACCAGGCGTCCGGGGGTGCCCCGAAGACGGTGTGCACCTCCAGCTGCCGTACGACCAGGTCCGTCGGGTCGAGACCGTCGGCGCCCGGCGCGGGAATGCCCGTGAGGACCAGTCGTCCGCCCCTGCGGAGCAGCGAGGCGGCCGTCTGGGCTGCACTCGCGGACCCGGCGGTCTCGATCACGACGTCGAAGTCGTCGGGGAGCTCCTGGTCCTTGGTACGGAAGTCGGTCGCCCCGAACCGCCGTGACAGCGTTTCCCTGTCGTCCCGGGTGCCCACGACCAGCAGCTCGGCCGGCGAGCCCGCCTTCAGGAACTGCACCGCGAACATGCCCAGCGTCCCGGTGCCCACCACGGCCACCTTCTCGCCCGGCAACGCCCGCGCCTTGATGGCGGCCGCCGCGATGCACGCGGCGGGCTCCAGCAGGGCGGCGGCCGTGAGATCGGCGTCCTCGGGCAGCACGTGCAGCAGCCGCGCCGGGAGGGTGAGGGTGGTGGCCATGGCCCCCGGCTGGGTGAAGCCGGTCTCCTCGTACCCGTCCGTGCACAGCGTCGTCTCGCCCGCGTGGCAGCGGTCGCAGACCTGGCAGTTGCGGAAGCCCTCGCCCACGACCTTCCGGCCGACCAGGCCCCCCGGCACCCCGGCGCCCACCGCCTGCACGGTCCCGGACCACTCGTGGCCCGGGGTCAGCGGGTAGCGGACGTACCCCTCGGGCCGGTTGCCCTGGTACACCTCGCGGTCGCTGCCGCAGATGCCCACCGCGTGGACCCGGACCAGGGCCTCGCCCGGCCCCGGCTCCCGCGGGGTGTGCGCGGTGAGCCGGTGCTCGCCGGGCGCCTCGATGACGACCTCGGTGCTCACTGGGTGCCCTTCGGCTTCCGCTGCTCCCAGCCCTCGGCCCAGAGGTCGAAGCGGGCCTGCTGCTGCGGGAACTCGGCGGCGGCGTCCACGTCCAGCTCGACCCCGAGGCCGGGCTTGTCGGAGAGGTGGAAGTAGCCGTCGATCACCTCGGGCGCGCCCTTGACGACCTTCTTGATCTCCGCGTCCGCGAAGTCGTTGAAGTGCTCGAGGATCTTGAAGTTGGGGGAGGTGAAGCCGACCTGGAGGGAGGCGGCGGTCAGTACCGGGCCACCGACGTTGTGCGGCGCGACGAGCATGTAGTGCGTCTCGGCGGTCGCGGCCAGCTTCCGGGTCTCCCAGATGCCGCCGATGTGGCCGACGTCCGGCTGGATGATGTCCACGGCCTGGCTCTCGAAGAGCTCGCGGAACTCGATGCGGTCGTGGATGCGCTCACCGGTGGCGACCGGGATGTCGACCTTGGCGGCGACCTTCTCCAGCGCCTTCAGGTTCTCCGGCGGGCACGGCTCCTCCAGCCACGCGGGCTTGAACGGGGCCAGCTCCTTGGCCAGCCGCACCGCCGTCGCGGGGGAGAAGCGGCCGTGCATCTCCAGCATCAGCTCGGCGTCCGGCCCGATGGCGTCGCGCACGGCCTCGATGAGGGAGACGGCGTACAGGCTCTGCTCGTGGTCGAGCTCGAAGTGCCCGGTGCCGAAGGGGTCGATCTTGAGCGCCTTGTAGCCGCGCTCCATGACGCCCTGCGCGGCCTTGTGGTACGCCTCCGGGGTGCGCTCGGTGGTGTACCAGCCGTTGGCGTACGCCTTGACCTTGTCGGTGACCTTGCCGCCGAGCAGCTGCCACACCGGGACGCCGAGGGCCTTGCCCTTGATGTCCCAGCAGGCCATCTCGACGACCGCGATGCCGGACATCACGATCTCGCCGGCGCGGCCGTAGTCGCCGTACTTCATCCGGCGGGTGAGGTCCTCGACAGCGAACGGGTCGGAGCCGAGAATGTGGTTCTGCTCGGCTTCTCTCAGGTAGCCGATCAGCGCGTCGGTGTGGCCCAGCATGCGGGTCTCGCCGACACCCGTGATGCCCTCGTCGGTGTGCACCAGGACGTAGGTCAGGTTGCGCCACGGCGTGCCGACCACGTGCGTGCTGATTCCGGTGATGCGCACGGAAGTTACCCTTCGGCTGTTCGAGATTTCGTCACATGTTCGAAATGCTGGGCAGACAGTAAGGACGGCGTGAGGGGAGTGTCAATGGGTCGAACAGGTAACGGTTTGACGGTTTCGATGCCCCTTTCGCCATCGGGGGTGTCGGCGGTGTGTGCCAGGTCACCCGGGCGGCCGCACCGGTATGGGCTGTTTCCCACACAACTTTCACAGCCCAGCCTAGGAACATGACCGCCCGGGAACCTAGTCTTCCCGCGTCATGGACTACTGCCACCCGTGCCGACGGCACCTCAACGGCGCCCTCGCCTGCCCGGGGTGCGGCGCACCGTCTGTTCAGCTACGCGCGTATCCCCAGGACGCGTACGAGCCGGAGCCGCAGTTCGGCGTGTCCGGAGCGGTCGGTGATCATGACACCCTCGCGGGTCATGGCGGGGAGCGCGGCCCGCACGCCGATCACGGACCTTACGGCGACGAGCCCCGCCCGGGGGCTCATTCCGGCCACGACGGTTACGACGACGTCGGTGACGAGGGCCTTCACGAGGGCCTTCACGAGGGCCGGGACGGCCGGGACGACCGTGAGGGCGAGGACGGTGAGCCGCGGGGGCGGGCCGCGCGTCGGCGCGGGCAGGGCCGGGGTGGCCGCAGGGGCGGCGTGGACGGTGCCGGTGCCGGTCCGGCCGACGCCTCGGAGGCGAGCCGGCGGGACCGCAAGGCGGCCGTCCATCGCAAACGCCGTAAGCGCACGCTGCTGATCACCGCCGGTTTCGTACTGGCGGCGGGCGGGCTGAGCCTCGCCGAACTCGGCGTGGACGCACCGGGGTTCTCCGCCAAGCCGAACCCGGCGGCGGCCGGTGGCGAGTCCTCCGAGGTGGACGACTCCTCGGCGGAGCCGAGCGCGTCCGCGCAGCCGCTGGACGACCGGACGGGCACGGGCGAGGACAAGACCTCGGCGTCTCCGAGCGCCTCGGCCTCCCCGTCGGCCTCGGCGTCCCCGAGCGAGGAGGACGCGAGCCGAACCCCGGACAAGGAAGCCCAGTCGGCGACCGTCCCCGGCTCCTCCTCCGGCGCGACAACCCCCACCGGCTCCACCCCGACCGCAGCCCCGACGACCCCGGACCCGTCCTCCCCCGACCCCTCCCCCTCGGAAACCTGCACCCGCTTCCTGTGGTGGTGCTCCTAGCCCACCCCCAGGCCCCTCACCAACTCGCGCCCCACCACGGCCTCCTACGGCCCCCAGCCGCGGCCCCGCCGGAGGCTCGGCCCGCCCGTCTGCGGCCCCCCGCGGCGTCGCCGACTCCCGCCGAGCCGTCGACTTCCCCCGAGTTCTCGGCTTCCACCGGTCTGTCGGGTTCCGTCGATATGTGGGGTTTCGTCGTGATGCGGCCGAAGATGTCGAGCCCGCTCTCCCGCGCCCGCGGCTGTTGCCGGCGGCCGTCGGTGACAGCCGGCGGGCAGGTCTCGGCGGGTGTCGTCCGAGGGGTGCTCGGTGGGTGTAACTCCGCTGGTGTGAGCGGTGGTTGAGGGGTGTTTGGACGGGCGTCCACGGAACTCCGCCCACCTGGCGCGTTATTCAACCGTGACGACGTTCCCTTGCAGCCCTCTTGACCGCCATGAATTGTTAGCGCTCACAATGACGTCCGCATTCACCGGTCGGCGTCGGACGCCAGCGTGGGAGGTATGAGCGTCGTGCCCGTAGTGCCCCAACTCGCCAATCCCAGCAGTGCTGTTGGGCCCTCGGACACCGCGGCGTGAAGCCTGCCGCGCGGAAAGCGCCGCCCACGACACAGGACTTATCCGCAGACGACCGCCAAGGAGGTGCGGCCGTGTCACCCGCTCAGCTCCGGCCGCCCACCATGGCCGACGTGGCACGCCAGGCCGGCGTGTCCCACCAGACCGTCTCCCGCGTCCTGGGGGACCACCCCAACGTGCGGGAGCAGACCCGGGCCAGGGTGCTCCGCGTGATCGAGGAGATGGGCTACCGCCGTAACTCCTCGGCCCGGGCCCTGGCCACCCGCCGCACCCGGACGCTGGGCGTGGTCGCCTCCGACACCACCCTGTACGGTCCGGCCAGCACCCTGTTCGCGCTGGAGGAGGCGGCGCGCGCCGAGGGCTATCTCGTCTCCACGGTCAGTCTGCGCGAACTGACCATGGCGACCCTGTCCGAGGCGCTCGACCATCTCAGCGAGGGCGGGGTGGAGGGGGTCGTCGCCATCGCCCCACAGCGTTCGGCGGTGGACGCCTTCGCCGAACTCCGCTGCCCCTTCCCGGTGGTGGTCGTGGGCAGCGGCCAGGGCGTGGGCATCCCCAGCGTCAGCGTGGACCAGCACCTCGGGGCCCGCCTGGCCACCCGGCATCTGCTGGCCGCCGGCCACCGCACGGTCTGGCACCTCGCCGGACCCGAGGACTGGCTGGAGGCGGCCGACCGGGCCGCCGGCTGGCGGGCCACCCTCGAGGCGGCGGACGTCGAACCGCCTCTGCTGCTGCGCGGCGACTGGAGCCCGCTGTCCGGCTACCGCGCCGGGCAGGAGCTGGCCGGCTGGGTGGGCCGGGGGCTGACCGCCGTCTTCGTCGCCAACGACCAGATGGCGCTGGGGGTGTTGCGGGCGCTGCGCGAGGCCGGCGTACGGACCCCGCAGGACGTGGCGGTGGTCGGCTTCGACGACATCCCGGAGTCGGAGTTCTTCGCACCGCCCCTCACCACCGTCCGGCAGGACTTCTCGGCGGTCGGGAAGCAGGGCATAGCGCTGCTCCTGGAGATGATCGAGGGCCGGCCGCCCGCCACCCCGTCCCCGATCGCGATCGAGCCCCAACTCGTCGTGCGCGCCAGTACGTTCCCGCACGCCGCCCAACCCGAAGGCGTGCCCCTCTGACGGATCCGTAGGCCTGGCTGCCCAACAGTATGGCCGAAATACCGAACGATGATCGACAGGCTGGACGCAGTGCAGCCGGTCCACGAGTACCAGCAGGTCCGTCCCCGGGCCGGCTCTTCAAAGGAGAAGAACATGCTCAGCAGAAGGAACTTCCTCACCGCGGCGGTCGGCGTGGCGGCGGCGGGCGGCCTGGCGGCCTGCGCGAAGAAGGACGACAGCTCCTCCGGCTCGTCCTCCGGGGGCAGCAAGACGATCACGCTCGGCTTCTCCCAGGTCGGCGCGGAGAGCGGCTGGCGCAGCGCCAACACCACCTCGGTGAAGGACGCGGCCAAGGAGGCCGGCTACACCCTCAAGTTCTCCGACGCCCAGCAGAAGCAGGAGAACCAGATCTCCGCGATCCGCAGCTACATCGCGCAGAAGGTCGACGTCATCGCCTTCTCGCCGGTGGTCGTCACCGGCTGGGACGCCGTCCTCAAGGAGGCCAAGGCGGCGAAGATCCCGGTCGTCCTGACCGACCGCTCGGTGGAGACCTCGGACGACTCCCTCTACGTCACCCTGGTCGGCTCCGACTTCACGGACGAGGGCCGTCGCGCCGCCAAGATGCTGGCTACGGTCGTCGAGAAGGCCGGCCTCAAGGGCGCGGTGAAGATCGCCCAGCTGGAGGGCACCACCGGTGCCGCCCCCGCCATCGAGCGCGCCAAGGGCTTCAAGGAGGTCATGGACGCCGACCACGCCGACGACTGGAAGATCGTCGTCAGCCAGACCGGTGACTTCACCCGCGCCGGCGGCAAGCAGGTCATGGCGGCCTTCCTGCAGTCCAACCCGGACATCAACGTCCTCTTCGCGCACAACGACGACATGGCCATCGGCGCCATCCAGTCCATCGAGGCGGCCGGCAAGAAGCCCGGCAAGGACATCCTGATCGTCTCGATCGACGGCGTGAAGGACGGCTTCGTGGCCATGTCCGAGGGCAAGATCAACGGCATCGTCGAGTGCAACCCGCTCCTCGGCCCCCAGCTGATGGACGTCGTCAAGAAGGTCCACGACGGCGAGTCGGTCGAGCGCTGGATCAAGACCAAGGAAGGCGACTTCCTCCAGGACCAGGCCAAGGCCGAGCTCCCGAACCGCAAGTACTGACCCACGGCACCCACCGGCAGGGAGCCCGCGGCCGACCGAGCGCCATCGGTCCCGGGGCTCCCTGCGGGCCTGAACCAATCTCACGAGGAGCACTGCCATGGCAGAGCCGCGGCCCGTCCTGGAAATGGCGGGCATAGTCAAGGAGTTCCCGGGGGTACGGGCTCTGTCGGACGTCGACTTCCGGCTCTTCCCCGGCGAGATCCACGCCCTGATGGGCGAGAACGGCGCGGGCAAGTCCACCCTCATCAAGGTGCTGACGGGGGTCTACTCCCTCGACGGCGGCACGATCACGCTGGACGGGACGTCCGTGCGGTTCGCCAGCCCGCTGCAGGCCCAGCAGGCCGGCATCAGCACCGTCTACCAGGAGGTCAACCTCTGCCCCAACCTCTCGGTGGCGGAGAACATCTTCATCGGCCGCGAACCGACCCGTATGGGCCGTATCCAGTGGAAGCGGCTGCGCCAGGAGGCGGCCCGGCTCGTGGACCGGCTCGGCCTCGACATCGACGTCACCGCCCCGCTGTCCTCGTACCCGCTGGCGGTGCAGCAACTGGTCGCGATCGTACGGTCGTTGGGGCTCGGAGGCGGCGATGGCACGGCGGAGGGCAAGGAGGACGGGGCTGGCACCAAGGTGCTGATCCTCGACGAGCCGACCTCCAGCCTCGACCGCGACGAGGTCCTCCAGCTCTTCGCCCTGATGCGGCGGTTGAAGGACGAGGGCGTGGCGATCCTGTTCGTCTCGCACTTCCTCGACCAGATCTACGAGGTCTGCGACCGGATGACGGTCCTGCGCAACGGCACCCTCGTCGGCGAGCATCTCGTCAGCGACCTCGACCAGGTCGGCCTCGTCCAGCTCATGCTCGGCAAGGCCATGGGCCAGCTGGAGGAGCTCCACGAGCACCAGCTGCGCTCCGACGCGGGCGAGACGCTGCTGAAGGCGGACGGACTCGGCCGCACCGGCGGTATCGCCCCCTTCGACCTGGAGATCGACAAGGGCGAGGTGATCGGCCTCGCCGGACTGCTCGGCTCGGGCCGCACCGAACTCGCCCGGCTGCTCTTCGGCGCCGACCACCCCGACAGCGGCACGGTCACCGTCGACGGCAAGCAGGTCTCGCTCAGCGCCCCGAACGGCGCGATCGGCGCCGGGGTCGCCTTCTGCTCGGAGAACCGCAAGACGGAGGGACTGGTGCCCGACCTGACGGTCCGGGAGAACATCATCCTGGCCCTGCAGGCCGCCCGCGGCTGGACCCGGCCCGTCCCGGCCGCCCAGCGCGACGAACTGGTCGCCAAGTACATCAAGGCCCTCGACATCCGCCCCGCCAACCCCGAGGCCAGGGTCGGCCAGCTCAGCGGCGGCAACCAGCAGAAGGTGCTGCTCGCCCGCTGGCTGATCACCCAGCCGAAACTGCTGATCCTCGACGAGCCCACCCGCGGCATCGACATCGGCGCCAAGGCGGAGATCCAGAAACTCGTCGTCTCGCTCTCCGAGGACGGCGTGTCCGTCCTGTACATCGCCGCCGAGCTGGAGGAGGTGCTCCGGCTCAGCCACACCATCGGAGTGCTGCGCGACCGCCGGCTGGTGGCGCGGATCACCAACGGGCCGGAGATCACCACCAGCAAGATCCTCGAGACCATCGCGAGCGGAGAACACCAGTGACCACCACCTCCCGCTGGCGAGCACTGACGCACCACCAGCTGTTCTGGCCGGTCGCGGTCCTGATCCTCCTGCTGCTCGTCAACGTCCCGTTCACCCCCGACTTCTTCTCGGTCAAGATGACGGACGGCCACCTCTACGGCAGCCTCGTCTCGATCGTGCTGTTCGGATCGCCCCTCATCCTGGTCGCGGTCGGCATGACCCTGGTCATCGCCACCGGCGGCATCGACCTCTCCGTCGGCGCCGTGGTCGCCATCACCGGCGCGCTGACCTGCTCCTACATCAGCGACCAGGCCGACCAGGAGGCCCTGTCCGGGGTGCTGCTCGCGATGGGTCTCGGCCTGGTGGCCGCCGTCGTCTGCGGTCTCTGGAACGGCTTCCTGGTCGCCCGGATGGGCATCCAGCCGATCATCGCCACGCTGATCATCATGGTCGCCGGACGCGGTGTCGCCCAGTTCATCACCGACGGCCAGATCATCACCATCAACAGCGAGCCGTACAAGCTGATCGGCGGCGGCTACTGGCTGACGCTGCCCTTCTCCATCTTCGTCGTCGCCGTGGTCGTGGCCATCACGGTGGCGCTGACCCGGCGCACGGCCCTCGGCCTGCTCGTCGAGTCGGTCGGCGGCAACGCCGAGGCCAGCCGGCTGGTCGGCATCAGGTCCAGCCGTATCAAGATCATGGTGTACGTGTTCTGCGCCCTGATGGCGGGTATCGCGGGCCTGATGATCAGCTCCAACACCTCCGCGGCCGACGGCAACAACGCCGGCCTGTGGATCGAGCTCGACGCGATCCTCGCCGTGGTGATCGGCGGCACCTCGCTGCTCGGCGGCCGGTTCTCGATCGGCGGCACGGTGGTCGGCGCCCTCGTCATCCAGACCCTGACCACCACGATCTACACCATCGGCGTACCGACCCAGACCAACCTGGTCTTCAAGGCCGCCGTCGTCATCGTCGTCTGTCTGCTGCAGTCCCCGAAGTTCCGCGCCAAGGTCTTCGGGGCGAGGTTCGGTGCGAAGACCGGCGCCGGACAGGTGACGGCCCCGGCGGCGGATCCCGCCGCGCCCGCCGACGCCGCTCCCAAGATGGAGGTGTCGTGATGACCACGACCACCCAGAGCCCCCAGGCCGCCCCGGACAGCCGTACACCGTCCAGGGCCGCGCGGCTGCTCGCCGACCGGCGTCTGCCCGTCGCGGCCACGGCCCTGCTGTTCCTCGTCATGTACGGCGTGGGCCTGAGCCGCTACCAGTTCTACGGGTTCGCCGAACCGCAGGTCTTCCTGAACCTGTTCATCGACAACGGCTACCTCCTGGTCGCCGCCGTCGGCGTCACCTTCGTCATCCTGTCGGGCGGCATCGACCTGTCCGTCGGCTCGATGATCGGCTTCACCACGATGTTCACGGCCTGGCTGGTGGAACGCCAGGGGCTGCCGCTTGCCCTCGTGATCCCCATGGCCCTCGCCGTGGGCGCGTTCGGCGGCTTCCTGATGGGCTATGTGATCCACAACTTCGAGATCCAGCCCTTCATCGTGACCCTCGCCGGCCTCTTCCTCTTCCGCGGCCTGTGCCTGGTCATCAGCAAGGAGTCGATCTCCATCAGCGACTCCGGGGTCAGCAGCATGGCCCAGGCGCAGGTGTCCCTGGGCATGGGCTTCCTCTCCATCGGCGCGGTCGTCTCCCTGGTCGTCCTCGCCATCGCCTTCTACGTCCTGCACTACACCCGCTTCGGACGCCGGGTGTACGCCATCGGCGGCAACGAGCAGTCGGCCATGCTGATGGGCCTCCCGCAGGGCGGCACCAAGATCGCCGTGTACACGGTGAGCGGGTTCTGCTCGGCGCTCGCCGGTCTCCTGTTCACCCTGTACATCCAGTCCGGCGACCCGCTGCACGCGACCGGCATGGAACTCGACGCGATCGCCGCGGTCGTCATCGGCGGCACCCTGCTGACCGGCGGCTCCGGCTATGTCCTCGGCACCCTGTTCGGCGTCCTCGTCCTCGGCCTGATCAAGAGCCTCATCCAGTTCGAGGGCACCCTCAGCTCCTGGTGGACCAAGATCGCCACCGGTGTGCTGCTCTGCGCGTTCATCCTGATCCAGCGCTTCATGACGACCCGTAAGAAAGCCTGACGGGTCGTAAGAAAGTCTGACGGGTCGCAAGAAGGCTGAGGCCGATGGCCCTCCCCGGCCGGGGAGGGCCTTTCAGGTGTCATAGGGCCAGGTGAACCCCAGCTCCTCGGCCCGCCTGCGGCTCCCGGCCACCAGCCGGGCGTACGTCTTCGGGTCCTCCTCCGTCAGCCGCCGGACGGCGGCCGCGGCCTGCGCCTCGGGCGGGGTGCCGTCGTCCGGGACGGCCCAGCGGAACAGCAGCGGGTCCCCGTCCGGTTTCCCGGCGCCGAGTCCCGGCGTGTACCAGAGGCCCACCTCGACGGTGTCCGGGTCCTCTGGGCCGGTGCTGATCCAGCCCCGGCCCATGTCCCATCGCCGGAGCAGCTCCGGACGCTTCCCCAGCTCCCCCTTGATCAGACGGGCCACGGCACGGGCCGGCCATGACCAGCCGAGGTCGGCCTCCGCCCGGGCGATCTCCGCGTCGTACGCGAGGGCGTCGAACCGCTCGGGGGGAAGCGCGTGCGTGTTCCTTCCGGCACCCGGAACACCGGGCCGCCGCCAGTTCTCCCACACCACCCGGTCCCCGGCCCGGCGGATGGTGACGTAGAGCGCGCCGCAGCACCCCTCCGTGCAGGAGGCTTCGGCGAGTTGGACCTCCCGGGGTGCGGGCCCGGCCCGCAGCCCGCCCATGTCCTGGAGGCGCTCCGGACCGTGTGCGGGCCCGACGCGGAAGACCGCCGGGACGAGGGGACGCCCGTCGACGAGGACGCGGGTCTCGACGGGCAGCCGGTCCACGGGGTCGCCCTCGACGACCTCGATGCGCAGTCTGCCGGGCGGGGCCGGAAGGGTGAACGGCCGCCGCCCGGTACGCCGGATCCAGCGGGCCCGGCGCCGTTGTTCGGGCTCGTCACCGTCGACGGCGTCCGCGAGGGCGGCCCAGCGGGGCTCCGCCAGCAGCCGCCCGAGCGTCTCCAGCAGCGCGGCCCGCCTCCCCTGCGGCCAGTCGAGCAGCACACCGGGACCGCTGCTCAGATCCAGCGCGAGGGAGAGGAGGGTGGCGTGATGCTCCAGCGTCGGCGGCAGCAGCCGGGCGCGGCCGACGACGGACTCGTACAGCCGTGGTGCGTCCCGGCAGGCGAGAAGCTCGGCCGTGTCGTGGCGGTCCCGGGCCATGCGGACGAGGAGCCTGCCCGCCCGGGCGAGCAGGGTGGTGCGGGAGGGGTGCTCGTCGAGGAGTCGGGGCAGGAGGGTGGCCTCCGTGACACTGCGGGCGACCGTCGAGCCGATCGACCGGGGCGAGGTGGGCAGGGCTTCGAGTTCCGCGAGGACGGTTTGCCGGTCGCCGGCCCGCAACGC
The DNA here is from genome assembly GCF_040630255.1 of Streptomyces sp. NPDC005820. Lineage (NCBI taxonomy): Bacteria > Bacillati > Actinomycetota > Actinomycetes > Kitasatosporales > Streptomycetaceae > Streptomyces > Streptomyces sp. NPDC005820. Next base: position 104,486 of record NZ_JBEXXE010000041.1, read on the forward strand.
GCGGACCAGGGGCCGGAGTTCGTCGCGGCCGTCGAGGGCGAGCCGGCTGAAGGCGGCGCGTGGGCGGTCGACGGCGTCGAGGGCCTCGATGGCCGCACCGCCGAGTTCCCGCGTCAGGGCGAGGACGCAGAGACACGGGACGTCCGCCGCTTCCCCGAGCCGGACGAGCAGCGCGAGCCCCACCAGCACCGCCGGCACGCTCGTACCGGTCCGGACGAGTTGCCGGCCCAGCGAACGGGCGGCGTCCCGCCGTGCCTGCGGCAACGGCAGCTCGGCGACGGCGGCCCGGATCGCCGTCCGGTGGCGGGCCCGGATGCCGAGTGCGTCGAAACGGCGGTGCAGGGCGTCGGAGTCCGTCGGCAACGGATCCAGCGCTTCCCGTACGGCGGCCCGCGCCCGCTCGTAGGGCAGCGCCGGGGCCGTACCGGGCCGGGACGGGCCGCGGAGAGAGTGGCCGTGGGGAGGCGGGAGCCCGTCGGCGGACTCGCGTGCCGCTCGCACGGCGTGGTCGTACAGGGCGATCGGAGGGTCGAGCGCGCCGCGCTCCTCCTGGCCGCTCACCGAGCGGGGTCGTACTCGATTCCGTAGGTCATGCGGGAATCCTGGCATCCCCCTCGACGGACTGTCGAACGCATTGCCGGGAACCGCCCGTCGCGATCGCACGTGTAGGACGACAGGGCCCGCCCACCGAAGGAGAAGTACGTGATCCTGCTCGTCCTGTCCGGCATCCTCCTGCTCACCGTCGGCGGATGCGCCTGCGTCTGGTGGGCGGCCCGCGGCGGCCCCCGCTGGACCCGAGCGGTGGCCACCGCGACCCTCGCCGCCGGCGAACTGGCCCGCAAGGCCGACATCAGGAGCAACTCCACGGGCCGGAACACCTCGGACGACAGCTAGCCAGTGCCGCGGCAGACAACGTTTGCCCCGTCGCGACGCCCGGCACGCCCTCTCGCCGCACCGGCCGAAAGCCCAAGTACATCCAGTACGAGGGCTTCCGGCCGGCACGAC
>NZ_JBEXXE010000042.1:0-105301 GCF_040630255.1 Streptomyces sp. NPDC005820
GGGCGTCGACGCGGAGCGTCGGCAACCGACGACAACGCCGCAGATGGGCGTGCCAGGCCCCGCGTCTGCGGCATGATCCGCCGGACAGGCCCTAGAAGGCGTGCTGTATCAGCAGGAACGTGCCGATCCCCAGCATCGCCGCCCCCGAGGTCCGGGTGACCGCCCGGGCCGCCGCCGGACGGGCGCCCAGGACCGCCCGGGCCAGGACGCCGACCGCTAGGTACACGGCGGCGCAGCACGCCATGTGCAGCACCCCGAGGGCGGCGGTCTGCGCGGCCACCGGGAGGTGCCCGCCGTCCCCGGTCACCAGGAACTGCGGCAGGATCGACAGATACAGCAGCAGCCCCTTGGGGTTCAGGCCGCTGATCGTCGCGCCCCGCAGGAAGACCCGGCCCTCGACCACCTGCTCGCCCTCCTCCGGCACCCCCGGCCGGCGCAGCACCCCCCACCCCAGCCACACCAGATACCCCGCCCCCGCCACGGTGAGCGCGGTGAGCAGGGCGGGGGAGCCCGCGACCAGGACGGCCAGGCCCGCCGTCGCCAGCGCGGTGTGCAGGGCGTAGCCGCTCACCAGGCCGCCCACCGCCGCCCCCACCGAACGGCCGCGCAGCCCGGCGGAGATCACATACGCCCAGTCGGCGCCCGGCACACAGACCAGCAGCAGGTCCAGCGCGAGGAAAGAAATCAGCGTTCCCGTGTCCATGCCGGGGACATTAGGCGTGATCCGGCCGAAAGTGTTCCCGTTCTTTTCCCTGAAACGACCAGAATGGGGGAAGATCTGCCCCATGGACGACGTGGACCGGAAGATTCTTGCCGAGCTGCAGCAGGACGGGCGGCTGACCGTGACCGAGCTGGCCGCGCGGGTGCGCCTGAGCGTCTCGCCCTGCCATCGGCGGCTGCGGGAGCTGGAGCGGTCCGGGGCGATCAGCGGCTACCGGGCGGTGGTGGAGCCGGCCGCCGTGGGGCTGACCTTCGAGGCGCTGGTCTTCGTGTCCATGCGACAGGAGGACCGGGACACGGTCGCCGAGTTCGAGCGGGCGGTGGGCGAGCTGGACCACGTCCTGGACGCCCAGCGGCTCTTCGGGGAGCCCGACTATCTGCTGCGGGTCGCGACGGCCGACCTCGCGGCCTTCCAGCGGCTCTACGACGAGCGGCTCGCGACGCTGCCGGGGGTGCAGCGGCTGACGTCGACGCTGGTGATGAAGCACGTGGTCAAGGACCGGCCGCTGCCGGCATAGGGCAAGGGCGGTGGTCCCACCCTCGTGGAACCACCGCCCGCCAGACAGGACTTCGAAAGCTACTTCGTCGGCTTCTTACCGGTGATGCCGAGGTGGACCAACAGCGCGAGGTTCGGCTTGAGTTCGGCCTGCTTGACGCCCCAGGACGTGAAGCCCTTCTGGTGCGAGGCGACCGCCGCGAGCATCGCGACCAGCGAACCGGCGACCGCGGCCGGGTTCACGTCCTTGTCGACCCGGCCCTTGGACTGCAGTTCGGCGACGGCGTCCGAGAGCGAGTTGTTCACCGAGTTGAGGATCTTCATACGCAGCTTGTAGAAGCGCTTGTCGCCCTCGGCCGCGCCCAGATCGACGACCCGCAGGATCGCGTCGTTCCTCTTCCAGAACTCCAGGAACCCGTCGACGAGTTCCTGCGCCGTCTGCCAGCCGGCCCTGCCGACCCACGAGCGGCCCTCCAGCAACTCGGTCAACCCGGCGCCCTCGGTGGCCATTTGCTCGGCGATCTCCAGGACGGCGCCCTCGACGTCCGGGAAGTACTGGTAGAAGGTCGCGGGCGAAGTGCCCGCCTTCCGGGCCACGTCGATGACCTTGACGTCCCGGTACGGAGAGGAGCTGAGCATCTCGCTGAGGCAGTCCAGCAGCTTCTGCCGCGTCGCCTGCCCGCGCCGGCCGGCCACGCGGCCGTCGACGGTACGCACTTGTCCTGTCATGCCGTCAGCTTACCGAGGGGTGATCGGAGCGCTATTCGGCCGACTGCAAATGGGGTGCGAGGGGCACGGAGGAAGGGTGTGCTGGTCTGCGCGTTGCGTGAACCGCCGTTAGTTTGGCTGCATGGCCGAAAACAGGGCATCGGTGAACACAGAGGGTGGCGCCGGGGCGGTCCCCGAGGGCATCCCGTGCTGGGTGGACGCGCAGCTTCCGGACGTGGACGCGGGCAGGCGGTTCTACGGCGAGCTCTTCGGATGGACCTTCCAGGAGGCGTACGGCGCCTCCGTGTGGGCCCTGCTGGACGGCAGGCCGGTCGCCGCGCTGGCCCACAAGACGGACGGCCGGATGCCCACCGTCTGGACGGTGTACTTCTCCACCCCCGACGCCGAGGCCACCGTCCGGCGGATCCGCTCGGCCGGCGGCCAGGTGGTCATGCCCCCGTTCCCGGTGGACGGCCTGGGCTTCGCCGCGCTCGCCGCCGACCCCGAGGGCGCCGTCTTCGGCCTCTGGCAGCCGGGCGGCCACCCCGGTTTCGGCGTCCGGCACATCCCCGGCGCCTTCGCCTGGGCGCAGCTGTACGCCCGGGACACCGAGATCGCCAACACCTTCTACGGCCATCTCTTCCACGAGGCGCTCTTCGGCCCCGGCGCCGCACCCGACTTCGGCCGGGTGCCGGTCACCGACGTCTTCCCGGAGGTCATGCCGCCGCACTTCCTGGTGCACTTCGGGGTCCGGGACTGCGAGGCGGCTCTCGGCACCGTGAGCCGGCTCGGCGGGCGGGTCCAGGCGGGCCCGTTCACGGCCTCGTACGGAATCGTGGCGGTCGTCACGGACAATCAAGGTGCGTCGTTCGCGCTGCTTCAGCGTTGAACCACGTACTGGAGTACCCGCTCACGCCCCGTCTTGCATGCTGTTTCGCCCGTATATGAGATGAGACACCCCGATCGCCCCCGGGTTCGCAACCAGCCGCCCGGCCAGGAAGAATCTGGGGTGCGTGCCGCCATGGCGGTGCGGTGGTGAGACGCTGCACTTCGGTCGCGTACACATAGTGGGTGACGTGGCCCGTACGGGGAGGTGGCAGGCAAGTGGTGGATCAGCTGACGCAGCACGATCCGCGGCGGATCGGGCCGTTCGAGGTGCTGGGACGGCTGGGGGCCGGCGGCATGGGGCTGGTCTATCTGGCGCGCTCGGCGTCGGGCCGGCGCGTGGCGATCAAGACGGTCCGGACCGAGCTCGCCGAGGACCAGCTCTTCCGCGTGCGCTTCACGCGCGAGGTCGAGGCGGCGCGGGCGGTCTCCGGCTTCTACACGGCCGCCGTGGTCGACGCCGACCCGCGCGCCGCCGTGCCCTGGCTCGCCACGGCCTACGTCCCCGCGCCCTCCCTCGAGGAGATAGTGAACGACTGCGGGCCGATGCCGGCCCAGGCCGTGCGCTGGCTCGCGGCGGGCGTCGCCGAGGCGCTCCAGTCGATCCACGGCGCCGGGCTGGTCCACCGCGACCTGAAGCCCTCCAACGTCCTCGTCGTCGAGGACGGCCCCCGGGTGATCGACTTCGGCATCGCCTCCGGAGTCTCGAACACCCGTTTGACGATGACGAACGTCGCCGTCGGCACCCCCGCCTACATGTCCCCCGAGCAGGCCAAGGACTCCCGCAGCGTCACCGGCGCCAGCGATGTCTTCTCCCTCGGCTCCATGCTCGTCTTCGCCGCCACCGGCCACCCGCCCTTCCACGGCGCCAACCCGGTCGAGACCGTCTTCATGCTGCTGCGCGAGGAACCGGACCTCGAAGGGCTCCCGGACGAACTCCGCCCCCTCATCGAGTCCCTCATGCAGATGGACGCCAAGGCCCGCCCCAACCCGGCCGACCTCCAGGCCCAGCTGGCCCCGCACCTCTTCGGCTCCGGTTCCGACGACAGCGGTACGGCGTCGGCGTGGCTGCCCGAGAAGGCGGTCACCCTCATCGAGACCCGCCGCGGCGGCCGTCCCGCCCTCAAACCGGCGCCGGTGAGCCCGCGCGGCCCGCTGCCGCTGCCGCCGCCGCCCTCCCACGACCCCGTGGTGCCCGCGCCCGGCCCGGTGCCCGCCGCCGTCGGCGCCCCCGAACCCGGGCCGGTCCGGCTGGCCGGCGCGGCCGTGCCGATCGGCCCCGGCCCGCGCGTCGCCGACGTCCGCGCCACCGCCGCCGTCAAGGCGCCGCTGCCCGAGCCCGGTCTGGTCGCCAACTGGACCCGGATCCGCCCCGCCCTGGGCACCGGCGCCGACACCGCCCTCACGGCCCCGCAGACGGCGGCGGCCCCCGACGCCCACCCGGCGGGCTGGCGGCCCTGGCGGTTCCGCATGTCGAACGACGTGTGGGGCACCCCGGCCGTCTTCGGCGACCTCGTCTACGTCACCTCCTTCGAGGTGCACGCGCTCGACGTGGCGACCGGACGGCGCCGCTTCAAGACCCGGGACGTGGCCTGGTCGATGGCGGTCGCGGACGGCCGCGTCCACGCCTCCGACGGCCCCACCCTCTTCGCCCTGGAGGCCCGCGAGGGCCAGGACCTGTGGCGGCTCCAGACGGACGCCTGGGTCTACTGCCTCAGGGCCGAGCGCGGCACGGTCGTCACCGCCACCCGCGGCGGCGGGGTCCAGGCCTGGGAGGCCTCCACCGGGCAGAAGCTCTGGGAGATCTCCGGCTGCCAGAGCGACTTCGAGTCGCCCGAGGCGGGCCCCGCCCTGCACGACGGCACGGTCTTCGTCTGGCAGGACGCCCGGCTCAGAGCCCTGGACGCCCGTACGGGTGACGAGCGCTGGTCGTACCCCATCGGCGACGCGGCCTCCTGCGGCGGCGTCCCGGTCCGGGTCACCCCCGCTCCCGACGGCTACGTCTACGTCTCGGCCGGCACCCGCGTCATCGCCGTCGACGTGACGAGCGGCAGGGTGCGCTGGCACTTCGAGGCCCCCGCGGTCTTCCTCTCCCCGCCCGCCTTCGTCCCCGGCCCCGCCGTCACCGGCGGTGGCGTCTACCTCGCCGACTACCTCGGCACGGTCTACGCCCTCGACGCCGCCGACGGCCGCGACCGCTGGCGCATCGCCACGGAGTCCCGCGCGTCGATCGACCCGGTGCTCGTCGCCGCGGGCCACGTCCACGTGGGCAGCGGCAAGGGCCTTTACACCCTCGACGCGGTCACCGGCACCCCCAAGTGGCGCTTCCAGGCGGGCGGCGACATCGTGGGCTCCCCGGCGGTCGAGGCGGGCCGTATCCACTTCGGCTCCACCGACCACCTGCTCTACACCCTCAAGGCGGACGACGGCCGCCTGCGCTGGAAGCTGGCCACCGGCGGCGAGATCACCGGCTCCCCGGTGGTCCGGGACGGCGTGGTGTACGCGTGCAGCAAGGACCGCTGTGTGTACGCGCTGGACGCGGAGAAGGGGACGGGCACGGCACGCACGGCCTGATCCAGGGGGCGGTCGTCCGGGACGGCCGTCGTACCGGGGCTACACGGAAAGGGTCCAGACGGCGGCCGCCACCGCAGACGCTACGCCGGGTGTCGTGCGGTCGCCAGGCAGTGACATGCCCGTGACAGCGACTGTCTAGGCTGACGGTATGAATCGACGGGGGTACGGAAAGTTCCGGTTCGCGGCGGTGTCGGTGCTGGTGGTGCTGGCACTGACGGGCTTCTCCACGAGCAGCCACGGCGGCACCGGCAAGAGCGGCAGCGGCAAGAGCCGCAGCGGCGGCAGCCGTCACAGCGGCAGCAGCGGCGGCGGGGGCGGCGGGTGCAGCAGCTCCAGCCAGGACCACGACGAGACGGACGACGACGACACCTCGTCCGGGCAGAACAGCTCCACGACCGTGCAGGACGCCCAGGTCGAGCTGGTCAGCTGCGTGACGAAGACCGACCCGTACGCCACGGTGACGGTCACCAACCCCAACTCCACCGGCGACTACTTCACCGTCACGGTCGGCTTCCTCGACGCCGACTCCGACCAGGTGGAGGAACGGACCGCATCCGAGTACGTCGCCGGAAACGACACGACGACGGTCCGGGTGGACCTCTCCACCCCGGCCCTCGCGGCCAAGATCGACCACTGCGAGCCGGAGCCGTACGCACCGGTCGACTGACGTGCGTACGTCAAGTACGTGACGTACTTGACGTACCTGGCGCCCGGGCGCACCCTGGGGAGGTCGGGACGAGCGAGGAGGCAGGCCATGGCCGCGGTGCACTACGAGAGCTACACCCAGGCCCGCGCACACCTGAAGGACCTCCTCGACGCGGCCGACGAGGGGCGCGTGGCGACCGTGCGCCGTGACTCCGGCCGCTCGGCGGTCGTGGACGTGGAGCGACTGCGCCACCATCTGTCGCTGGTGTGCCCGTCGAAGGCCGAGGTGGTCGCCGAGGCGAACGGCTGGTCCGTCTTTCTGCCGGGCCTGCCGTTGGCCGCCGACGGGGCCACGTTCGACGAAGCCATAGGGGAGATGGTCCAGGTCCTGCGCGAGTACGCCGAGGACTGGCAGGACAGGCTGCGGACCGCGCCCAATCACGCGGACAACTGGGGCCTGGTGCAGCTGATCGCCCTCAGTGATGACGGACAGCTGCACGACTGGCTGGTGGGTGCCCCGAGGTGACCTGGCCCCAGCCCGACCGTGAGAACCATGACCATTTCTGCCGCGCCGAGAAGTGGGAGCGCGTCCGGGACGCACGCGGGCGCACCGGTACCCATCATGTGACCTACGAACTCACCCTGTACGACGGCCGGATCCTGCGTACCAGAATCTCGCACCCGGTGGACCGCACCGCGTACGGAGCCGCGATGTGGGGGCACATCCTGCGTGACCAACTGGATGTCACCGAGGACGAGTTCTGGGCCTGCGTACAGCGGGGCGAGCTGCCCGGCCGAGGCGCTCCCGAACCGCCCCGCGAGGCGCTTCCGGCCGACCTGGTGCATCTGCTGATCCATCGGGTGGGCGTCGGCGAGGACACCGTGGCGGGGATGACCAAGGACGAGGCGGTCGCGAGACTCCAGAAGTACTGGACGGACGGCAGCTGAGCCGGCGTACGTGGGCGTCAGAGCCCGCACTTCTCCTGACCCCCCGCCCCGACAGACACCTCCGCCCACACGGTCTTGCCCAGAGGATGCCGGTCCGCCGCCCCCCGGCGCACGGCCAGGGCGTCCACCAGCAACAGTCCCCGCCCGGACTCGCCCTCCGGGCAGGGCGACGGCGGGGCTGTGGGCGGCCGTTTCCCGGAGGCGGCGTCCGCGACCTCGACCCGCACCAGCCCGGCGGTCACGTCGAGAGCGAGCCGCAGACCGAAGTCCCGCCCCGGAACCCTCCCGTGCCGTACGGCGTTCGCGGCGAGCTCGCCGACGACGAGGGCGACCGCACACGACACGTCGGACGTCGGCGCGTACCCCCACTCCTCCATCCACCGCACGGCGAGCCGCCGGGCGAGCTGTGCACCTCGCGGCGAGGAGACGAACTGCTCGGTGAATACGGGCGTTCCTGTCAACACGGCCTGTCCGTCCTCGTCTGTCGTCTGTACGCGAGTCATCACGTTCCGTGTTCAAGAGTCGGCCGATCGCCCTACGCTCGACAGGTGACACAGCCTTACTTTTCAGCCCGTAAGGAACGGAAGTGACGCCTTGGCCAACGGAATTGACCCCAGCGTGTCGATGGCGGCCCTGTTCGGCACGCGGGTGCGCAGACTCCGTACGACGGCGGGCCTGACCCAGGCCGAACTCGGCGACCGGACCCACGTGGTGAGCACCCGGATCACCCAGATCGAGCGCGCATCCGGGGCGAAGCCGACGCTGGAACTGGCCCGCGCGCTGGACGCGGCCCTCGGGAGGCGTTTCCGGACTGGTCGCGGAGGTTCATGGAGTACGCGGAGCGGGCGGTGGCCATCCGCGAGTACGCGGCTCATCTGGTGCCTGGCTTGCTGCAGACGCAGGACTACGCGAGGGCGGTGCTGAGCGTCGGTCGAACGCTGGGCAGCAAGGAGCAGTTGGAGGAGCGGGTCGCTCTTCGTATGGGACGGCAGGAGCGCCTCAGTGCCCCCGACCGGCCCGAGCTGTGGGTGGTCCTCGACGAGGCGGTGCTCCGGCGCCCGGTCGGCGGCCGGCCGGTGATGCGTGAGCAGTTGGAGCGGCTGCTCAGGAATGCGACGGCTCACCGTCCTGACCATGCCGGACGGTACGGAGATCGCCTACACGGAGGGCGCGCACTACGGCCAACTCATCGAGGATCCGGACGAGGTCAGGAGCTTCGCACTGACCTACGATCGACTGAGGGCGATGGCTCTGCCCCCGCTGATGTCACTCGACATGGGCCGGGGCCGTCGTCCCGGTCCGTGACAGCAAGGCCCCGCACGGCCCGGCACTGTGCTTCGAAGCGGCGTCCTGGGCTGCCTTCATAGGCGCGCTGAAGGCCTGACGCTCCCTCACCGGACCCTTGTCCGCGAGGGTCCGGCGGGCCGCTGACCTCCTGAAAGAACCGGGGTAAAGAACTTCCCGCCCACCCACCCTCCCCGGCCGCGCAGCCCGCGTCACTCGTCCGGGTGACCGGCTTGCAGGCGCGGGATGCGGACGGTTACGTTCGCCGCGACATCCGCAAACAAAGAACGGCCCCCGGCCGGGAGTGGCTTCCCGAACGAGGGCCTCACCGACCAGGAAGAACCGCTTCCCGATGGCTGAACCGCAGTCTAACGCGCCCTCGCGCGCCGACGCCGGAGCTCCGACCTCCGGCGTGATCCACATCCGCACCCGCCTCACGGCCGACTTCACCGTGATCTCGAACGCCCTCGCCCAGCGACGCGGCAGCGCGGTCACGATCGGGGTGGCGGCGTACATCTCCTCGCTCCCCGACGGCTCCTCGGTGACCATCACGGCCCTGTGCGAGCACTTCAGCGAGGGCGAGATCCTGATCTCGCGAGCGCTGAGGGAACTCGAAGCGGCCGGCTACCTGGAACGCCGCCGCGAGCGCATGCCCTCCGGGCACATCCGGACCCGCACGTACTTCTACGACGTCCCCGGTGGCACCCCGCCCCCTGACGGCCCGCCGAATCCACCCCGCCCGAGAAAACCGCCCGCAGTGACGGAACCCTCTGCCCAGAACCAGGCAGGGACACCGGCACCACTCTCGGACGCCGACCCGCAGGCAGTCGCCGTCCTGGCCGCACTCCGCCGTGTCGACCCCCGCCTGGTGCTCTCCGAGCGGGAGGCCGCGCGCCTGGCGCCGGCCGTCTCCGAGTGGCTCGCGGCGGGCGTGGGAGCACACCGGATCACCGACATGCTCACCGCCGGTCTCCCCGACCGCTTCCTCGCCCGCCCGGCAGGCATCCTCGCCTTCCGCCTCCGCGAGACCCCCCTGCCCGCGCCGCCTCCCACCCCGCCGATCAGCGACCGACGACCGGCCCTGCTGCCCTTCCGGAACTGCGACGGCTGCGAGCGCGCCATCCGCGCACCGCAACCTCAACTCTGCCGGGAATGCCGGTCCAGCGACCGTCTCCGTGCGGCGTGCTGAGCCGCCCACGGGCGGGTGTGCGGTCCGGCCCCGGGTGGGAGGCTTGATGTGCGACGATGCGAAACCCGGTACCGGACGCGGTGGCAGCAGGAGGTGGGGCATGGTCGACAGGTTCAGTGACGGACTTCTGACTCCCACGGAAACAGCCTCCTACCTGCAGATTCCGCAGTCGACGCTCATCTCGTGGCTGAAGGGCAGGGCCGCCGGAGCCCCTTTGGTTCATCAGGTTGAGCCACTGCGCTCGGGGCAGCCGTCGGTGCCGTTCATCGCGGTGGCCGAGGCGCACGCCCTCCGTTCCCTGCGCGCCCTGGGACTCCGTATGAGCGAGATCAGGGAGGCGGCGGCAGCCGTACGGGACGCCTTCGCCACCCCCTACGGCCTGGTCTCGAGGCGCATCGCGACGGACGGCGTGGACATCTTCGTCGAACACGGCCTCGGGGATCTCCGCAGGGCCAGGGATGGTCAGGCCCCCATCCACGAGGTGGTCTCCGACTACCTCCGTTACCTGAACTGGGAACCCGACGACGACTTCCCTTCCAGCCTGCGGCTCAGGCAGTACCCGGAGTCCGTCCCCGTAGTGATCGACCCGCGGTTCGGGCACGGGAGGCCCGTCGTGGCCGCAAATCGTGTGGCCGTCAACGCGATCACCGACCTGTGGGAGGCCGGGGAGAGCGTCGAGGACATCGCGTACGACTTCGACATGACACCCGAGCAGGTCGACTCGCTGTGCCGGGCAGTGGTGCGCCTTGCCGCCTGAGTTCTTCCTCGACCGCAATCTCGGGCGTCGGGTGGCGGAAGGGCTGAGGGAGTGCGGCTGGACCGTTCACCGCATCGGGGATGTCTTCCCCGACGACGGGCAGGATGTGCCCGACGAGGAATGGATCACCCACGGCCTCGACCGGTCATGGGTGCCGCTTTCGAAGGACGGCCGGATCAAGAGCCGTGACCTGGAGATCCAGCCGGTCCTCAAGCGTGAGGCGGTGCTTTTCTACCTCGACAACCAGCAGCTCCGCAGCGTCGAGATGGTCGAACGGCTCGACGCACACCGCGAGGCGATCCACCGGGCGGTGGGCAGAGGCGGTCCAGCGGCTTACGCGGTACGGCGCGACCGCGTCGAGCGCACCTGGCCGTGACGGAGTAAGCAGCGCCCAAATCCCGTCAGGTGGCTATTTCCTGCTGATGGGCAGCTGCGTCGCTGGGTGCATCTGGGCCGGCGGAGCCTTGGTCGAGCGCAACCGCCGGGAACGCGTGGATCAGGCGGCGCCCTGCTTGTCCTCGGCGCGGTGTCGCCGCCAGCCGTCGTAGTCCCACTGCTGGGCGGCCCGGAAGTGCTTGGCCACGAGTGCGGCCCGCTCGTGGTGTTCGGCGTACTCGGGGAGGGCGGCATTGACCACGTCCTTCTTGGTCACGCTCATGCCGGACTCCTTTCGCGAAACCGGGCCGTAGCGCTAGCTCCCGCGGATCGCCCTCTCGATGTCGGTGAGTTGGGCGGCGAGGAGGTCTTCGAAGGCGGCCTGGCGGTCTGCGCCGAGGGGGCGGACGGCGCGGGCGAAGTGGGACAGGGCCGGGAAGTGTTCGGGGTCGGCGCCCAGGACCGCGACGCGGAACAGTTCCATGCCCTGTTCCTGTTCCGCCGGGGTGATGGTGCTGACCCCGGCCTCGGAGGCGATCAGCGCGGCGATGAGGACCGCGAGCCGGTGGTAGCGCGCCGGGATCTCCTCGTCGGGCAGTCCTGACGCGCGCAGGGCCTGGAGCACCTCTTCCATGACCAGCCGGGACCCGGTGCCGCCCGACGCGTAGCGACCCCAGACCGCGGCGAGCTGGGGCTGCCGGCCGAAGGCCTCTCTCATGCGCAGGGCCAGTGCCGTGATGCGCTGCTTCCAGTCGCCCTCGGGGCGGTAGCCGTCCATGGCGGCGAGGAGGATCCGGTCGGCGACCGCGCGCAGCAGTTCGGTCTTGCTGCGGAAGTGCCGGTAGAGGCTGGAGGAATCGGTCCCGAGCACCGCCGCGAGCTTGCGCACGCTGAACGACTCGGCGTCGCTCGTGCGCAACAGCTCCGCCGCCGCGTCCAGGATCTCCTCGGTCGACCAGCGCCTTCGCCCTGCCATCTCGCTCCTCTCGCCCCGCTCAGCCCCGCCCGCCGGGATTCAGCCTAACCCATGCACTTGGCGTTGCACGCACCGCGTGCATAATGAGGACATGAGGATGTCGGACAGCGCGAACGATCGGACAGCGCAGACGAAAGGACGCACGCCGTGAAGAAGCCATTCGATCCCGTGGCCCTGAACACCGCCGTCGAGAACGTCCACCGCGCGGGGATGCCGGGTCTGTTCGCCGAGGTGCGCGACGGCGATCAGGTCTGGCGCGGCGCCGCCGGGGTCGCCGATGCCGTCACAGGGCGCCCCGTCACCGCCGACCTGCGGCACCGCGTCGGCAGCGTCACCAAGACCTTCACCGCCGCCGCGGTGCTGCAACAGGTCGAGAGCGGCCGGATCGGTCTCGACTCACCGATCGGCCGGTACCTTCCGAAGCTGGTTCCCGGCGAACGCGGTGACGCGATCACCGTCCGGATGCTGATCAACCACACCAGCGGCCTCGCCGAGTACCTCCCCTACGCCTACCCCTCCCTCAAGGCGTTCCCCGCCCTCGCGGACACCGGCCCCCAGAGCCTGGACGACCACCGGCTCACCCGGTTCCACCCCACCGAACTGATCGAGATGGGCGTCACCGCACCTGCCACCGGCGCCCCCGGCGGCACCCCGGGGCTGTACTCCAACACCAACTACCTGCTCCTCGGCCAACTCCTGGAACAGGTGACCGGCACCACGGCCGAGCAGTACATCACCCGGAACGTCATCGAGCGCGCCGGTCTCCGGGACACCGGGTTCCCCACCGGACCGCACGTCGACGGGCCGCACTCGCAGATGTACGAGGCATGGTTCGGCATGATCGACCCTCCGCGCGACTACAGCGTCTACGACATGTCCTGGGTGGGCCCGGCGGCCTCCCTGATCTCGACGGTCACGGACGTCAACCGCTTCTTCGGCCTGCTGCTCGCCGGCGAGATCGTCGGCCCGTCGTCGCTGGCCCGGATGCAGCGCACCGTCCCGATCGTCTCCCAGGAGGGAAAGATCATCGAGTACGGGCTCGGCCTGCACCCGATGGAGGCCATGGAGGCTCCCGGCCAGGAGACGTACTGGGGCCACGGGGGTACGGTCTGGGGAGCCGGCTCGCTAGCCATGATCCGTGCCGACGGCAAGCGGCAGCTGACCGTCGCGGTGAACCTCCAGCGGTGGAACAGGCTCGACTCCGCCGGCCGACCACAGCCCCACCCCATCGACGACGCGCTCGCGGCCTTCTACCGCGTGGCGATGTACGGCTGACCGGCTGCGCGGGGGCGGTGGTCAGTCCGCGTTGTCCGCGGCCAGCTCCCGGGCGCGGCGCGACAGTGCCTGCCGTACCGCGTCCGGCGACAGGACCCGGAGCGGTGTGCCCAGACCGAGGAGGTACGCGGCGAGCCCCTCCGCGTCGGGGCCGCCGATCTCGACGATCGTGGTCTCGGGGCCGCCCGGGCGGTGGGCGCCGACCGTCGGCGGGATCAGCCGCAGCGCCCGGTCCAGGGGGAGGGGGAGGCGGATCGTGACGTAGAGGGGGTAGGTGCCGCTCGTGAGGGAGCGGGAGACGAGCAGCGCCGGGTCGGGCGAGTCGACGAGCTCCACCGGGTGCCCGGTCGGCCGTATCTGCCGGACCCGGTCGGCCCGGAACGTCCGCCACTCGCCCAGCGCCACATCCCGTGCGACGAAGTACCAACGGCGTCCCGTGTGCACCAGACGGTACGGATCGACGTCCCGGACCGTGCTCTTCCCTTCCCGGTCGCGGTACGACAGACGGGCCCGCTCGGCCCGGCGGCACGCGGTGGCCAGTTCCAGCAGCATGCCGGGGGTGATCTGCGGCTCGTCGGGCCGCGCGGTGTGCACGAACGCCGCGTCCATCTCGCCCAGCCGGTCCGCGATCCGTCGCGGCAGGACCTGCCGCAGTTTCAGCAGCGCCGACAGCGCGGCCTGTTCGCCGCCGAGGACACCGCTGAGCGCGGCCTCCCGCAGCCCGACCGCGACGGCCAGTGCCTCTTCGTCGTCGAGGACGAGGGGCGGTATCCGGGTGCCGCCGCCGAGACGGTAGCCGCCCCACGGTCCGGGGTCGGACTCGACGCCGTAGCCGAGTTCCCGGAGCCTGGCCACGTCCCGTCGCACGGTGCGTTCGGTGACCTCCATCCGCTCGGCGAGCTCCCCGCACGTCCACGACGGCCGGGCGGACAGCAGGGAGACCAGGCGCAGCAGGCGGGCGGAGGTGCTGATCACAGCGTGAAGTGTCCCGCATGACTCGTCCCGGATGACTCGTCCTGCACGACCCGCATGACCAGGACCGGATCTGTCCTGGTCCCGTCCTAGCGTCTCTCCCATGAGCACTTCTCCCACGAGCACCGGAAACACCTCCGCGCCCGCCATCCGCTACGCGGCCGTCACGTTCGACTGCCCGGACCCCGCCGAACTGGCCCGCTTCTACGCCGCCGCCCTCGGCCTGCCCGTCGTCCACTCGACCGACGACTTCGTCCTGCTCGGCCAGGAGGGAGCGGCCGGACTGGGGTTCAACCGACTGGCCGACTACCGGCATCCCACCTGGCCGGACCCTTCCCAGGAGAAGCAGGCCCACATCGATCTGGGCGTCGACGACCTGGACGCCGCCCAGGCCCACCTGCTGGCCCTGGGCGCGGTCGAGCCCCCGACCCAGCCCCAGCCCGACCGCTGGAGGGTCCTGCTGGACCCCGCCGGGCATCCGTTCTGCATCTCCGCCCTGGTCTGACCAGGTTCGGACGGCAAGGACGCCGGCCCTGGCCGTGCTCACCGGATCCGAGGCCGCGCCCCCGACCGCCCCGTGAACAGCTCCGCCTGCCGCTCGTCGGGGAGGTTCCCCAGGGCGATGAGATGCGGCGCCTGGGCGTATCCCGCCCCGCGTGCCGCCTCCGTCGCCGACCACAGGGCCCGTACCGTGCCCTGGACGCCGGCGGGCGGGTATCCGGCGACGACCGCGGCGCAGGCGGTGGCGGCCCCCAGCGCCTCGCCGGGGTCGGTGAGTTCGGAGACCAGGCCGATGGCGTGGGCCCGCCGGGCGGAGATCCGCTCGGCGGTGCCCATCAGCATCATGCGCGCGGCCTCCCCGTACGGCATCCGCCCCGCCATCAGCACCGACTCGTACGCGCTGACCATGCCGTACGTGGTGTGCGGGTCGAAGAACACGGCGTCGGCGCCGGCCACGATGAACTCGCACTCGCCCAGCAGATAGAAGGCTCCCCCGCACGCCATTCCCTCCACCGCCGCGATCACCGGCTTCCACAGGTCGTTCGCCTTGGGGCCGATGGTGAGGAGGGGGTCGTCCTGCATATAGGGGGAGGAGGGCTGCGGGACGACGGCGTCCCGGTCGAGGCCGGTGCTGAAGGCGCGCGATCCGGAGCCCGTGAGGACCACGGCCCGTACGGTGTCGTCGAAGCGCAGCTCCCGCCACACCTCGGCGAGCCGCCGGGCCGTGTCGAGGTCGACGGCGTTCAGTCTGTGCGGGCGGTCGAGCGTGACGACCGCGACCCCGGTCTCCTTCGTCACCTCCAGCTTCACGCTCACGGCCGCTCCAGGACCCACTGCACCAGCCCCTCGGCGGTGAAGACCGCCTGCACCCGGGCGCCGATGCGGATCCGGTCCGGGGGGAGGGAGTCCAGGGGGGCGCCCGCGTGCCGTACGAGGTTGCCGACCAGGCGGATCCGGGGCGCGTCGGCGAGTTCGACCAGGATCACGTTGTACGGCGCCTGCGCCGCGTAGTCGGGGAGCAGGGGCGGGTGCGGGACGACGTACGACCAGATGCGGCCCCGTCCGGACGTCGGCCGCCACTCGCTCGCGAAGGACTGGCAGTGCGGGCAGCAGGGTCGCGGCGGGAAGCGGGGCTCGGCGCAGTCGGCGCAGGTCTGGACGCGGAGTTCGCCCTGCGCGGCGTACTGCCAGAACGGGGCGCCGTCGGGGTCGGTGACCGGGGTCAGCATGGTCGTCAGCTCCTCAGCAGGAGGGCGGAGGTCGGGACGCCCTCGCCGGCCGTGACCAGGCAGGTCGCGGCGTCGGGGACTTGGGCGGTGCTGGTGCCGCGCAGCTGCCGTACGCCCTCGTTGATGAGGTTGAAGCCGTGCACGTACGCCTCGCTCAGCCCGCCCCCGCCGGTGTTCACGGGCAGCCGGCCGCCGATCTCCAGGGCACCGCCCTCGGTGAACGCGCCGCCCTCGCCGCGCGCGCAGAAGCCGTAGCCCTCCAGGGAGAGCGGGACGAGCGCCGTGAACGCGTCGTAGATCTGGGCCACGTCGACGTCGGAGGGGGTGAGGTCGGCGTGTTTCCAGAGGTGGCGGGCCGCCGTCCAGGCCGGGCCGGTCAGCGGGTCGTCGTTCCAGTAGTTGACCATGCCGTGGTGCTGGGCGGGCAGGCCCTGGGCGGCGGAGTGGACGTACACCGGGCGTTGCCGGCAGTCCCGGGCCCGTTCCCGGCCGACGATCACGCAGGCCAGCGCCCCGTCCGTCTCCAGGCAGTTGTCGTACAGGCACAGGGGCTCGCTGATCCAGCGGGCGGTCATGTACATCTCGCGGGTGAGGGGGCGGTCGTACATGATCGCGGCCGGGTTCTGGTTGGCCCGGTTGCGGCAGGCGAGGGCCACGTTGAAGAGGTGGTCCCTGGTCGCGCCGTACTCGTGCATGTAGCGGCGGGCCAGCATGGCTATCTCGTCGGCCGGGCGGAGCAGGCCGTAGGGGCGGGTCCACTGGGCGGGGGTGGGGAGCTGGACGGCGGTGTTGGTCCAGGGGCGCGGTCCGCTGCCGCGCTTGCGGGACCGCCAGGCGACGCCGACCGTGGCCTGGCCGGAGGCGATCGCCGCGGCCAGATGCGCGACGGTGGCGCACGAACCCCCGCCCCCGAAGCCCACCTTGCTGAAGTAGGTCAGATCCCCGAAGCCGACCGCCTTGGCCAGTTCGACCTCGTCGGTCTCCTCCATCGTGTAGGAGGCGAGCGCGTCGACCTCGTCCGGGGCGATCCCGGCGTCGTCGAGCGCGGCGAGGACGGCTCGGCAGGCGAGGGTCCGCTCGCTCTCGGGGAGGTGCTTGGCGAACCGCGTCTGGCCGATGCCGACGATCGCGGTGGCGTCCTTGAGGGTCACGCTGCACGCACCTCCGCAAGGCGGGTGACTGGGTGTCATCGCGGCTGACAGGCCGTCAGGTTACCGCTAATCTGACGGGTAGTCAGCTACTGGGGAGGGGCCGGTCATGCGCGGTGACGTGGAGTGGGGGACGATCCCCGAACTGGTGCGCAGGGCGGCCGAGCGGTACGCGGACACCGAGGCCGTGGTGGAGGGCCGCACCCGGATCCCGTACGGCGAACTCGGCGCCCGGGTGGAGCGTGCGGCGGCGGCCTGCCTGGCGGGCGGGGTGCGGGCGGGCGACCGGATCGGCATCTGGGCCCCCAACTCCCTGGACTGGATGGTCGCGGCGCTGGGCGCGGTGTCGGCGGGGGCGGTGCTGGTGCCGCTCAACACCCGGTTCAAGGGGATGGAGGCGGCGGACGTGCTGCGCCGGAGCGGGACGCGGCTGCTGTTCGTGACGGGGACCTTCCTCGGGACGTCGTACGTGGCCTCGCTGCGGCGGGCGGCCGGGGAGGGGCCCTCGGGCGGCCGGGGCCCGCTGCCGGGCCTGCCCGCCCTCGAACAGGTGGTCGTCCTCTCCGACGACGCGCCCGCGGACTTCCGCACCTGGAAGGACTTCCTGGCGAGCGGCGAGGGGGTGGGCGCGGGGGAGGTCCGGACCCGGGCGGACTCGGTGCGCGGGGACCGGCCCTCGGACCTGGTCTTCACCTCGGGCACGACGGGCCGCCCCAAGGGCGCGGTGATCACGCACGCGCAGACCCTGCGGGCCTACGAGGTGTGGAGCGACCTGGCCGGACTGCGCCACGGCGACCGCTACCTCATCGTCAACCCCTTCTTCCACACCTTCGGCTACAAGGCCGGGGTGATCGCCTGTCTGATGCGGGGCGCGACGATGATCCCGCAGCCGGTGTTCAACGTGGACACGGTCCTGGCGAACCTGGCCGCCGAGCGGGTCTCGGTCCTCCCCGGCCCGCCCACGCTCCACCAGTCCCTGCTGGACCACGCGTCGAGGGACGCCCACGACCTCTCGTCCCTGCGGCTGGTGGTGACGGGCGCGGCGGTGGTGCCCCTGCGGCTCGTCGAACGCCTGCGGGGCGAACTGGGCGTCGAGACGGTCCTCACGGCGTACGGCCTCTCGGAGGCGAGCGGCATCGTGACGATGTGCCGGCGCGGCGACGACCCCACGGTGATCGCCTCGACCTCGGGCCGCGCGATCCCCGGCACGGAGGTCCGGGTGGCGGCGCCTCCCGGACAGCCCGGCGAGGTGCTCGTGCGCGGTTTCAACGTCATGCGCGGCTACTACGAGGACGAGGCGGCCACGAGGGAGGTGCTGACCCCCGACGGCTGGCTGCGCACGGGGGACGTCGGCGTCCTGGACCCGGCGGGCAATCTGCGCATCACCGACCGTCTGAAGGACATGTTCATCGTCGGCGGCTTCAACGCGTACCCGGCGGAGATAGAGCAACTCCTCGGCCTGCACCAGGATGTGACGGACGTGGCCGTCATCGGCGTCCCGGACCCCCGCCTCGGCGAGGTCGGCAAGGCCTATGTCGTCCGCCGCCCCGGCGCGCACCTCACCGCCGACGACCTCATCGCCTGGGCCCGCCGGGAGATGGCGAACTACAAGGTGCCGAGGTCGGTGGAGTTCGTGGGGGAGCTGCCGCGGAACGCGAGCGGGAAGGTGGTGAAGGGGGAGCTGCGACGGCTCGCCTGAGACACGCGCGGCGGCCGTGGTGGCTCCCCTCCGGGCCACCACGGCCGCCGCGTGTCCTTCGGTGACGTCACCTCACGTCACGTCACCTCGCGTCACCTCACGTCACCGAACCGGCTTGAACGGCTCCGACGTGGCGTGGATGTCCTTCGTCTCGATCGTCTCGACCGGCTCCGTCGTGGCGTGGATGTCGCCCTGAGTGGTCGCCTCGCCGTCGCCGGCCCCCGTGATGAGAGCCGCCTCGGCGGCCTGGACGGGCTCGGAGGTGGCGTGGATGTCCTGCTGCTTGACCTTCGACTCGTCGCTCATGATCGCTCGCTTCCCCATGTGGTGTGCTGTGCTCCGGTGATCGGGGCCCGCCCGGTCCGTCCCCCGCGGATGGCCGGGCGGGCCCTCGGGCCGCCCATCCCCCCGTCTCGCCGGTGAGCGGCCCGCCGCGATCCGCCCGTCCCCCGACGGGGCGCATCGACTGCCCTGAGCATGGAGCCCGACGATAAACGAACAATGAACGGCCCCGGCAACCGGGTTCAGGTGGCCCGCGCGGGGGACAGCAGGGCCCGCAGGGCCGCCGCCTCCGGGGAGCCCAGGTCCTCGTAGACCCGTACCGCCTCCTGCCAGCAGACCTGCGCCCGGCCGGTCTGGCCCACGCCGGTGAGGGCGTGCCCGAGCACGGTGAGGACGTTGGCGCGCCGCCAGTCCCCGCCGATCCCGCGCAGCACGGTCAGCGCCATCTCCGCGTTGGCCGCCGCCTGACGGTACTGCCGGCCGGCGAGGTCCACCTCGGCCAGCCGGAACAGCGTCATGCCCTCCCACAGCCGCTGCCGGCTGTCGCGGAACACCTGGAGCGCCTCCAGGAGCCGTTCGGCCGCCGCGTCCAGCCGGCCGCTCTGGGTGAGCGCCATGCCGAGGGCGTAGCGCCCGTTGGCCCCGCGCATGGAGTTGCCCAGACCGTCGTAGATCTCCATGCCCTCCTGGGCCAGCGCCACCGCGCCGCGGGTGGACCCGGTCGCCAGATGGATCCGGGAGAGGTTGCACAGCGCGCTGGCCTCGCCGGGGCGGTCCCCCAGGGTGCGGAAGTGCTCCAGCGCCTGCGAGAGGTGCTCCTCGCCGTCGGAGTTGCGGCCCTGGTAGAGGGCGATGACACCGCGGGCGTTGCGGGCCCAGCACGCGGTCAGCAGATCGTCGGCCGCGTGGGCGAGCCGGATCGCCTGCTCGGCCTCCTGGTCGGCCGTGTCGAACCGCCCGCCGTCCAGATGTGTGTGCGCCGAGGTCATCAGCGCCCGCGCCTCGGTCCTCGGCACGACGGCGGCCGCCCGCGCCGCCTCCAGCAGCGCCTTCGCCGTCGCCTCGTACTCACGGGAGTTGGCCCCGGACTCCGAGATGTCGTGGACCGTCCACAGCAGGTCGACGGCCCGGTGGAGGGTGCCCGGCCGCCCGGCGCCCTGGCGGGCACAGGCCAGCAGACAGTCGGCCTCCGTGTACAGCCAGTCCCGCGCGGACGCCCGGTCCGAGAAGGCGAGCCCCGGATGCTCGGTTCTCTCCAGGTGGTTCACCAGCCGGTCGCCCGGCCGCTCCAGCGCGTACACCCCCGCCGCCGTGGCCAGATAGAAGTCCAGCAGCCGCGACAGCGCCTCGTCCCGCCGGTCGGCCGGATGCTCGTCCCGCTCGGCGCACGCACGCGCGTAGAGGCGTACGAGGTCGTGGAAGCGGTAGCGGCCGGGCGCCGCGGACTCCAGCAGCGAGGTGTCCACCAGGGACTCCAGCAGGTCCTCGGTGTCGTCCACCGGCAGGTCGAGCACGGCCGCGGCGGCGGCCAGCGAGATGTCGGGGCCGTCGGCCAGGCCGAGGAGACGGAACGCCCGCGCCTGGGCCGGCTCCAACTGGCCGTAACCCAGCTCGAAGGTGGCCTTCACCGCGAGGTCGCCCGCCTGGAGCTCGTCCAGCCGCCGCCGTTCGTCCGCCAGCTTGGCGGCGAGCACCGACACCGTCCAGGTGCGCCGGGCCGCCAGCCGGGACGCCGCGATGCGGATGGCCAGCGGCAGGAAGCCGCAGGCCGCGACCACGTCCAGGGCGGCCTTGCGTTCGGCGGCCACCCGCTCCTCGCCCACGATCCGGGTGAACAGGGAGAGCGCCTCGTCCGGGGACATCACATCCAGGTCGACGAGGTGCGCGCCCGCCAGGTCGACCATCCGCACCCGGGAGGTGATCAGCGCCGCGCAGCCCGCCGTGCCCGGCAGCAGCGGCCGTATCTGCGCCGCGTCGCGCGCGTTGTCCAGCAGCACGAGGACCCGCCGCCCGTCCAGCACCGACCGGTAGAGGGCCGCCCGTTCCGCCAGGGAGTCCGGGATCGCGGAGTCGGCGGTGCCGAGCGCGCGCAGGAAGGAGCCGAGGACCGTCTCCGGCTCCGCCGCGCGCGGCCCGGTGCCCTGGAGATCGACGTACAGCTGTCCGTCCGGGAAGACCGGCCGGGCCTGGTGGGCCACGTGCACGGCGAGGGTCGTCTTGCCCACGCCGCCGATGCCGGCCAGCGCCGAGACCGCCATGACCCGTCCCTCGGCCGAGGCCAGCACCTCGCCCAGCTGCCGTACGAAGGGCGCCCGCCCGGTGAAGTCCGGCACGGTCGCCGGGAGTTGCGCGGGCCGCACCGCCGACCGCGCGGGTTCGGCCACCGGCGTGGACGGCTCCGCCAGCTCCGGGTCCGCCTGGAGGATGCGGCGCTGGAGCTCGCGCAGCCCCGCCCGCGGGTCCACCCCCAGCTCCTCCGCCAGCAGCCGCCGCGTGTCCGCGTACACCGCCAGCGCCTCCGCCTGCCGCCCGCTGCGGTACAGCGCCAGCATCAGCAGCTCCCGCAGCCGCTCGCGCAGCGGATGCGCGGCCGTCAGCGCCGTCAGCTCCGAGACCGCCTCCGCGTGGCAGCCCAGCTCCAGGTCCAGGTCCAGCCGGGACTCCAGCAGGCCCAGCCGCCACTCCTCCAGCCGGACCCGCTGCGCCTCCGCGTACGGACCGGGGACCCCGGCGAGCGCCTCGCCGTCCCACAGTCCCAGCACCCGGTTGAGGCCCTCGCGGGCCCGCCCCAGATCCCCGGAGCCGCGCGCCTTCTCCGCCTCCGCCGCCCACTCCTGCGCGACCGCGAGGTCCAGCACGCCCTCCCCGAGGCCGCGCACGGCGTAACCGCCGGACTCGCTCACCAGGACCCCGGGGTCCAGGACCTTCCGCAGCCGCGAGGCGTACGTCCGCACCGCCGCCAGCGCCTGCGACGGAGGCTCCTCGCCCCACAGCGCGTCGATCAGCTCGCCCGCGGTCGCCGTACGGCCCTCGCGCAGCAACAGGGCGGCCAGCAGCGCCCGCTGCTGGGGGGAGCCGGTGGACAGCTGCTCCGCTCCGCGCCGTGCGCGCACCGGGCCGAGCACGTCGAAGCGGAGCGCCGCCGGTTCCTCGGGGGAGCCGGGACGCCTCTGCTCCGGCACGCGCGGGCCGCCGGGTCCTACGCGGTGGTCCATCAGGGCTCCCCTTAGACATCCGAATGACCGGTTCAGTTTGCCTTGTGCGTGCCGCACTCGTCAGCCGCGGACGGCGCCGATTCCGGACGACACGCGTGAGTCCACACAGCCCTCACATCCGGGACGCACACCTCTCCACAGAGTCGATCAACTCCGACCCCGTCTGATACAGCTGACGGACCGTCAGATCGGCGCTACCGTGCCCCCATGGAGACCACATCGGAGACCACATCCGGCACCACGACCCCTCTCCCGCTGATCATCTCCGTCGACGACCACACCGTCGAACCCCCCACCGTCTGGCAGGACCGCCTCCCGAAGAAGCACCTCGACACCGGCCCGCGCATCGTGCGCGCCCCGCTGAAGGAGATGACCTTCCTCGGCGGCCACTTCAAGCCCGTCATGGGCGGCCCCGGCGACGACGGCCCCCTCGGCGACTGGTGGGTCTACGAGGACCTCAAGCGCCCCCTCACCCGCCTCGACACCGCCGTCGGCTTCAGCCGGGACGAGATCAAGCTGGAGGTCATCACCTACGAGCAGATGCGCCCCGGTTCCTACGACGTCCCCTCCCGTCTCGCCGACATGGACGTCAACCACGTGCAGTCCGCGGTGTGTTTCCCCACCTTCCCGCGGTTCTGCGGCCAGACCTTCACCGAGGCCGCCGACCACGAGCTGGGCCTGCTCTGCGTGCGCGCCTACAACGACTGGATGGTGGAGGAGTGGTGCGGCCCGCAGGCCCACGGCCGGCTGATCCCGCTCACCCTCATCCCCCTCTGGGACGCCGAACTGGCGGCGGCGGAGGTCCGGCGCAACGCCGCCCGCGGGGTCCGCGCCGTCGCCTTCTCCGAGATACCCCCGCATCTCGGCCTGCCCTCGGTCCACACCGACTACTGGGACCCCTTCCTCGCCGCCTGCGACGAGACCGGCACGGTCGTCGCCATGCACATCGGCTCCAGCAGCCGGATGCCCTCCACGTCCGCCGACGCCCCGCCCGCCGTCGGCTCCACCATCACCTTCGCCAACTGCTGCTTCTCGATGGTCGACTGGCTGATGAGCGGCAAGTTCGAACGCTTCCCCGACCTGAAGGTGATGTACGCCGAGGGTCAGATCGGGTGGATCCCCTACATCCTGGAGCGCGCCGACGTGGTGTGGGAGGAGAACCGCGGGTGGGGCGGGGTGGCCGACAAGGTCCACCGGCCCCCGTCCGAGCTCTTCGCCGACCACGTCTACGGCTGCTTCTTCGACGACGCCTTCGGCCTGCGCAACCTGGACTCCATCGGCCTCGCCAACGTCCTCTACGAGACCGACTACCCCCACTCCGACTCCACCTGGCCCAAGTCCCGCGAGGTCGGCGAGGCGCAGATGGGCCATCTGGACCCGGAGGTCGTGGAACGGATCGTGCGCGGCAACGCCATCGACCTGCTGGGCCTGACCCCGGACGGCCTGTGGAGCCCCCGGTGAGCCTCGACGGGCCCCCGCCGCGCCTCTCCTACGGCATCCAGCTCCCCGTCCAGTCCCAGTCCACGATGTACGCCGAGCCCTGGGAGGCCGGCGCGGGCCCCGCCGACCTCGTCGCGCTCGCCCGCGCCGCCGACCGCGCCGGCTTCGCCTACCTCGCCGTCTGCGACCACGTGGCGATCCCGCGCCGCCTCGCGGACGCGATGGGCACGGTCTGGTACGACCCCGTGGCCACCCTCGCCCACCTCGCCGCCGTCACCGAACGCGTCCGGCTGCTCAGCCATGTCGCGGTGGTCGGCCTGCGCCACCCCCTCGTCACCGCCAAGCAGTACGCCACCCTGGACGCGCTCTCGGGCGGCCGGCTGATCCTCGGGGTCGGCGCCGGGCACGTACGGGAGGAGTTCGAGGCGCTCGGGGCCGACTTCGAGCACCGGGGCGCCGTCCTGGACGAGACGATCGACGCGCTGCGGGCCGCGCTCGGGCCCGAGGAGTTCCCGGTCCACCACGGCAAGCGGTACGACTTCGAGGGGCTCGGGCAGCGGCCCCGGCCGGCCCAGGCACGGGTGCCGCTCTGGGTCGGCGGCTCCTCCCCGGCGGCGGTCCGCCGGGCCGCCCTCAAGGGCGACGGCTGGCTGCCCCAGGGCGATCCCAGGGACCGGCTGCCCGCCCAGATCGAGCGGATACGGCGGCTGCGGGGCGACCGCCTCGAAGAGGGCACCCCGTTCACGGTCGGCGCCATCACCGAACCCCTCTACGTCGGCACCCCCGCCTGGGACACCGGCCGGCGCACCCTCACCGGCGCCCCCGAGGCCCTCGCCGAGTCCCTCGGCGCCTACGCCGCGATGGGCGTGGACCAGATCCAGGTCCGCTTCCGCTGCCGCGACCGCGCCGAACTCATCGACCAGATCACGGCGTTCGGGGCCGAGGTGGCCCCCCGGCTCCGAGGAGACTGACATGGGCAAGCTCGACGGAACACCCGACGGAACACCCGACGGACGACTCGACGGCCGGGTCGTCCTGGTCACCGGCGCCGCGCGCGGACAGGGCGAACAGGAGGCCCGGCTGTTCCGGGAGGAGGGCGCCCGGGTGGTCGTCGCGGACGTCCTCGACGACCAGGGCCGCGCCCTCGCCGAGGAGATCGACGCGCTCTACGTCCACCTCGACGTCGGCCGCGAGGAGGACTGGACCGCCGCCGTACGGGCCGCCAAGGAGGCGTACGGGCATCTCGACGGGCTGGTCAACAACGCCGGGATCCTGCGCTTCAACGCCCTCGTCGACACCCCCCTCGACGAGTTCATGCAGGTCGTCCAGGTCAACCAGGTCGGCTGTTTCCTGGGGGTGCGCACGGTCGCGCCCCAGCTCGCCGACGGCGGCACCATCGTCAACACCGCCTCCTACACCGGGCTCACCGGCATGGCGGCCGTCGGCGCCTACGCGGCGACCAAGCACGCCGTACTCGGCCTCACCCGGGTCGCCGCCCTGGAGCTGGCGCCCCGCCGCATCCGGGTCAACGCGGTGTGTCCCGGCGCCATCGACACCGCGATGTCCAACCCGGCCCGGCTGGACCCCGACGCGGACCCCGAGGAGACCACCCGGGCCCTGGACCAGCTGTACCGCAAGCTCGTGCCGCTGGGCCGGATCGGGCGGGCCGAGGAGGTGGCCCGGCTGGCGCTGTTCCTCACCTCGGAGGAGTCCTCGTACATCACCGGGCAGCCGTTCGTGATCGACGGGGGGTGGCTGGCGGGGGTCAGCGTCATCTGACGTCCCGTCAGCTATTGACCTTTCTGACGGTACGTCAGAAAGTCGTAGGACTCAGCAGGACCACCTGGACATGGGACGGTGAACCTCCGTGGAATTCGGGCTCTTTGTACAGGGATACGTGGGCAAGCGCGCCGAGACCGACCCCCTCGCCGAGCACAAGGCGCTGATGGAGGAGACCGAGTACGTCATCCAGGCGGACAGGTCCGGCTTCAAGTACGCCTGGGCGTCGGAGCACCACTTCCTGGAGGAGTACTCGCACCTCTCCGCCAACGACGTCTTCCTCGGGTACCTCGCCCACGCGACGGACCGCATCCACCTGGGCTCCGGCATCTTCAACCCCCTCGCCCAGGTCAACCACCCCGTGAAGGTGGCCGAGAAGGTCGCCATGCTCGACCACCTCAGCGAGGGCCGCTTCGAGTTCGGCAGCGGGCGCGGCGCCGGGTCCCACGAGATCCTCGGGTTCATACCGGGCGTCACCGATATGAACTACACCAAGGAGATCTGGGAGGAGACCATCGCGGAGTTCCCCAAGATGTGGCTCCAGGACGAGTACGTCGGCTTCCAGGGCAAGCACTGGCAGCTCCCGCCGCGGAAGGTGCTGCCCAAGCCGTACGGGAAGTCCCACCCCGCGATGTGGTACGCGGCCGGGTCGCCGGCGTCGTACGCCATGGCGGCGCACAAGGGACTCGGCGTGCTCGGCTTCAGCATCCAGAAGGTCTCCGACATGGAGTGGGTGCTGGAGCAGTACAAGACGGCGGTCGTGAACGCCGAGCCGGTCGGGGACTTCGTCAACGACAACGTGATGGTGACGACGACGGCGATCTGCGCGCCCACCCACGACGAGGCCATCCGCATCGCCACGAACGGCGGGCTGCACTATCTGCCCTCGCTCGTGTTCCGGTACCACGACACCTTCCCCCGGCCCGAGGGCTTCCCGGAGTGGCCGGAGACGCTGCCCGAGTACACGCCGGAGTTCGTGGAGCTGCTCGTGGAGGAGGAGCTGCTGATCTGCGGGGACCCGGACGAGGTGCTGCGGCAGTGCAAGCGGTGGGAGCAGGCCGGGGCCGATCAGTTGTCGTTCGGGTTGCCGGTGGGGGTGCCGAAGGAGGAGACGCTGCAGACGATTCGGCTCATCGGTGAGCACGTGATTCCGAAGATCGACACGGATCCCGTTCACCGGACAACGCGGTTCCGTCAATCGGCCTGATCGCCGTCGGCGGGTGCGGGTTCGTCGTGGCTGGTCGCGCCCGCGCCCCTAGGTGCCTTCACTCAGCGCAGACCAAGAGGTGAACCCATGCTCGATCACGTCATCAAAGGTGCGACCGTCGTTGACGGGACCGGTGCGCCTGGTTTCATCGCGGACGTCGGCATACGGGACGGCCGTATAGCCGTGATGGGTACCGTCACCGAGGAGGCCCGGTCCTCCGAGGACGCTCACGGACTCGTCCTCGCCCCGGGGTTCGTCGACCCCCACACCCACTACGACGCCCAGCTGTTCTGGGACCCGTACGCGACCCCCTCCCTCAACCACGGGGTGACCACGGTCGCCGCCGGGAACTGCGGTTTCACCCTCGCGCCGCTCAACCCCGCCCGTCCCGCCGACGCCGACTACACCCGTCGGATGATGTCCAAGGTGGAGGGGATGTCGCTGGTGGCGCTGGAGGAGGGGGCGCCCTGGAGCTGGAGTTCGTTCGGGGAGTATCTGGACGCTCTGGAGGGGCGGATCGCCGTCAACGCGGGGTTCATGGTGGGGCACTGCGCGCTGCGGCGGTACGTGATGGGGGCGGAGGCGGTCGGGGGGCAGCCGAGCGCCGAGCAGCTGGAGGCGATCGTACGGCTGCTGCACGAGGCGATGAACGCCGGTGCCTGGGGGTTCTCGACCACGCAGTCGTCCACCCACTCGGACGGGGACGGGCAGCCGGTGGCCTCGCGCCACGCGGGGCCGGACGAACTGCTGGCGCTGTCCCGGGCCGTCGGCGAGCACGAGGGGACGCAGATCGAGGCGATCGTCGCGGGGTGTCTGGACCAGTTCAGCGACGCCGAGATCGATCTGTTCGTGGAGATGAGCGCGGCGGCCGGGCGGCCCCTGAACTGGAACGTGCTGACGATCGACTCGGCCGTGCCGGAGCGGGTGCCCCGGCAGCTGGTGGCGAGCGAGCGGGCCCGGAAGGCGGGCGGCCGGGTGGTGGCGCTCACCATGCCGATCCTCACGCCGATGAACATGTCCCTCGGCACGTTCTGCGCGCTGAATCTGATCCCCGGGTGGGGAGAGGTCCTGGGGCTGCCCGTGCCGGAGCGGATCGAGCGGCTGGGGGATCCCGAGGTGCGGGCCGAGCTGGTGCGGCGGGCCGAGTCCAGGGAGGCGGGCGTCTTCCGGCGGCTGACCAACTTCGGGCGGTACGTCATCGGCGACACCTACAGCGCGGCCAACGAGGGGCTCACCGGGCGGGTCGTCGAGGACATCGCCGGGGAGCGGGGGCTGGATCCGTTCTCCTGCCTGGTCGAGATCTGTGTGGCCGACGAACTGCGCACGGTCCTGTGGCCGATGCCCACCGACAACGACCCCGACTCCTGGGCGATGCGGGCCGAGGCCTGGCAGCACGAGGACGTCATGCTCGGCGGCTCCGACGCCGGCGCGCATCTGGACCGGATGTGCGGGGCGCCGTACACCACGCGGTTCCTCGGGGACTGTCTCCGTGGGCGGCGGCTGGCGACTCTCGAACAGGCGGTGAAGATGCTGACCGACGACCCGGCGCGGCTGTTCGGGCTGCGGGAACGCGGGCGGGTGCGGGAGGGCTGGCACGCGGACCTCGTCCTGTTCGACCCGGAGCGGATCGACGCGGGCAAGGCCACCCTGGTGCACGACCTGCCGGGTGCCAGTCCGCGCCTCGACTCCCGGGCGGTGGGCGTACGGGCCGTCTGGGTCAACGGGGTCGAGGCCATCCGCGACGACGTGGTGACCGGGGTGGTGCCGGGGCGGGTACTGCGGTCGGGACGGGACACCGAGACGGTGAGCACCCGGTGAGGTCCCGCGGGGGCGACAGGACGGGCGTGCCGCGTCCGCGCGGGGCGACGGGGTGCGCGTGGGGTGTGCGGGCCGGGGCGACGGGGTGCGCGTGGTGCGTCGGTGCCGGGGTGACGGGGTGCGCGTGGTGCGTCGGTGCCGGGGTGACGGGAGGGACGCGGTGTGTGCGGGCCGGGGTGCCGGGATGCGCATGGTGCGTCGGTGCCGGGGTGACCGGAGGGACGCGTTGTGTGCGTGCCGGGGTGACGGGAGGGACGCGTTGTGTGCGTGCCGGGGTGACGGGAGGGACGTGGTGAGTGTGCGCCGGGGTGACGGGAGGGACGTGGTGAGTGTGCGCCGGGGTGACGGGAGGGACGTGGTGAGTGTGCGCCGGGGCGACGGGCAGCGGCTGTTCGTCGGTGGGGTGTGGGTCGAGCCGGACGGCGGGCACTACGAGGTGACCGACCCGGCCACCGAGGAGAACGTCGGCGGGGCGCCGGAGGCCTCCCGGGAGCAGGCCCTCGCGGCCTGCGCGGCGGCCCGGGAGGCCTTCGGCCCGTGGTCCCGTACGGCACCGGAGGAGCGGGCGGCGGTCCTGGGCCGGGCCGCCGACATCATCCGGGGCCACCTGGAGCCGTACGCCTCCCTCGCCCAGGCCGAGACCGGCGCCACGACCGGTACCGCGCGCGGGATGCAGGTCGGGGTGGCCGCGGCCCGTTTTCGGCGGTACGCGCGCGTGGAGCCCGCCGAGTGGGCGATCCCGCCGCAGATCAACGAGGCCGGGCCGATGGGGAGGGCGGGCGTGATGGGCGCGCTCGCCGTACGGCAGCCGGTCGGGGTCGTCGCCTGCATCACCTCGTACAACAACCCCTGGGCGAACCCGGCCGGGAAGATCGCCCCCGCGCTGGCGATGGGCAACACGGTGGTGGTGAAGCCCGCCCCGCAGGACCCCCTGTCGGTCTACCGGATGGCGGAGGCGCTGGAGGCGGCGGGGGCGCCGCGCGGGGTGGTGAACGTCGTCTCCGGGCGGTCGGTCGCGGTCGGCGAGGCGGTCGTGGAGTCGCCGGACGTGGACATGGTGAGCTTCACGGGCTCGACGGCGGTCGGGCAGCGGATCGCCGAGGTGTGCGGGCGCGGGATGAAACGCCAGCTGATGGAGCTGGGCGGCAAGGGCGCGGCGCTCGTCTTCGACGACGCGGACCTCGGCTCGGCGGTCGCCGGCATCGGCACCACCTTCTCCTTCTACAGCGGACAGATCTGCACGGCCCCGACACGGGTGCTGGCGCAACGCGGGGTGTGCGGGCGGCTGGTGGAGCAACTGGCCGGGTACGCGGCCCGGCTGAAGGTGGGGGACCCTCGGCTGCCGGACACGGTGGTCGGTCCGCTGATCTCCGCGGCCCACCGGGACCGGGTCGACTCGTACGTCGAACTCGGCCGCAAGGAGGGCGCGACGGTCCTGGGAGGGGATGCGGCGGGGCACCGACTCCCCTCCCGCGGGTTCTACATCGGCCCGACCCTCCTCGCGGACTGCACCAACGACATGCGCGTGGCCCGGGAGGAGATCTTCGGGCCGGTGGTCGTCGTCATCCCCTTCGACGAGGAGGACGAGGGCGTGGCCCTCGCGAACGACAGCGACTACGGCCTCATCGACTACGTCTGGTCCGGCGACGTGGCCCGCGCCTTCCGCGTGGCCCGCCGACTGCGGGCCGGCGGCGTCGGCGTCAACACCGTCGGCCGCAACATGGAGGCGCCGTTCGGCGGCTTCAAGCAGAGCGGCGTGGGCCGCGACGTCGGCTCGTACGCGCTGCACGCCTACAGCGAGGTGCAGGCGATCGTCTGGCCGGGGTGAGGTGGGCGCCGAGTGGCCGGAAATCATGCTTGTCGTGGCTTGATCAAATTTTGCTGTGTCTTCGCGGTTAACAGCTGTTAATCTCCCGTCGATCCCCGGCCATGACCAGCCAGGGAGAAAAAACGGGAGGAACCTTGCGTAAATTGGCAGTTGGCGTGCTCGCCGGCGGCATTTTCGCTCTCAGCGCCGGGACCGCGATGGCGGTTTCGTGGCACACCATTCCGACGCTCACCACAGGTGGCGCGTCGTTCACGGGGGGCCAGTACGCATTCTGGCCGTCAGGGCAGAACCACGGCGCCTTCGAGTGGAAGGGCCGGCTCAACGACACCGACAACGGTGACGGGCACAACGTCTACATGCAGGTGCGGGTCGAGGGCTACGACTGGAGCCGCTACAACGGCAAGCAGCGCAGCTCCGTCTCCTTCGACCAGCTGAACTGGGACGGTGCCGCGCTCCACACCGACGACGCGTACATACGCGTCTGCCGTGACAAGGGTTCGCTGAACCCTGACAACTGCTCGCCCACCAAGCACTACCAGAGGTAGGCGAACACTTAGGCAAGTCCGCGGGCCCAGGGGTGCACACCTGGGCCCGCACGCTTCTTGGGGGAAGCCGACAGCATGTCAGAAATACTCAACGCCGCGGGAGTCGACCTCTCCTACGGCAGTCAGCTCGCCGTCCGTGACGCCCATCTCTCGGTCTCTCCGGGGGAAGTGGTGGCGATCACCGGGCAGAGCGGTTCCGGCAAGTCATCGCTGCTCTACTGTCTGGCCGGGGTCCTGCCCGCCACGCGCGGTCAGGTGAGGTTCGAGGGGCGATCCCTCGGGGACCTCTCCGACGACGAGATCAGCACGCTCCGCCGGGAGCGCTTCGGATTCGTCTTCCAGTACGGGGAACTGCTTCCCGAACTCACCATCGAGGAGAACACCGCCCTGCCGCTGCGTCTCGCCGGCCGGCGCAAGGCACCGGCCCTCGCGGCTGCCGGCGAGGTGCTCGACCGGCTCGGCCTCGGCGACCTGCGCGGACGCCGCCCCGGACAGGTCTCCGGCGGGCAGAGCCAGCGCGTGGCCGTCGCTCGTTCCCTGGTCCACCGGCCCGCGATCGTCTTCGCGGACGAACCCACCGGGTCGCTCGACAGCGCCAATGCATCCGCCGTACTCAAGGAGTTCCTCGACCTGGCCCGCTCGCAGGGCACGGCCGTCATCCTGGTCACCCACGACCACGCCATCGCGGCGCAGGCGGACACCCACTACACGATGTCCGACGGTGTTCTCGGCCCACGGGGTGCAGGGTGACCGAATTCCTGCTCGGTCTGCGCCTGCTGTTCGGCTCGGGACGGGGCAACCGCATACGTTTCCTCCTCATGGCGGCCGGTGGCTCCATCGGGGTGTGCTGCCTCGCCCTCGTCCTCACCGTCCCGGCGATCCTCCATGCCCACGACGCGCGCGCCGCCGCACGGCAGCCCGTCACCTCCGCGAAGGGCCCGGCGGACGGCACACTCGTCCTGCAACGCGACGATGCCTACGGCTCCCACCCCTTCACCCGTGTGTTCGTCGCCGACGGCATCGGGGGCGCGCACCCCATCCCTCCCGGACTGAGCGAACTGCCTTCCCCCGGCGAGGTGTTCGTCTCCCCACGGGTGCACGAACTGCTGCGCGAGGCACCTGCCGTCAAGGCTCTGCTGCCGGGCCGCGAGTCCGGCGTGATCGGCCCCGCCGGACTCGCCCACCCCGACGAGCTGTACGCCTACGTCGGTACCGAGCGGGCGAAGATCGCGGACGAGGGCCGCACCCTGAAGGGGTTCGGGTACAGCTACGCCCCGTTCCCTGCCGTCGACCCCTCCACCCTCACCGATGTCCGGTTCGCCCTGGCCACGCTGGTCCTGCTGCCCCTGGGCATCTTCCTGTCCGTCTGCGCCCGGCTGTCCGCCGCCAGCCGGATGCGCCGTCTCGCGGCCCTGCGGCTGCTCGGCCTGAGCAGCAGGGGCACCCAGCGTGTGAACGCCGCCGAGACCGTCGTCGCTGCGCTGCTCGGCGCGGTGCTGGGACTTGGTGAGTACTGGGTGCTGAACCAGGTGATGTCCCGGGCCGGACTGCCCGGACTGAGGTGGTATCCGGGCGACGGCGCCCCGTCCACGACCACCGTCGCGATCTGCCTGATCGGCTGCCCGGCCCTCGCCTGGTTCGTCGGCCGCAAGAGCGCGCGCGACGCGACCGCCAACCCGCTCGCGGTGCGTCGTACGGCGGTACCGCGTCCCCCGTCCAAGTGGGTCGGCCTGCTGCTGCTCAGCGGCCTGGGGATCGTGTGCGGCTTCTGCGCCACCGGCCTGATGGGGCATCCCGCCTCCAGCCTCGGTGTGAACGCGCTGCTGGTGGTCGCCGGCGTCGTCCTGACCGGCGTCGGACTCGTACTGACCCTGCCGCTGCTGTCGTACGCGCTGGCGAGGCGAGTGGCGCGGACCACGCAGTCCCTGACGCTCAACCTGGCGATGCGGCGCAACGAGGCCGAGCCGGGCAGCACGATGCGGGTCGTCACCGGCCTCGTCCTGCTTGTCTACGCCGCCTCGCTCGCCCAAGGCGTCCTCATCCAGCTGGAACAGGTCACCCGCCCGTCCGGCCCCGTACAGGACTACTCGCTGCCCCTGTCGAAGCTCGGCGAGCAGCAACAGCGGGACCTCACCCAGGTGCCCGGGGTCAGCGCGCACGCCGTCCTGATGGACTCGTGGGTCGACCTCGACGCTCCACAGCCCGACGCCGTCCTCTCCTCGCCCACGGCCCTGGTGGCCACCTGCGCTCAGCTGGAACGGATGACGCTGCGCACCAAGGGCTGCGTGGACGGCAAGGTGCTGCGGCTCGTCGACCCCAACTCGAGCGTGGGGTCCGGCCTGGAATCCGGTACGTCGTTCCCCTTCCGCTTCCGCGCGGACACCGGGCAGGACAAGAAGCTGAACATCGCCGTGCCCACGGGGCAGATCGTCTACAGCGGGTATTCCGGGTCGGCGGTCGGGAACGCGACGCTCCTCGTCCCGCCGTCAGCACTGCCCGCCGACGCCCGCCCGCGCGACGCGCACCTCCTCCTCGCCGGCAGCTCCGATCCGGGACGGGTGCGCGCCGTCCTCAACGGGATCGCGGCCGTCGTCCCGATAGCCGAAGTCGAGCTGGTCGGACTGAACATCCAGGGGCTGGAGCAGATCTCCGTGGTCGAGACCCTGCTGGCCCTGGGCATGATCATGGGCCTGGTCATCGGGGTGGCCGCGTTCCTGGTGTCCGTCACCGACCGGGCCGTCGAACGCCGTGCACAGGTCACCGCCGTCACACTGATCGGCGCCCGGGCGAGAACCATGCGGGCGGTGCAGTGCGCCCAGGTCGTGCTGCCGCTGAGTCTCGGCCTCGTCCTGGCCCTCGTGACGGGCAAGCTCGCCGAGTCCAGCTATCTGATCACCGGCGGCGGCGCGGTCCGCTGGGACGTGGAGGGCATACCGCTGCTGACGCTCGCCGCGACGGGCGTCGTGGCGGCGGCCGCGATGGGGTCGCTCCCGTTGGTGGGGCGCCGAATCGATCCCGAGCTGATCCGGCGCGACTGAGAGGCGGGCGAGAGGCCCGGGCATGGGCCGGTGTCGCCCGCACCTCGCCGCCGCGTCGACCGCGGGCGGCGAGGTGCAGGCGATCGTCTGGCCGGGGTGAGGTGCCCTTTGGCGCCACGGGGGGTGTCCCGGGCGTGCAGACAACGGGGTGCAGGAGGTCAGAATCCGGCCACATGGCCGTGGAATCCGCACAAGGAGCCGTAGCGTCCCGGCCCAGGGTGACTCGGACAGCCCATCGGTTCGGTCTACCCGTGTCACAGACTCAGAAACCTTTGCGGAGAGTCCACTTGAAGCACGCCAAGCGTCTCGTTCTCACCACCACGGCTGCCGCCACCGCAGCCGCCGGCATCTTCCTGGGCACCACGGCGGGCAACGCCGCCGCCACGGAGCCCGCCCCCGCCGTGGCCGCCGTGAAGGCCCCGGCCGCCCTCGCCGTCCCCGACGGCAACAAGCTGACCGGTGTGTACCCCGCCCGCGGCGTGCAGACCTACACCTGCACCGACGGCGCCTGGAAGCTCCTGGAGCCCGCCGCCACCCTCTCCGACAAGCGAGGCCGCACCGTCGCGCTGCACTCCCGCGGTCCCGTCTGGGTCTCCACGGTCGACGGCAGCGCGGTGAACGCCTCCGCGATCGCCAACTCGCCCAAGACCGGCACCATCCCGGAGCTCCTGCTCCAGGCCACCGCCACGCGCGGCACGGGCGCCTTCGCCGGCGTCACCTACATCCAGCGCCTGAACACCACCGGCGGCGTCGCCCCGACGACCGCCTGCACGGGCACCGACCAGGTCAGCGTCCCGTACACCGCGACGTACGCGTTCTACAAGCCCGCCAAGTGACGAACTAGCCGACAGTGGCCCCCGGTGCGAGGGGGCCACTGCCGCCACTGCCGCCGTCCCTCACCCGTCCAGATCCACCCGCACGGTCAGCAACTGCGTCCCCATGGCCCGTACGGCCGCGCTGTTGGCCCTGGGCAGGGTGCGCAGCCTCGCCACCGGGTCGTCTTCGGGCAGCAGGTGGGCCGTACCGGTGTGCCAGCGCCCGCCCATCCGCACCCGCACCCGGGGATCGGCCTTGATGTTGCGGACGTACTGCGACCGCTCCCCGAACTCCGACACCAGCCAGAAGGCGTCACCGACCCGCCGGCCGCCCAGCGGGGTGCGCCGGGGCCGGCCCGAGACCCGGCCGGTGGTCTCCAGAAGTGTGTGGAACGGCAGTCGGCGCATCAGCGGGTTGGCGACACGGCGCTGGAAGGCGGTGGTCGCGCGGAAGCGGAGGTCGTGGGGGCGGGACATCGGCCGGTGGACTCCTTCGCGTGAGGCTCTGCTACGTCACTTGCTTCACTGGCTTCACTTGCTTCAATGGTCGCCCATGCCGTCGTCGTGACGAGAGCGGGTGCCTGTCGTGCGAGTCGTGACCTGGAACCTCTGGTGGCGCTTCGGCCCGTGGCGCGAGCGGCAGAAGGCGATCCTGGCCGTGCTGCGCGACCTGCGCCCCGACGTGGTCGGCCTCCAGGAGGTGTGGGCGGCGGAGGACGGCGAGAACCTCGCGGAGTGGCTCGCCGCCGACCTGGGCCTGCACTGCGCGTGGGCCCCGTCCCCCTTCCCCGAACGCTGGCGCCGGCGCATCGACGACGACACGGTGGACATAGGCAACGCGGTCCTGAGCCGCTGGCCGGTGACCGACCGGCGGACGCTGCTCCTCCCGGCCCCGGCCGAGGTGGCGGACGGCCGCCAGGCCCTGTACACCCGCCTGGCGACCCCGTCGTACGACATCCCGTTCTTCACGGTCCACCTGACCTCGGCGCCGGGCACGTCCGCGGTCCGCTGCGAGCAGGTGCGGGCACTGGCGGAGTTCGTTTGGTCGTCATCGGGGGACACCTCGCACCCCCCGGTCGTCACCGGCGACTTCAACGCCCGCCCCGACTCCGACGAGCTGCGCCTCTTCGGCGGCATCCGCACCGCCCCACCCGTCCCGGGCCGGATCCTGTACGACGCCTGGGACTACGCCGACCCGTCCGCCCCCTCGGCGACCTGGACCCCCGAGAACCCCTACGCGGCCCGCGTCCTCGAACCCCCGGCCCGCATCGACTACATCCACGCGGGCCCACCGGGCCCGTCCGGCGAGGGCCATGTCCGCGCCGTACGGCGGGCGGGGCTGGCCCCGGTGGACGGGGTGTGGCCGTCGGACCATGCGGCGGTGGTGGCGGATCTGGCGGCCGGGGACTGAGCTCAGAGGCTCGGAAAGACGAGCGCGAAGAAGAGCCACAGCAGCACGGCCCAGAAGACCGCCGCCGCCACCGACACGAGCAGCGAGCTGCGCCACCTCAGCACCAGGAACGGAAAGAGGACCAGGGCCGCCCAGTGCCCGGCCACGTCGATCGACATCCGGGCGGCCTCGTTCAGGGTCCTCGCGCCCCCTGTCGCCATCCGGCGGAGCAGCCGCTGGGAGACGAAGCCGTACAGCCCGAGAACGATCGGGAAGAACCACAGCGGGGTGATCGAGACCAACTCGGACTCGGAGAAGTCGTCGAACGCGAGGAAGTAGATGTAGAAGGCCGCGGCGAGGCCCCCGAGCAGCGCGATCACATAGACGGCGGTCAGCGCGGCCGGCTCGACGGCACTGGCCGGTACGGGGATGGGGGAGGCATACGGAACATCGGGCTGCGGGACCCGAACCACCTGGTGGCAGTGGGGGCAGCGCACGTCCTGCCCGGCCCGGTCGGCCGGAGCCGAGATCAAGTGCCCGCACGAGGCATGGAACTCCGTCTGCTGACCCGCGTTCATGTACCGCCCCCTCCACATCGGATCCGATCAGAGGCGAGGACGCGGCCGGAGGGCGTCCGGTTTCCGCCCCGCGAGGAGGAGGGCGGCGAAGGCGGCGGGGGTGGTGGTGAGGACGGTCTGGGAGGGGTCCGCGGATTCAGTGAGGTGGATGGAGTGGGGGTGGGGGTCGGCGGATATGTGGACGCAGGCTTCGCCTTCCTGGCAGTAGGAGGACTTCTGGGCTGCGGCGGTGACGTGAACGCACGATTCGCCCTGGGCACAGTAGGACGACTTCTGCCATGCGTAGGCGGTCATGCGGGTCCTCTCACAGTTCGGTGGCCAGGTTGTGGATGAAGTCCCGGGTTGTTTCCGGGGGCAGCGCCACGGATTCCATCCGTTGCAGCAGATTTCGGTAGGTGTCCAGTCCGGCTTCGGTGTCGACGAGCGCGGGGCCGTGCGACTGGTCCAAGGAGATCGTGTCCAGCCGCGGTACAGCGCCATGGACGTAGAGGAAGGTCTGGCCGGAGCCTGGGTAGGCCCCGATCGCGAAGGGGATCACTTGGATGGTGATGCCGTCGCGCTCGCTCTGGGTCAGGAGGTGCCGCAGCTGGCGCTTGGCGACTGATGTCCCGCCCACGGGCACGCGGAGTGCGGCCTCGTGGACGATTGCCCTGTAGGGCACTGGCGGATCCTGGT
Source organism: Streptomyces sp. NPDC005820 (assembly GCF_040630255.1). Classification (NCBI taxonomy): domain Bacteria; kingdom Bacillati; phylum Actinomycetota; class Actinomycetes; order Kitasatosporales; family Streptomycetaceae; genus Streptomyces; species Streptomyces sp. NPDC005820. Next base: position 36,992 of record NZ_JBEXXE010000042.1, read on the forward strand.
CCAGCAGGGCTTGGCGCTGGAGCCGGAAGTTCACGCGAAGCTCAAGCTCACGGCGGCTGAACTCGGGCACGGCCAGTTCGAAGATGGCGCGAGAGTGGTCCGCGAGCTGAAGCAGGCCGGGGACGTGCGCCGTGTTGGCTGCCTGGAGCTCGGTGGCGTAGTGCTCGGTTTCGGCCAGGTCGAGCAGTGCGGCGGGCAGCACCTCGCGGAAGGTCTCCCACCAGCCGCTCTTCCGCTCACCGGCCAGTTCGATCAGCCCGTCGAGGTAGGCGGTGTCGGAGCAGCGGTAGATGCGTGCGAGTGCCCGCAACCGGTCTGCGCTCACACCGAACCGACTTGCTTCGATGTTGCTGAGCTGGGCTTGGCTGACGCCGAGTTGACGGGCCCCTTCGGTGACGGACAGCCCCGCCTTCTCCCGGAGTCTGCGCAGCTCCGTGCCGAGGCGGAGGCGGCGGGCGCTCGTGGCGGTCTTGGGAGCCAATGGCCAACTCTCCTTGGAAAGCAGCGCGTTGTTGTCACTCACACGAGCGAATACCTCATGTGATTGCCGAAATGGGAAATGTATTAGGTGGTAGGTCGATAGCGTACTGATCAGGCGCCCCGCCCGGCCTGGAACTACACCCTGCACCTTCCCCGAGATCCACGCGCACCGGGTATCGCCCGAGGCACCCTCAGACTGATCCTCGCCGCCCATGACCTGGGCGGCCGCCTAAGGGTCGCCGTATGGGACACGGATCCCAGGATCCCGCCCGCCTTCTCGGCCGACGTCGACAAGGACGCCGTACCTCCGCCCGACACCGAAGGCGGCCGGGGCCTGCACCTGGTGCGGGCCTGTGCCGACGAGGTGGGCGTGTCCGTGCTGCGAGAACTGGGCGCGTCGAAGGGCGGCAAGCTGCTGTGGGCGGACTGCGGACGCGGGGTGGCGTGGTGAGTACGCGCTGCCGGGCCCGGTCGGCCGGCGCCATACTGGAAGTGGAGCAATGCCCCGTTCACCAGGAGCAGACGATGAGCGCACAGCCCGAGCAGGACTGGGGAGCGATGCCTCTCCCGGAGATCCGGACCGTGGACGATCTGCGCAGTGCGCTCAGCCGCTACGGCTTCCCGGGTGACCGGGAGCGCTTCGAGCAGGAGCTGGCCGCCGCCATAGGAGCCGCTCCGACCAATGATTTCGCGGGCGCGGCGGCGGTGGTACGGGCCTACCGGCACCGGATCCTGATCAGGAACTCGCCGGAGATCATGACCGCTCTGGAGGACGCGCGCGGCGGAGGCGGCAGGGCGTGAACGATGTCCCTCTGGAGGAGGCCGAGCCCGCGAAGAAGGCGTTCGGTGAGCTGACCGAAGGGGAGCGGGAGGTCGTCCGGGATGCGCTCCTGGCGATCGGACGCGACCCGGCGGTGGGCCGAGAGATCCCCGGCTGGCGGCCGCCGTCCGTCGAGTACACGTATACGACCCCTCTCGCCCGTGACTCGGCCGAGGCGATCACGGTCGTCTATACACACACCCAAGGCATGGGAGTGACCGTCGTCTACTACTTTCGTGATCCGCAGGTGGTGGACTGAGTCCTCGAAGTACCCCCACGTCGGTGTCAGGGGCGCTCGAAGAGCTGGAGGACGCCGCCGAAGCAGAAGCAGGCCGCGCCCAGGAGCGTCCCCCAGTTCGCGATGTCCGCGTTGACCAGGCTGTCCGTCGCGGGGCGGGTGTAGGCGGCGATCGCCGAGATCATGAAGAGGACGGAGCCGAACTGGTTCACGGCGACGATCCACCAGCCGAGGCTGCGGCAGCGCAGGCAGGGACGGTGGCTGTGGCAGATCTCGGTGACGGCGAGGTGGCCGGAGATCAGGAAGAGCATGCAGCCGATCACGTCCGGCACCCAGATCAGCCGGTTCACCTGCTGGACGCTCAGGCCCTGGAGGAAGGAGTCCAGCAGGTTGACGCCGAAGACGAGGGTGCCGACGAAGAGGACGAACAGGCTCAGCCAGTCGATGCGGGTGGGCTCGTAACTCCACCAGCGCCAGGCGGGAGTGACCAGCCGGCCCTCGCCGCCGGGGACGTGGCGGGGCGCGTTGACGACCTGGAGGAGGGAGACGAAACCGCCGGTGTTGAAGAAGAGGCCCCCGGCGAAGTAGATCGACGCGCAGGTGGTGGCGTCCCCGGAGCCGAACTGGGCGACACCCGCGCCGAGCGCGAAGAGCGCACCGCCGATGACGAAGGCGGTCGCGGCGACGGCGTTGAGCAGGCGCAGCCGGCGGACGGCGACCGCGTCGGCGCTGGTGCGGCTGCCGGTCGGCGCACCCGGCGCGCGGACGGCGATCACGCCCTGCCGCCGCGCGGGCCGCGACTCCCATACGGCGGTGCCGCCACCGGGAGGCCGCCAGGTGAGCCGGGTCGTGAACGGTCCCGCGCCCTCGGCGCGCTGCTCGGGCTGTCCCACGGGCCGAGAGTAGACGGCAGGCGGTCAATGCGCCTGGTCAGCCGACCGAACGGGTGGGCGAGGTCATGCGGCCGACCGCGTTCACCAGCTGCCGTCGGCCGACCAGCCGCCCCGCCACCGTCATGGCGTGATTGAGGCGCCCGGAGACCACGCTCGGCGGCGGGTTGCGGCGGTCCAGCGCACGGAGCGCGTCGCGGACCACGTCACCGGGTTCGCTCAGCCTGGTGCCGCCCGCCGCGTCCAGGGTGCCGACGACGTCGAAGAACTCGGTCCGGGTCGCGCCGGGCGACACGGCGATCACCCGCAATCCCGTCCCCCGCGACTCGTACCACAGCGCCTCGGTGAAGCTCAGCACGAACGCCTTGGTCGCCCCGTAGACGGCCATCTGCGGATCCGGCTGGTATGCGGCCATGCTCGCGACGTTGACGAGTACCCCCCGCCCCGCGTCCCGCAGCCGCTCGATGAACGCACGGCTGACGTCGACCACCGCCGTCACATCGAGGGCGATCTCCTCGCGCAGCCGCTGGGGATCCTCCCGGTGGAAGGGGCCGTACGTCCCGAAGCCGGCGTTGTTCACCAGACCGGTCACCGCCAGCCCCCTCCGGCCGACCTCGGCCGCGAGCGCCTCGCCGGCCAGGGGCCGCCCCAGATCGAACGGGAGGGGGACGACGTCGACGCCGTACGCGGAGACGAGTTCGGCCGCCAGCGCCTCCAGCCGCTCCCGCCGCCGCGCCACGAGCACCAGACCCGACCCCCGCGCGGCGAGCTGCCGGGCGAACTCCGCCCCGATGCCGGAACTGGCGCCGGTGATCAGCGTGGTCTGGCCGCGATAGTCGACCTCGGACATGCGATACCCCTTTCACGAACACGGTTCCGGCACCGTACGCCAGGTTGGCAGTCACTGCCAGGAAAATCATGACTGCCCGCAGGGGTTGCTCGATATCTTGGCCGCATGGGTAATCCGAGTCCGCCGCCGCAGACGCCGCCGACGCTGTGGGACCGCTCGCGCCAGGTCGCCGTCGCCGCGATCCTGGACACGGCGTTGAGGCTGTTCGCCGAGCGGGGCTACGACGAGACGACGATCGCCCAGATCGCCAAGGAGGCCGGCATCTCGCAGCGGTCCCTCTTCCGTTACTTCGGCACCAAGGAGGACCTGGTCTGCGGGGACCAGGAGGCGCTGGGCGAACTCCTGAGGAAAACGGTCGACGCCCAGCCCGCCGACGCCTCCCCCTGGGACGCCCTGCGCGCCGGCTTCTCGGCGATCCTGGGCGCCGACCACACCCCCGAACGCGTCCTCCAGATCAGCACCCTGATCCTCAACACCCCGTCCCTGCGCGCCCGTTCCCTCGAGAAGCGCCTCCGCTGGCAGGCCGCCCTGGTCCCCGCCGTCGAAGCCCGCATGGGCATCCCCCACGGCCCGCTCCCCGACCCCCGCGCCCTGGCCGTCATCGCCACCGCCTTCGCCTGCTTCGACACGGCAACCGAACTCTGGGTCAGAACCGCAGGCACCACGGACGTCACCGCGACGTACGACCAGGCCCTCACCGCCGTCCGCACCACACCCTGATCACGGAAGGGAAGGACCCCGTGCCCATACGACACCCGGAGCGCCGCACCGAGCGGCTGTGGCTGCGGCAATGGCGGGACGCCGACCTGGAGCCCCTCGCGGAGATGGACGCGGATCCGGACGTCATGCGGTACATCGGTGACGGCTCACCCGGCACCCGTGAGCAGACCGCCGCGGCGCTGGGCCGGGTGCGGGCAGCCTGGGACGAGCGTGGATACGGCCTGTTCGCCGCCGAGGACATCGCGACCGGCGAGCTGATCGGCTGGGTGGGACTGGCCGTTCCGGCCTTCCTCCCCGAGATCATGCCGGCGGTGGAGATCGGATGGCGGCTCCGGCGCCGCTCCTGGGGGCGGGGCCATGCCACGGAGGCGGCCCGGGAGGTCCTGGCGTTCGCCTTCGACGAGGTGGGTCTGGATCACGTCGTCAGCGTCTGCCATGTCGACAACCACGCCTCGACGCGGGTCATGACCAAGCTCGGCCTGAAGTTCGACCGAACCACCCGCGTCCCCGCCCATGGACAGCCGGTCCACGTCATGCGGCTCTCTCGGGAGGACCACCACCGAGAACACCGAGGGGACGGGGGATGAGGGGGACCGTGCCCGGCGTCGTCGTCGGTGGGCTGACGTCGCTGGTCTGCGTCGTGGTCATCGGGCGGGTGTGGGCCGACTGCGGCATCGGTGCCAACGCGGCGGCCGACAGCATGACGTTGCTCCTTCTCGCCCCGCTCCTCTGGATCGCGGCGGCCGTCCCCTGGGTCGTCCTGCTCGGCACCCTCGGACGACGTCACCCCGGGCCGGCGCTGACCGCCGGAGTCGTCTGCACGGTGTGGTTCACCTGGTTCGTGGTGACCTGGATCGGCATGGTCGACTCCTACCCCGCCCCGTCCTGCCCGGGGAACGTTCCGCCCTGGTGGCCGGCGTTCATTCCGACGTAGGGACACGACTGGAACTTCTTCGCCCAGGCGTTGAGCGCGGCGACCATGTACCCGCGGTCCTTCCCGCCGTATGGCCGGGAGGGCGCCCTTGACCCGGGTCGGCGGGGCTGGTCCGCTTGACGGGTCGGGGAGTCGGATTCGGGGGGTGGCCTTCGTGGCCGGGTCGGTTCCAGGTGCCGTATGAGACTGCGCCGAGGGGCCGCCGTCGCCGCGGTCGCGGGTGGCGGCGCGATCATCACGATGTTGATAGGGCTCGTCACCAACGCGGTCTCCGACGAGGCGCGTTGGCCGGGCGCCCTCGGCTGGATCCAGCGGCACGCGTGGTTGTCGTTCGCCGCGCTGGGCGTGGCCCTGGTGGGGCTGACCATGCTGCTCGCGCGGCTGTCGGAGACACCGGATCCGGCGGCGACGCAGCAGCCTCGGCCGGACGATCCGGTGGGGCCGCCCGGCGCCGCCCTGGTCCTGCGCTCGCTGCCCAGGGACGCGACCGCGTTCACCAACCGGTCCGACGAACTGCGCAGGCTGGTGGAGTCGGTGCGGGCCGCGCAGGAGAACGGCGAGTCGCTCGCGGTCCATGTCATCGACGGCATGCCCGGGGTCGGGAAGACCACCTTCGCCGTGCACGCCGGGCACCTCCTCTCGGAACGCTTCCCCGACGGGCAGCTGTTCGTGAATCTCAACGGGCACACCTCGGGCCAGAGCCCGGTCCACCCCGGCGAGGCGCTGGCCTCCCTGCTGGCGGCGGCCGGAGTGCCCACGCAGCAGATCCCGGTCGGGGACGACATGGGCGCCGTCACACAGGCGCGGGCGGCGATGTGGCGCAGTCACCTCGCCGGCCGCAGAGCGCTGCTCATCCTCGACAACGCGGCCAGTTACGGGCAGTTGGAGCCGTTGCTGCCGGGCGGGAGCGAGTGCCTGGTGCTCGTCACCAGCCGTAAGCGGCTGGCCGTGCACGAGGAGGTCGTGCTGCCCGTGGTGGCGCTGCCGCCCGCGCACGCCGTCGATCTGTTCGTCCGGCTGAGCGGCCGTCCGCTCGACGTGCTCGGGCGGCCGGTCGTCGAGGAACTGGTCCGGGCCTGCGGCTATCTGCCGCTCGGGGTGTCCCTGCTGGCGGCCCGGCTCCGGCACCATCCGGCCTGGAGCGCGGGGGATCTGCTGGACCGGCTCACGGCGGCCCGGGACCGGCTGGGTGAGTTCCGGGCCGGGGAGCGGGCGCTCGTCGCCGCCTTCGAGCTGTCGTACCGGGATCTGCCGCAGGCGCGGCAGGGCTTCTTCAGGAGCCTGGGTTTCTACCCGGGTACAGACATATCGGAGTATGCCGGTGCCGCGCTGGCCTCGGCGTCCGTCGCCGAGGCGCGAGGGCATCTCGAGGCGCTCTACGACGACCACCTGATCGACGAACACCCGGGGAGCCGCTACCGGCTTCACGACCTTCTGCGCGACTACGCCGGTCGCCTCGGGGACGAGGGAGGCAGCATGGAACAGGTTCAGGCCGTCCATCGCGTATGTCTGTACTACCTGGCCGCTCTCGCCGCTGCGAACACGTACATCGTCCGCAGCGGAGCGGCCGCGCCCCTGCCGCCCGAGGCGGCCGGGGACCTGGAGACGCCCGCGATGGGTTCGCGTACGGCGGCCGTCGGATGGCTGGAGAGCGAGCGGGCCAACGTGCTGTCCTGCATCGAGCAGGCGAACAACCTCTCCCTGCACGACCTGGTGATCGGGCTGGCCGCGGCGATGGCTCCCTTCCTGCGGCAGGCGGGCCCCTGGGACCAGGCGGTGGGCCTGCACCGGACGGCCGCCGAGGCGGCGCGGCGCACCGGTGACTCACGGGCCCTGGCCGGGGCGCTGGCCGAACTCGGTGTCGTACGGCGCTTCATGGCCGCGTACGGCGAGGCGACCGAGGCGCTGGACGAGGCCGCGCGGCGGTACGACGAGGTCGGGGACCGCAAGGGCCGGGCCGACGCCCTGAACCAGGCGGGGATCGTCTGGTACCTGACCGCGGACAACGAGGCCGCGGCGCGGGCCCAGACCGAGGCGCTGGCCATCTACCGCGACCTGGGGGACCGGCTGGGGCAGGCGAACGCGCTCGCGGACCTCGGTATGGTCCGCCGGCAGACGAGCCGGTTCGACCGGGCCGTCGAGGCCCAGTCCGAGGCGCTGGCCGTCTACCGGGAGCTCGGCGACCGGTACGGCGAGGCCAACTCGCTGCGCGATCTGGGGGTCGTGCACTGTCTGAAGGGCGAGTACGAGCTGGCGGCGCGGCGCCACCAGGAGGCGTTCGAGATCTACCGCCGCCTCGACGACCGCGTCCACCAGGCGTACGCCCTCAACGAACTCGGCGTGGTCCGGCGTATCACCGGAGACCTCGCCGACGCACGGGAGGCCCACACGCGTGCGTTGGAGCACTACACCGAACTGGGCGACCGGTTCGGGCGGGCCAACAGCGTCCGGCACCTGGGGGCCCTCGACTGCCTCGGCGGGAACCTCCCGGAGGCGGTGCGCCGGCTGGAGGAGGCCCTGGTCGTCTACGGCGACCTCGGCAGCCGGGGCGGTGAGGCCGCGGCGCTGAGCGAGCTGGGCGCGGCACGCGGCGGGGCCGGTGACCGGGACGGAGCCGAGGAGGCGTTCCGGCGCAGTGTCGGGCTCGCCCGCGAGCTGGGCGACCGGTGCGCCGAGGCGGAGGTGCTCAACCACTGGGGAGCGCTGCTGTGCGCGGCGGGCGATCCGGGGGCCGGGCGGAGGCGTTTCGAGCGGGCGCTGCGGCTGGCCCGGGAGGTGCGCTGCCCGCTGGAGGAGGCCAGGGCGCTGGAGGGTGTCGGGCGCTGTGCGCGGGCGGCCGGTGGGAGTGCTGTGGCCGAGGCGTCGTGGGGTGAGGCGGCTTCCGTGTACCGGGAGTTGGGGCTGAGCGCGGCGGCGGAGGCGGTGGAGCGGTTGCGTGCGGAAAGCGCATACTGAACACGTAACGTGCGCGTAATATCGCGGAGAGTGGCTGGTTCGGGGCTCCCGGCCGTGCTGCGGATGCTGGTACCTTGAGTCTAATTTGATCTTTCAACTACCGATGCTCAGGGGGGCGTTGGATGGGCTTGGACAGGGTTCCGACGGCTGTGCACGGCGAAGCGGGCGACCCCGGTCCGGTCGGTCCCACCTCGGTTCTGGAGCGTGTCGCCACGCGTGTCCGGCACCGTCTGGCAGTGGAGCAGGCGTCGCCGGAGCAGGTCGGCGAAGGCGGCCACCAGGCGTCCCTCACCCGGCCGCTCCCCCGGTAGCAGAGCGTCGGCCGATGACGCTCCCGCCCGTTCCCTTCCGCACGTACGTCCTCAAGTCGGCGAACCGCTGCAACATCGACTGCGACTACTGCTACGTCTTCCACGCCCCCGACCAGGCCTGGCGGAGACTGCCCGCCCGGATGGGCGTGGAGGTCGCCAGGGCGGCCGGGGAAAGGATCCGTGAGCACGCGATCGCCCATGGCCTGCCGACGGTCGACGTCGTCCTGCACGGGGGTGAACCGCTGCTCGCCGGCCGACGGCACACGCATGCCCTCCTGACCGCGCTCCGCGAGGAGATCCGCACCGCGGCGGGCCCCGAGGTCCGCTTCGAGGTGCAGACCAACGGCACCCTGCTCACGGAGGGCTGGCTCGACCTCTTCGAGGAGTTCGACGTCCGCGTGGGGGTGAGCCTCGACGGGCCGCCACACGCCAACGACCGGCACCGGCTGACCCGTACCTCCCGCTCCACCGCGGCCGCCGCCGAACGCGGCATCCGACTGCTGCGGACCCGCCCGCACCTGTTCGCGGGACTCCTCGCCGTCGTCGACCTGGCCTTCGACCCCGAGGAGGTGCATGACCACCTCGCCGCTTTTCAGCCACCCCTCATCGATTTCGGCCTCCCGCACGCCACGCACGACGCCCCGCCGCCACGCAACGACCCGTCGCTGCCCGAATACGGGATCTGGCTGAGCGGTGTCTACGACGCCTGGCTCGCCCGGCCGGGGTACCGGCACGGCATCCGCGTGCTGGAGGACATCGCCGCGCTCAGTGTGGGCGTCCGGGGGTCCGTGGAGTCCCTCGGGCTGGCGCCGCCCACGACCGTGGTGATCGAGTCCGACGGGTCCATCGAGGGCGTGGACACCCTGCGGTCCGTCGAGGAGGGCGCCTCCTGGCTGGGGCTCGACGTCTTCGGCTCGACCCTCGACGAGGCGGCCCGCCACCCAAAGCTCCGGCACAGGCGGCTCGGCAAGGATGCGCTCGCCGAACAGTGCCGTTCCTGCGCTCTGGTCGAGGTCTGCGGCGGGGGCTACCTCCCGCACCGCTTCAGCACCGGCCGCGGCTACCGAAACCCCTCGGTGTACTGCGCCGATCTGGAGCACCTCATCGGGCACGTCCAGGGGTCGCTGCGCCGCCACGGCTGGGACCTGCGGGCGACGGCGCGGTCACCCTCGTGGCCCCGCGATCCGCACCGTGGGGAAGCCGAGCGCGTTGACCGGATCAACGCCCCGGAACAAGGACGACAGGAGGGCCTCGTATGAACACCACCATCCGCCCCGCCCGCGCGGGTGACCTCTCGGCACTGGCCGTGCTGATCGAAGAGATCGAGCGCTTCTACGGGGCGACCGAGATCCAGCCCCTGGAGGAGCGCCGGTCACAGATCAAACAGGCCCTGTTCGGTTCTCCACCGCTGGCCTCGGCGCTGCTGGTGGTGGACGGCCGGGGCGATCTCGTCGGCATGGCCGCCTATTCGTTTCTGTGGCCGGCCGCGGGATCCTCCCACTCGCTCTTCCTGAAGGAGCTCTACGTCCGTGACTCCCTCCGCCGGCAGGGCGTCGGCAAGCTGCTGATGAGGCGCCTCCAGGAGATCGCCGAGCAGCGGCCGGGATGCAGCCGTCTGGAGTGGATGACCGACAGCGAGAACGACGGCGCCCGCGCCTTCTACCGGGAGCTGGGCTTCGAGGAGTTCGACGGGAAGATCATCTACCGCTTCGAGACCGGAACCGGGGTCAGGAGGGCGTCGGTGCACTCCGTTTCGGCCTGACCGGGTCGGGGCGGGGGAGGGCGCCCTCAGGCGGGAGCCGTGGGCTTCGGGCGGCGGCGGGGATAGCGCTCGACCTCCCATGCCGTGTAGCTCATGAGCGGTACGAGGACCGTCGGGAGGAGCCACCAGGGGATGTTCCACCACGCCCCGAGCAGGCCCAGGACGGGGCAGGCGATCGAGAGGGTGATCAGCAGGGGTTTGCCGAAGCCGCGCCAGGGGAGCGGGTGCGGGGGGTGGGGTTGGGTCAGGCGGGCCGTGCCGATGGCGAGGGTCAGGGCGGCGAGGAGGGCGGCGAAGGTGCCGAGGGCGGCGGGCATCTGGGGTTCGTCGCGGGGTTCGTCGGCGGACTTCTGGCGGACGCCGTCGCGGCTGAGCGCCATGATGTCGCCGCGCCAGACCGTGCCGGTGACCTGGTCGCCCGGTTCGAGGCGGGACAGCAGCGGGGTCGGGTCGCCGAAGGACAGCACGCCGTTCCAGTAGGGCGCCCCGGACAGCGTTGCCTCGTAGGTGCTGTTCCTGCCGCCGTCCTTGATCTTCGTCCTGTCGACGGTGAAGGTGGCCTCGCGCAGGCAGTCCTCGTGCTCCCGCGGTGACGTCCCCGCGGCGCAGGGTTCCGCCCTCACATAGTCCCGGTAGCGCGCCATGTCGTGCGGGAGCCAGAGGGTGAAGATGAAGTAGGCGGCCACGGCCGGGATCGGGGACAGCGTCAGCAGCAGCGCGCCCCGGAGTCTTGTTCTCGACACTTTCGGCGTCCCCCGGTTTCGTCCTCGGTAATACGGCCCTCCGGCACAGCCTCTTCCCGTCAGGACCAGGCAGACAAGGCGGGCGGTCGGCAGCCGGAAGCGGCCCCTCCTTGCCGGGTTCCGGCAGTTCTGCCTAGCACTGCACCGTGAACCGGGCCCTGTCGAAGCGGTGGGCGGTCAGGTCCTCCGGGCGGATCAGCCAGTAGAGCGTGCCCCCGTCGGCCCAGCTGGTCCCCGCGTCGGTGTCGCTGTCGAACTGGGCCAGCAGGAGCCAGCGGCCGGTGTCCTGGTCCCCGTCCGCCACCTCGTACTCCACCGGGCCCTGGACCGGTACCGGGTGGCCCCCGAGCTGGTGGCCGATCCGGGTGCGCAGGCGGGCGAAGGCGCGGAGGAACAGGCGGAGTTCGGCCGGAGTTTCGCGGGGGTGGGGCCAGGGGCGGTCGGCGTCGCCCAGCAGGGCCTCCCGGGAGCCGGGGAGCCACAGGTCGGGGGCGCTCTCCTCGGCCTCCGCGGTGAGCTCCACCGGAGGGGACACCTCCAGGCCCGGGGGCGGGGGCGCGGGGGAGACCGGCGTGCCCTCCGGGATGTACAGCACCCGGGCCGCAGCAACCGCCTCCGGGTCGTCGGCGTAGAAGAACAGCAGGGTTCCGGTCGGCGGGAGCCCCGCGAACACCGGTGTCCCGCACCGCACCGACGCCACGAAGGACAGGGGCCCGGCGTCGGGCGACTCGGGCCAGCCCGTCCCCGCCGGAAGATCCGGGGTTCCGCCGAGCACCGCCACGGTCCGCTCGCCCTCGGTGGCACGGCGAAGGCGCAGGCACGGGCGCAGCAGCGCCGTCCATCGCCGGGCCGCCTCCTCGGGAAGGAGCTGGGCCGCCGGCCGGGAGTAGCGTTCGTCCGTCATGGGGCCAACTGTCCCTCACCCCACTGACATCGCGGGCGGCACCGCACCCGTCCGGCGCCCCTCACCTCCCCGGGAACCCCAGGAACACCGGATTCGTGAACGCGGCCAACGCCCCCGGCAGCGGCCCCGCCGCCACCTCGTGCCGTACCTCGGCCCGTACGTACGCCGCGTACGCCGGGGTCGTACGCCACTCCACGACGCCCGCCCCCGACACCGGCAGCGGGGCGCTCGTGAACACCACCCCCTCGTCGGTCACGAAGCGGACCGTGCAGCGCGGGGCGCCCGTCGTCTCCAGACGGACCGTCACCGGGGTGTCGGCGTCCACCCGCAGCCGCTCGCCGATGCCCGCCCGCTCGCCTCTGCCGTCCGTCACCGTGAAGGACAGCGACACCGCGCTCGACTCCGCCACGTACACCCGGCCCGCCCGGATGCCCTCCTGGATCGCCTCCCGGGTGAGGGCGTCCGCGAGGACCACGGTCTGGGGCAGGCCCACGACGTCCGGGTCCCGGTGGGCGTCACTGTTGCCCACCGCCGGAAGCCACCGCGCCGAGCCGCCCCGCAGGGTCGCGTCCCACTCCGCCAGCGTCACCTCGTCGTCCGGGGTGTAGGGCCCGTTCCACACCTCCACCGCGTCCGCCTCCCCGAAGCCGAACTTCCAGGAGCAGCCGATGCAGGTGGCGTGCGGATGGGCCGGGATCACCAGGCCGCCCGCGTGGCGGATGCGGCGCGCGAAGCGGGCGAACCGGCCGTCGCGGGCCCGGTAGCGCCAGTCCACGAAGGTGCCGGGTGCCGTGCCGACCGCCAGGACATGGCCGTTGCGGGTGGTGATCTCCTCGCCGAGCAGCACCAGCAGATCGTCGCCGGCCACGTCCGCCCACGCCCCGTGGCCCGCGTGCGTGTTGTGCTCGGAGGTGTTGACGAAGTCCAGGCCCGCCGCCCGGGCGAGGGCGCCGATCTCCGCCGGGGTGCGGCGGCCGTCGGAGTACCAGGAGTGCAGGTGGCAGTCGCCCCGGTACCAGGCCCGGCCCCGGCCCGCGGCACGGGACGGCGGGTAGGAGGGCGGCACGGCGGGCCCCGGTTCGCCGTGGGTCAGCGTGACCGTGATCTCGTACGTCAGTCCCTGCGGCGCCACCGTGTAGGGGCCGAGCGCGATGTGCCACCGGCCCTCGTGGACCGGGCCCGCGACATAGCCGGGCGTCGCCTCGTCCGCCCGGACGAAGAACTCCGTGCGCGCGCCGCCCGACCAGCCCCGGAAGCCCGCCCCGCCCAGCTCGGTGCCGCGCTCGTCGAAGAGGCCGATGTCGAGCGCGTTGCCGGGGGTGCCGGCCGGGACGGCGGGGCGGTCGTAGGTGTACGACACCCTCAGCTCCCGTACGCCCGGCGGCACGTCGACCGGGACGTACACGAAGTCGGGGGAGCCGGGCGGCAGGGTGCCGCGTACCGTCCTCGACCCCGGCTGTCCTTCGGCGGCTGCGAAGCTCACGTTGCCCAAGGTAAGCGCGGCGGCGGTGCCCGTCGCCAACACCGTCCGGCGTGCCACAGGGTTGTCATGCGTGTCCGTCACGAAGTCACCCTCTTCGGAATGCGATCAATGCCGACCGGTCGGTATGGACACCGGCCTCTTCTCCCGGTACAGATGAACCGGCCCAGATGAACACAGAGGAACCGGCACCGAAAGGCCCGCCATGCGCATCGCCGTAACGATCTTCCTCACCGACGAGACGATCACCCCGACCCGCCTCGCCCGTGAGCTGGAACAGCGCGGGTTCGCCGGGCTCTACGTGCCCGAGCACACGCACATCCCCGTGGAGCGGACCACCCCGTACCCGGCGGGCGGCGAACTGCCCCGCGAGTACGGCCGTACCCTCGACCCGTTCGTCGCGCTCGGCCAGGCCGCCGCCGTCACCGAGCGCCTCGGCCTCGGCACCGGCATCACCCTCGTCGCCCAGCACGACCCGATCGACCTCGCCAAGCAGATCGCCACCGTCGACCACCTCTCCGGCGGCCGGCTCACCCTCGGCCTCGGCTTCGGCTGGAACGTGGAGGAGGCCGCCGACCACGGCGTCGAGTGGCGGACGCGACGGGAGCTGGTGCGGGACCGGATGGCGCTGATGCGCGCGCTGTGGAGCGAGGAGCCGACCGCGTACGAGGGCGCGTACGGATCCGTCCGGGCCAGCAGTGCCCATCCGAAGCCGGTGCAGCAGCCGCGCGGGCCGGTCGTCGGGCCCCGCACGCTCGTCGGCGGGGCCGCCGGGCCCAAGCTGTTCGCCCACATCTGCGAGTACGCCGACGGCTGGCTGCCGATCGGCGGGCGCGGGCTGTCCGAGACCCTGCCGGTGCTGCGCGCCGCGTGGGCGGACGCCGGGCGCGAGCCGGAGGCGCTCCAGATCGTGCCGTACGCCGTCCACCCCTCCCCGGGCAAGCTCGCGTACTACGCCGACCTCGGCATCGAGGAGGTCGTGCTCCAGCTGCCGCCGGCCGGCGAGAGCGAGATCCTCAAGGTCCTCGACGCGTACGGCTCCTACGTCACCGGCTCCTACGTCACCGGCTCCAGTGACACCGGCTCCAGTGACACCGTTTCCAGTGGCACGGTTTCCAGTGACACCGTGTAACGACCTGCGGTGAGGGACGAATCGGGCTCCCCCACCGGCCCTGATCAGCCCGAACGTATGCTCAAGAGATGACGACTTCCGCGACCTCCGGAACCGGCCCCGGCCCCCTTCCCGGCCCCACCGAGAACTCCATGCGTCGCGCTCTCAAACGTGCCCGGGACGGCGTCGCGCTCGACGTGAGCGAGGCGGCCGTCCTGCTCCAGGCGCGCGGCGAGGCCCTCGACGACCTCGCCGCGTCCGCCGCCCGGGTGCGCGACGCGGGCCTGGCGGCGGCCGGCCGGCCGGGCGTCATCACGTACTCGAAGAGCGTCTTCATCCCCCTCACCCGGCTGTGCCGGGACAAGTGCCACTACTGCACGTTCGTCACCGTCCCCGGCAAGCTGCGGCGCGCCGGACACGGGATGTTCATGTCCCCGGACGAGGTGCTCGACGTGGCCCGGCGCGGTGCCGCGCTCGGCTGCAAGGAAGCCCTCATCACCCTCGGCGACAAGCCCGAGGACCGCTGGCCCGAGGCGCGCGAGTGGCTCGACGCGCACGGCTACGACGACACCATCGCCTACGTCCGCGCCATCTCCGTCCGGATCCTGGAGGAGACGGGACTGCTCCCGCACCTCAACCCCGGGGTGATGTCCTGGACCGACTTCCAGCGGCTGAAGCCGGTCGCGCCCAGCATGGGCATGATGCTGGAGACGACCGCCACCCGGCTGTGGTCGGAGCCCGGCGGCCCCCACCACGGCTCCCCGGACAAGGAACCCGCCGTACGGCTGCGGGTCCTGGAGGACGCGGGCCGCTCCTCCGTCCCCTTCACCTCCGGGATCCTCATCGGGATCGGCGAGACGTACGAGGAGCGGGCCGAGTCGCTGTTCGCGCTGCGCCGGATCTCCCGCGCCCACCACGGCATCCAGGAACTGATCATCCAGAACTTCCGCGCCAAGCCGGACACGGCCATGCGCGGCATGCCGGACGCCGAACTCGACGAGCTGGTCGCGGCGGTGGCCGTCGCCCGCCACCTCATGGGCCCGTCCGCGAACCTCCAGGCCCCGCCCAACCTGGTCGCCGGCGAGTACGAGCGGCTGATCGGGGCGGGCATCGACGACTGGGGCGGGGTCTCCCCGCTGACCATCGACCACGTCAACCCCGAACGCCCCTGGCCGCAGATCGAGGAGCTGGCCGCACGGTCCGCGGCGGCCGGCTTCACGCTGCGGGAACGTCTCTGCGTGTACCCCGAGTTCGTCACCCGCGGCGAACCCTGGCTGGACCCCCGCCTGCTGCCGCACGTCCGCGCGCTCGCCGACCCGGCCACCGGTCTCGCGGTGCCGGACGCGGTCGTCGAGGGCCGGCCGTGGCAGGAACCGGAGGAGGTGTTCACCGCCTCCGGCCGGACGGATCTGCACACCGCCATCGACACCGAGGGCCGTACGACCGACCGGCGCACGGACTTCGACGAGGTGTACGGCGACTGGTCCGCCCTGCGGGAGGCGGCCGCCCCCGGCATGGTGCCGGAGCGCATCGACACGGACGTACGCCAGGCGCTGGCCACCGCGGCCGACGACCCGACCCGCCTCACCGACGCCGAGGCGCTCGCCCTGCTGCACGCGGACGGACCGGCGCTGGACGCGCTGACCCGGATCGCCGACGACGTCCGCCGCGCCGCGGTCGGCGACGACGTCACCTACATCGTCACCCGGAACATCAACTTCACCAACGTCTGCTACACCGGCTGCCGTTTCTGCGCCTTCGCGCAGCGCCGCACCGACGCCGACGCCTACACGCTGTCCCTCGACCAGGTGGCGGACCGCGCGGCGCAGGCGTGGGACGTGGGCGCGGTCGAGGTGTGCATGCAGGGCGGCATCCACCCCGATCTGCCCGGCACGGCCTACTTCGACATCGCGAAGGCGGTGAAGTCCCGGGTCCCCGGCATGCATGTGCACGCCTTCTCCCCGATGGAGGTCGTCAACGGCGCGACCCGCACCGGCCTGTCGATCCGCGAGTGGCTGATCGCCGCCAAGGAGGCGGGCCTGGACTCCATCCCCGGCACCGCCGCCGAGATCCTCGACGACGAGGTCCGCTGGGTCCTCACCAAGGGCAAGCTGCCCACGGCGACCTGGATCGAGGTGATCACGACGGCCCACGAGGTCGGCATCCCGTCGACCTCGACGATGATGTACGGCCATGTCGACCAGCCCCGGCACTGGCTCGGGCATCTGCGCACCCTGGCCGGCATCCAGGAACGGACCGGCGGCATCACCGAGTTCGTGACACTCCCCTTCATCCACACCAACGCGCCCGTCTACCTGGCCGGAATCGCCCGCCCCGGGCCGACGATGCGCGACAACCGGGCGGTGACGGCGATGGCCCGGCTCCTGCTGCACCCGCACATCCCGAACATCCAGACCAGCTGGGTCAAGCTCGGCACCGAGGGCGCGGCGGAGATGCTGCGCTCCGGCGCGAACGACCTCGGCGGGACCCTCATGGAGGAGACGATCTCCCGGATGGCGGGCTCCTCCTACGGCTCCTACAAGTCCGTCAAGGACCTGATCGCGGTCGCCGAGGCCGCCGGCCGCCCGGCGCGCCCGCGCACCACCCTGTACGGCGAGGTACCGGAGGAACGGCAGCGCGCCGCCCGGGCCTCGGACGGGCATCTGCCGGAACTCCTGCCCGTGCTGGAGTGAGTACGATGATCCGACCCCCATCGGAGGGGCTCTGTAGCCGAGGAGATGCGTGCCCGTGCCTGCCCGACTTCCCTCGTCGATCTGGGTCACCGGTCTGACGGTCGGCGCGATCGCCGCGGTCGGTGTGCTGACGGTGCAGGCCGAGCGGGGCCCGCATCCCACGGCCGCCGCGGTCCGCCCGGGCGCGTCGGCGTCCGCCGCGCCGGGAGCGAAGGCGTCCGCCTCGCCGAAGGCCTCGGCCGCCCCGGCCGCGACCGAGGTGCCCGAGGCCTCGGGCACCGGCCGCCGGATCGTCTACGACCTCTCCGACCACCGGGTCTGGCTGGTCGACGCGGACGACACGGCCCGCCGTACCTTCACGGTCTGGCCGGGCACGGTCGCGCCCGTGCCCGGCACCTACACGATCTCCGTCCGCAAGGACACGACGACCGGTTCCGACGGCGTCGAGATCGAGCACATCATCTACTTCTCGGTCGTCTCCGGCGTCAACATCGCCTTCTCCAACGCCGTCGACGGCGCCTCCCCGCCCCCGGCCACCGCCGGCGCGAAGACCGGCGGCATCCGGATGCCGAAGGCGGACGGGTCGGCCCTGTGGGCGTTCGGCGACCTCGGGACGAAGGTCAGGGTCGTCGAGTAGCCGAGCATCCGGGCGGCGCTCAGGCGGTGTCCCGGCGCGCCTCCCGGTACGCCAGCAGATCGACCAGCAGCACGACCCCGCTGAGCACGAACACCCGCGTCGCCGCCTCCAGCCCGTTCCAGGTCTTCGACTGCCACATCGAGAACCACTCCCCGCCGATCGCGATGAACCCGGCGCCGAACAGCAGCATCAGCATCAGCAGGCCGTACGTCGAGAAGGTGTGCGCCCGGGCGAGGTCCCGGCGCGCCCAGAACCAGGTCCCGGCGGCCAGCACCACGGCGGCCACGGTCTCCCACGCGATGATCGCCACGTACGCGGCGTCCTGCAGCCCCTTGCTCGTCACCGCCCGCCACATCAGGTCGTCGTCCTTGAAGGTGTCGTCCATCGCGAGCACATGCCGTACGAACTGCTGGTTCGTCCCGAAGTCGGTGATGTTCCCGAACGCCACGAGGGCGATGTAGAGGGCCACCGTGCCGGTGAGCAGGGTGGCCGTGAGCGGAAGGACGCGTGAGGTCTGTGTGATACGTGCGGTGGACGTGGTCATGCCGGATCCCCTACCCCGTCAAGTCGTCGGTGTCCCCTCCGAGTTGAGGTGCGTCACAATGGGTGCGCCCGACGTCGGGGGACGTCCGGCGGAAAGGGCCTAACGATGGCGCGGACCCAACGGTCGACGCAGGAGCTGATCGCACGGCGCAGACGTCAGGGCTTCGTCGGACGGGGCGCCGAGCGGGCCGCCTTCCGGGAGAACCTGGACCTGCCGCCGGACGACGAGCGGCACCGCTTCCTGTTCCATGTGCACGGCAACGCCGGCGTCGGAAAGACCTTCCTCGTACGGGAGTTGGAGCAGCTGGCGCGGGAGCGGGGCGCGCCCACCGCGTACATCGACGAGTCGGTCGGCAGCGTCCCGGAGGCGATGGCGGAGCTGGCGGAGCAGTTCGCCCGGCAGGGCCACCGGTTCAAGGAACTGGAGCGGCTGCTCGCCGCCCACCGGGAACGGCGGCACGAGGCGGCGGCGGTCGTGGCGGCCGGGACCGAGCCCGGTGAGCCGTCCGCCGCGAGCATGGCGGCGGCCCGCGCGACCCTGGTGGGGCTCGGCCTGGTCCCCGGCATCGGCGCCTTCGCCGGAGCCCTCGACCCGGCCCAACTCGCCCAGGGCGCCGACCGGTTGCGCGCCGGACTCGGCTCCCGCCTGCGCAGCCAGGAGGACGTGCAGCTCGTCCTGGCCCCCGAACGCGTCCTGACGCCCGTCCTGCTCAGGGAACTCGCCGACACCGCCTCCGAAGTCCCCTGGATCGTCCTGGTCCTCGACACCTATGAACGCACCGGCCCGGTCCTCGACGGCTGGCTGCACGAGGTGCTGACCACCGACCGGTACGGCGCGTCCCTGCCCGAGAACACGGTCGTGGTCACCGCCGGACAGCTCCCCCTCGCCCCGGCGCGCTGGGGAGGCCTCGCGGACTTCGTCACGGAGGTCCCGCTCGGACCGTTCACCGAGACCGAGGCACGCGGACTGCTCGCCGGCAAGGGAGTGGTGGCGGAACCGGTCGTCGCGGACGTGCTCCGGCTCACCGGCGGGCTGCCCCTGCTGGTGTCCACCCTGGCCGAACAGCGTCCCGCTGACCCCGACGACATCGGGGACCCCAGCGCCACCGCCGTGGAGAGGTTCCTGAAGTGGGAGCAGGACCCCTTGCGCCGGGCGGCCGCCCTGACCTGCGCGTTCCCGCGGCGACTGGACGCGGAGGTGTTCCGTGCGGCCGCCGACTGCCCGGAGGAGGGCGCCGACGCGCTCTTCGGCTGGCTGCGCGGCCTGCCCTTCGTGGACGACCGGGGCACCCACGTCCGCTACCACGACCTGGTGCGGGAGCAGATGCTGCGGCTCCAGCGGCGCCGCTCCCCGCGCGGCTGGACCGAGCGGCACGACCGGCTGGCGGAGGCGTTCGGACACCGACGCGAGGAGGCGGCCGCCGACCTGGCGGCCGACGACGAGTGGGAGCACGAACCGTGGCGTGAACTGCGGCTGGAGGAGACGTACCACCGTCTGTGCGCCCGGCCGCGTGCCGTTCTCCCCGAGGCCCTGCGCGACGCCGTGGCGGCCTGCCGGGAGAGCCCGGTGATCGGCCGCCGCTGGGCCCGCACGATGGAGGAGGCGGGCGGCGCGGCGGACGCGCCCGCCGTACGGGACTGGGGCCGGGCCCTGCGTGAGGCGCTCGCGGACGACACGGCCGGGGTGACGGCGGCGGTACGGCTGCTGCTGGACCGGCCGGGGCTCGACGACCGCGGCCGGGCGATGGCGCACGCGCTGCACGGCCGGGAACTGCGCGGCGACCACCGGAACGAGGACGCCCTGGCAGCCTACGACCGGGCGCTCGAACTCGATCCGACCCTCGTCAGGGCCCACTACGGCCGGGCGGTCACCCTGCAGGCGACGCACGACTTCACGGAG
This sequence comes from Streptomyces sp. NPDC005820, assembly GCF_040630255.1. Lineage (NCBI taxonomy): Bacteria > Bacillati > Actinomycetota > Actinomycetes > Kitasatosporales > Streptomycetaceae > Streptomyces > Streptomyces sp. NPDC005820. The sequence continues at coordinate 56,963 of NZ_JBEXXE010000042.1, forward strand.
GCCCTCGCGGCCGTCGACCGGGCGGACCGGCTGGCCCCCGACACCTACTGGATCGTCGCCGAACGCGCCGAGACCCACCGGCTGGCGGGCCGTTTCGAGGACGCGGTCGCGGAGTTCGACCGAGCCCTCGCTCTCCACCCGGACCATGACATCGCCCTGGCCGGCCGGGCGGCGTGCCGGCACGCCCTGGGCCGGTTCGACGAGGCCCTCGCGGACTTCGACCGGGCGATCCGCCTCGACGAGAACTACCTGTGGGCGCGGGTGCGCAGGGCGCGACTGCGGGGCGCCCGGGAGCAGTGGGACGAGGCGTTCGCCGACCTGGACCAGGTGGTGGCCCTCGCGCCCGACTCCGCCTGGGCGGCGTCCGAGCGCGGCGACGCCTACCGGCAGGCGGGCCGCCACGAGGACGCGGTCACCGAACTCGGCCGTGCCCTCGCCCTCGAACCCGACCACACCTCCGCGCTCGCGAGCCGTGGCGCGTCCCGCCTCGAACTGGGCCGCGCCGAGGAGGCCCTGGCCGATCTGAACCGGGCCGTCGAGCTGTACCCCGACTACATCTGGGCGCTGGTGCGCCGGGCCCGGGCGCGGCGGCTGCTGGACGACCTGGACGGCATGTTCGAGGATCTGCGGCGCGTGGAGGCACTGGACGGCGAGGACGGCTGGGCCGCCGCCGAACTGGGCGAGGCGTACCGGCTCGCGGACCGGCCCGAGGAGGCGGTGACCGCCCTGCGGCGTGCCGTGGAGCAGGACCCGCGGTACGACTACGCGTGGGCCTCGCTGGGGGCGGCGTACCACTCCCTGAGGGACCACGCGCAGGCCCTGCGCTGTCTGGACCGGGCCCTGGAGCTCGACCCCGACTACCGATGGGCGCTCGCCCGCCGGGCTCGGGTGGGGGTGGCCACCGGGCGCCTGGAGCAGGCGCTGGCCGACGTGGACCGCTGTGCCGCTCTCGGCCAGGAGGCGGACTGGGCCCGCCGTACCGCCGTGGAACTGCTGATGCACCAGGAACGGTGGGAGGAGGCGGCTGCCCGGCTGTCCGGCTCGGACGGGGCCGCGCTGCCGGACGACGAGGCGGAACTGCTCCGTGCCGAGCTGCACTGGCGGACCGGGGAGTGGACGGCGGCCCGCGAGGCCGCCGAGCGGATACGCGCGACGGATCCCCTCAACGGCGTCTACCTGCTGGCCCTGACGGCCGGCCGGGCGGAGGGGACGCGGGCGGCCGAACCTCTCTGGCGGGAGTTCGCACAACTGGTCCCGCAGGACGGCAGACTGACGGCCGGGGAACTCGTGTCGGCACGGTGCATCGCCGCCTGCGCCCTCTCCGACTGGCCCGAGGCCGACCGCCGGCTCGCCGAGGCACCGGCCGCCGACCAGGACTGGGACGACCTGGCCAACCTCGCCCAAGCCCTCACCGACCTCCTGAACAGCCCGGACGCCGACACCACCCGCCTCACCCCCCGCCTGGCCCGGGTCACGCGGGCCCGGGACGCCCTACGGTCGCGTCACACGGACCTGCCGCCGCCACCCCCCTGACGCGACGGCCGATGCCCGGACCTCCACCGGGCCTGCACCACCCCTCCACCCACCGCATGCCCGTGACCCCGTTCGATTACAGTGACGGACGTCGTACGTACGGACGGTGCCCGGTGGCCTTGGGAGGACTTGGTGAGTACGACATCAGGGGCCGTCTGGGGCCGTGCCGAGCAGCAGGACTTCCGCAGCCGGGTGCGCGGCACACTGCTGGGGGCGGCCGTCGGGGACGCGCTCGGGGCCCCCGTCGACGGGCTGGGGATCGAGGAGATCCGGCAGGTCCACGGGCCGGACGGGGTCGTCGACCTCGCCCCCGCCTTCGGGCGGCGCGGTGCCGTCACCCACCAGACCCAGCTCACCCTGTTCACCGTGGACGGGCTCATCCGCGCCCAGGTGCGGCGCGACATCGGCGCCTGGCATCCGCCGACCGATCTGCACCGGGCGTATCTGCGCTGGGCGGTCACCCAGCGCGACTGGGGCCCCGACCTGCGCCGCAAGGACGACGGCTGGCTGGCCCGCGAGGAGTGGCTGTACGCCCGCCGCGAGCCGACCCGCCCGCTGCTCATGGGGCTCGGCGACGACCGGATGGGCACGCTCGACGACCCCAAGAACCCGGCGGCCGACGGGCCCGAGCCGCTGGCCCGCTCCGCGCCCTTCGGGCTGCTCGTCGGCTGGGAGCCGCAGCTCGTCGCCCAGCTCGCCGTGGAGTGCGCGGCCCAGACCCACGGCCACCCGGCGGCGTATCTCTCGGCGGGCGCGTACGCCGTCACCGTGCACGCGCTGGCCCGGGGCGAGGACGTGGACGGGGCGGTGCAGCGGGCGCTGGCGCTGCTGGTGGCGCGGCCGGGGCACGAGCTCGTCTCGGAGGCGTTGCAGCGCGCGCTGGGCGCCGTACGGCAGGGGCTGCCGGGGCCGGCGCGGGTCGCGGAACTGGTGGGGGAGGGGCGGGCGCCGGGCGTCCTGTCCGCCGCCGTGTACTGCGCGCTCGTCGCGGAGGACGTCCGACACGGGCTGCGCCTCGCGGTGAACCAGGGCGGTCCCGCCGCCCCGACCGCCTGCCTCACCGGTGGACTGCTCGGCGCCCTGCACGGCGAGACGGCCCTCCCGCCGGCCTGGCTGGCCGAGCTGGAGGGCCGTCCCACGATCCTGGAACTCGCCGACGACTTCGCCATGGAGATGACGCAGGGCCCGGCCCTGCACAACCCGGCGGGCGCGTCACCGGGGTGGCTGGCCAGGTATCCGCGGGGAATCTGACCCGGCGGGACCGGCGGGACCGGCGGTCGAGGGGCCGGTGCGGACGACGGCCTGGTCTCCCCGTGGACCGAACAGGTGCAGGATCTCCACGTCGCCCGTGTCCGCGGGGCCGAACCAGTGGGGCTCGCCGGTGTCGAACTCGGCCACTTCGCCGGGCCGCAGCGTGAAGTCCCGCGCCCCGAGGACGAGGCGTAGCCGGCCGGCGAGGACGCAGAGCCATTCGTAGCCCTCATGGGTGACCAGTTCCGGCGGGCGGGGTGCCAGTACCTGCTTGAAGACCTGGACTCGGCCCGGGTACTGCGTCAGGGGCACGAGGACGCTCCCGCGCTCCTTGCGCAGCGCACCGGACACAAGGCCCCCGGCCGGGTCGAGGACGTACCCGCCCCCTACACATCTCTGCGGTGCAGTAGTTGCGGATGGATCGACAAGAACTCGCGCAAGAGCCAAGCCGAGTTCGTCTGTTCGTCCTGCGGCTTCACCTGCAACGCGGACACCAACGCAAGCCACAACGTCGCGGCAGGACAGGGCGGGATCCCCCGCCCCCGGCGAACAGCCGGTGCCGGAGGGACGACACCGCCCACGCGGTCGAAGAACGTCCGTGAACCTCAACCCAAACAGGTTGGAATCCCGCTCTTTTGAAGAGGGGGAGGATGTCAACCGGGACAGTGTGCTGACCGAGATCCCGGTCGTGGCCGCGAGTGCCTCGAGCGTGAGTCCCCGTTCCCGGCGCCGACGCCCTGCAGGGCGCGTACATCCGGGACTAGTCCTTCGCCGGTACGGCGTCCCGCGGGCCCGGGACGGCCGCCGCCGCGCCCGAGGAGTCGCCGTCCGTGTTGATCTTCTCGATGAGGGCGAGCCGCTCCGGGGTGTCCTCCGGCTTGATGAAGCCCACGAGGATGTACAGGACGAGGGAGACGGCCAGCGGGATCGAGACCTGGTACTGGAGCGGGACCCCGCCGTCGACGCGCTCGTCGATCGGGTAGTTGACCAGGTAGAAGGCCAGCAACCCCATCGACCAGCTGGCCAGGGCCGCGGTCGGGCCGGAGCGGCGGAACGGCCGCAGCAGGCCCAGCATCATCGGGATCGCCATCGGCCCCATGAGCCCGGCCACCCACTTGATGACGACGGTGATGATGTCCTTGAAGGTGGGCGAGTTGACCTGGGTGGCCGCCGCCATGGACAGGCCGAGGAAGACGACGGTCGTGATCCGGGCGACCCGCAGCCCCTGCCCCTGGTTCCAGGTGCGGGCCCGGCGCCACACCACCGGCGCGCAGTCCCGGGTGAACACGGCCGCGATCGCGTTGGCGTCGGAGGAGCACATGGCCATGGTGTGGGAGAAGAAGCCGACGACGACCAGGCCCAACAGGCCGTGCGGCAGCAGCTGTTCGGTCATCAGGCCGTAGGAGTCCGAGCCGTCCGGCTTCTGCGCGGTGACCAGCAGCGGTGACATCCACATGGGGAAGAACAGCACGACCGGCCACACCAGCCAGAGCGCCGCCGAGAGCCGCGCGGAGCGCTCGGCCTCGCGTGGCGTGGCCGTGGCCATGTACCGCTGGGCCTGGTTGAGCATGCCGCCGTTGTACTCGAAGAGCTTGATGAAGAGGAAGGCGAGCAGGAAGACCGTGCCGTACGGGCCGACCAGCGGCTTGCCGTGGCCCTGGAGCGCCGGCTCGTCCCAGACGTCGAGGAACCCGATGCCCTTGTCGTTCAGCTTCAGGACGACGGCCACGAACATCGCGACGCCGGCCAGCAACTGGATGACGAACTGCCCGAGTTCGGTGAGCGCGTCGGCCCACAGCCCGCCGATCGTGCAGTACACGGCGGTGATGGCGCCGGTGATGAGGATGCCCTGGTTGAGGGAGATACCGGTGAAGACGGACAGCAGGGTGGCGATGGCGGCCCACTTGGCGCCCACGTCCACGATCTTCAGCAGCATCCCGGACCAGGCGAGCGCCTGCTGGGTCTTCAGGTCGTAGCGGTTCTTCAGGTACTCGAGCGGGGAAGCGACATGGAGGCGCGAGCGCAGCCGGTTGATGCGCGGCGCGAACAGCTTGGAGCCGATCGCGATGCCGAGGGCGATGGGGAAGGACCAGGTGACGAAGGAGGTGACGCCGTAGGTGTAGGCGATGCCCGCGTACCCGGTGAACATCACCGCGCTGTAGCCCGACATGTGGTGCGAGATCCCGGACAGCCACCAGGGCATCTTGCCGCCCGCGGTGAAGAAGTCGCTGACGTCGTCGACGCGTTTGTGCGACCAGACGCCGATGGCGACCATCACGCCGAAATAGCCGATGAGCACGGCCCAGTCGAGACCGTTCATGTGCGCCCTCCCAGGGTTCAGCCCGGCGCTCATCGTGGGCGCTGTTGCGTGGACACGACAAGGAACCGTAAGGTCAAAGGGAGGTAAAAGTATTCGGTATGGTGGCCTGTGTTCACCTACGTGAACATGATGTGTGGGCCTCAGCGCATCAGCTCCCCGGCGTTGACCAGCAACGACTGTCCGGTGATCGCCCGCGCCCGGTCCGAGGCCAGGAACACCGCCGCGTCCGCGACGTCCCCGTCCGTGGCCAGGTCGGGCAGCGCCATCCGGTCGGTGAGCCGAGCGAGGACCTCGTCCTCCGGTACGCCCTCCGTCGCCGCGGTGAAGTGGACGTAGGCCTGGACCGGAGGGCCCCACATCCAGCCGGGCAGGACCGTGTTGACCCGGATGCGGTGCGGGCCGAGCTCCCGCGCCAGCGAGTACATCGCGCTGGTCAGCGCGCCCTTGGAGGCCGCGTACGCCGCCTGTCGCACCTGGGAGGGGGCCGCGACCGCGGACTGGGTGCCGATGAAGACCACCGATCCGCCCCGCTCCCTGAGACCGGGCAGGCAGGCCCGGGTGATCCGCAGCGATCCCAGCAGGTTCACGTCGATGACCGACTGCCAGGTCGTGAAGTCCGCGTCCTCGAGTCCGCCGAAGTAGGAGTCCCAGGCGGCGACCTGGACCACCGCGTCGATCCCCCCGAACCGCTCCAGCGCCAGCCCCGCCAGCGCGTCGCACTGCCCCTCGTCGGTGATGTCGGTCGCCCGCCACGCGGTGTGCGTCCCGTCCGGATCGATCTCTGCCGCGCTCTTGGCGAGATTCGCCTCGGTCCGCGCGGCGAGCACGGCGTTCCCCCCGTCCCGTACGACCGCCGCGGCGACCTGGTGGCCCAGGCCCGCCCCGACCCCCGAGACGACGACCGTCCTGTCGGCGAGCAGTGACATCGGGACCTCCCTGACCCTGGCGCATTGTCTGACGGAGCGTCAGAGTATGGTCCGCCCGCCGAGGAAGGGGAAGACGCATGAGCGAGGAGACCCGCAGCGAGACGTACGCCGAGCTGGCCGCCGTGGGGCCGTACGGGGTCCGGCCCGGCCACGCCCTGATCACCATGGTCGAACCGCACCCGGGCCACGAGTACGCCTACAACCGCTGGTACGAGGACGACCACTACTACGCCGGCGCGATGGCCATGCCCTGGATGTACGCGGGACGGAGATGGGTGGCGACCAGGGACCTGCAACTCCTCCGCTGTCCGGAGAAGTCCGCGATCGCCCAGCCCGTCACCGCCGGCTGCTACCTCTCCACCTACTGGATCACCGACGGCCGCTACGACGACCACATGAAGTGGACCGTCGCCATCAACAAACGCCTCAACCGCGACGCCCGCGTCTACCAGGACCGCACCCACGTCTTCACGGCCTTCCAGGACCACGCGACGACGGTCTACCGCGACGGCGCGGCAGGCCCCCGCGACCACCACGCCCTCGACCACCCCTACGCCGGGCTGGTGCTCGAGGTCATCGACAGCGACTCCCCCGAACAGCGCGCCGAACTCCTGGAATGGCTGCGCGCCCGCCACCTCCCGAAGCGCCTGGCCGGCTCCCCGACGGCCATGGTCACCGTCTTCCGCCCGACACCCCTCCCCGGCGACCGCATGACCTACGTCAAGCAGGTCGAGGGCGTCGACACCCGGCTGACGCTGCTGTGGTTCCTGGAGAGCGACCCGAGGGAGTGCTGGGCGGACCGCTTCACGGGCCTGGAGGCAGAGATCACGGGGTCGGGCCTGGGGAGACTGGAGCTACTGGCCCCGTTCATCCCGACGGTGCCGGGGACGGACCGCCATGTGGCGGACCTGAGATGACCGCGGCCCATCCTGCCCAGCCGTAAACGGGTGGTGGGTACGCCCACACCGACTCAGGGTGACTTCAACTCGTCGGGACACGGAGTGCCGCGCGGCAGCTGATACGGCGCGGCAAGCCGGTACACCCCGGCCTTCGGGGCCAGCAGCACCGTCCACTTGTCGCCCTGCGGATCCTCCTCCGTCTCGTAGAGGCAGCCGTTCACGTTCGTGTAAGTCTTCGGCTCGCCCTCCGCGCGGTTCTTGGAGGCCTCCGTCTCCTGGGGCGGCTTCAGGCTCTTGCCCTCCGCGTCGACGACGCTCAGCCACGGCGAGTACGGGATGCGGATCAGCACCCGGCCCGCCTTCTTCACGTCGATCGTCATCTCGCCCTGCTCGGCCCGCTGCACGACCGCGTAGGGCTCGGCGAGCGGCGCCGGGTCGGTGACCTTGAAGAGCTGCCAGTTGGCGTCGCCCCAGATCTGCTCCAGATAGGGCAGCCCCCGCTGGATCAGCTCCCGCTCCCGTTCCCCGCCGTCCCCGTCCAGCGCCTCCTTGGGGACGACGACGTAGTGCACCGCCCACCGCTGGAGCCACTCGTGGTAGTTGGCGGAGTTGAGCGTGTCGTCGTAGAAGAGGGGGTTGCGCTCCATGTCGGCCTGCCGGTTCCAGCCCCGGGCCAGGTTGACGTACGGCGCGAGCGCGGACGCCTCGCGGTGGGAGCGGGCCGGGACGACCTCGACGCGGCCCTTCTCGGCGCCGACGCCCTGCAGCTCGTTGACGAGCGGCGCCAGCTCGCGGGCCCAGGAGGCCGCCGGGGTCGTACGGATGACGTCGTCGACCGACTTGAAGCCGATCCAGCCGACGAACCCGAGCGACGCGACGACGATGACGTACCACTTGCGGCTGCGCGGCACCGCGAACGGCAGCGCGGCCGCCAGCACCACACCCGAGAACAGCATCGCGAGCCGCGTGATGTTCGACCCGATCTGGGAGCTGATCAGCCACACCCCCAGCACCCCCAGGCCGTACACCGCCGCCGTGATCCGCACGGTCTTCCAGTCGCGCGGGACGACGAAGAAGACGATCGCCGCGTAGATGAACGGCAGCGACGCCGAGCCGATCGACATCGGCTGGGTGCCGGAGAAGGGGAACAGCCAGGCGGAGACGGCGACGACGGCGGTCGGGGCGAGCCCGAGCGCCCAGGCGCCGGGCCGCCGCTTCTGGAGGAACAGCGCCGCGGCGACGATGCCCACGAACAGCCCCGCCACCGGCGATCCCATCGTGGCGAGCGCGGCGAGCGGGGCGGCGCACAGGGCCTTCGCCCAGCGTTTGTAGCGCCAGCGGTACGGCCAGCAGAACACGACGGCCACGGCGCCCAGCGCGAACATGTTGCCGAGGCCGAAGGTGACGCGCCCGGACGCGGCGTTGCAGAGCAGGGCGAAGACCCCGGCCAGCGCCGGCCACACCGGGTTCTTCACCGGACGGCAGCGCAGCAGGACGAGCGTGAGCAGGCCGGCCGACAGGGTGCCGGCGATCATCATCGTCGTACGGACGCCGAGAACCGACATCAGATACGGCGAGATGACGCTGTACGACACCGGGTGCATCCCGCCGTACCAGGCGAGGTTGTACGCGGAGTCGGGGTGCCGGCCGACGAACTCGGCCCAGGCGTCCTGCGCCGCGAGATCGCCGCCGCTGTTCGCGAACGTGAAGAACCAGATGAGGTGCACGATCGCGGACAGCGCGGTGACGGAGAGCACCAGGTGCCGGCGGAGGAATCCGCCGAGCCGGTCGAGCGCGGCGCGCGGGCCCGGCTTCGCCGGGTCCTGCGGCGCGGCGGCCTGCGCCGAGGCCTTCGTCGGGGCCGTCATCGCGTCGTGCGGGTCATGGTCGTGCTCGCCGGACTGAGGTGCGGGCAGCTTGATGCGCGGGCCGGTGTCCGGGCCCGGACCGGTGTCGTCGGCGCGTGTCGGCTCCGCAGTGGCCACCTGAAGGCACTCCCCGTGTCCCGTCTTCTGTTCTCGGTCGCGCCCTGTTCGCGTCCGCTTCACGGCAGCGTCGTTGCGACCGGCGACCTGTCCCGTTTCGCGACGCTAGCACGCACCCCGCCGGGCGGCTGCCCGGCGGGGTGGCGAGAGGTACGGACGCGGCCGACGGGTCGGCCGGGTCGGGTCAGCCGAGTCGGGTCAGCTTGTCCTGGAAGCCCGGTTCGACGAGATCGCTCTCCAGGGCGACCGGGACCTTCACCGCGCCGCTGGTGCCGTCCCCGACGGTGAGCGTGCCCACCTGGGTGCCGGCCTTCGCGGTGTGCGGGACCTCGTCGGCGGCGAACTTCAGCTTCACCGTCAGCCCGGCCCAGCCGACCGCCGTGACGTCCTTGGTGACGACGACCGGGGTGTGGCCGCCGAGTTGGTCGTCCACGTATCCGACGACATCGCCCTTCTTCACGATCTTCGCCGAGGCCAGCGCCTCCTTCGCGGCCGTCAGGGCCGTCTGGCTGACCTCGTTGACCGTCTTGAGGATGGTCGGCTTGTGCTGGCCGAGGATCGCGCCGACGACGGTGACCGTCTCACCGCCGACCTCCTTGCGGGCGGCGAAGAGGAGGTTGCCGCCGGCCGCGGTGGTGGAGCCGGTCTTGATGCCGATCGCGCCCATCTTGTAGGGGAGCTCGTTGTAGTTCGAGAAGTACTGCCCGGAGGGGTCGGTCCAGCTCGCCGCGCTGGTGATCGCCACGAGGGCCGGGATCTTCACGACCGCGTTGCCGAGCTTCACCTGGTCCTCGGCGGTGGAGACGGTGGTCTCCTTCAGCCCGGAGGGGTCGGTGTACGTCGTGTTCGTCATCCCGAGTTCCTTGGCGGCGGCGTTCATCTTCTTGACGAACGCGGCCTCCGTGCCCCCGTCCCAGCGGGCCAGCAGCCGGGCGATGTTGTTCGCGGACGGGATCATCACCGCCGAGAGGGCCTGCTGGAGCGTGAGCTTGTCGCCGGCCTTGACGCTGTTGAGGGTGGACTCGCCGGTCTGGTCGTAGCCGCCCTCCTTCTCGGCGGTGGCGTCGACGGTGATGCTCGGGCCGTCCTCGCCCGTCTTCAGGGGGTGGTCCTTGAGGACGACGTACGCGGTCATCGTCTTGGCCACCGAGCCGATGGCGACGGGGGTCTGCTTGCCGAAGCTGTCCATCGTGCCGACGCCGTCGACGTCCATCCAGCCCTGGCCCTCGTTCGGCCACGGCAGGGAGAGCTTGCCGCCCTCGAAGGTGTACGAGTCCTTCGCGGTGAGCGTCAGCGCGGTCGCCGGGAGCGGGCGGACGGCCTGCACGACTGCAAACACGATCGCCAGCAGGATGACCAGCGGCGTCCAGATCTTGACCCGCCGGCCGAGCGTGCGCATCGGGGTCGGCGGGGGCGGCGGGGTGTTGGTCAGCTCCGCCAGCAGGTCGATCGGCGGCTTCGGCGGCAGCGGCTGCTGAGTCGTCCGCTCGGGGCCGATCTGGGGCACCAGCGCGGTGACGGCGGTGATGTCACCGCTCGCCTTCGGGGGGCGCGGCTCGTCGAGCGGCTTGAGCGCGACGAACTTGCTGGTCCGCTCGGCGGGCGGGGGAGTGTCCGCCTCGGGCTCGTCGGCCTTGGGCTCGTCCGCCTTCGGCTTGAGGGCCCCGCCCAGCTTGAGCATGGTGGTCGGCTGGTCCACGGCGGGCTTGGGCCGGGGGGCCTTGAAGACGGCGGTGGGCTGGTCGACGGGAGAGTCGTCGGCCTTGTCTTCCTTCTCGCCTCCGGAGGCCCACTTGGGCACGGGCTTGGCGGAGGGGGCGGGCTCGTCGTCGTCCTGCGCGCTGTCGGTGTCCGTACGCAGGTCTGCCCCGGAGGACTCCGGAGCCGAGTCCTCCGGACCCTCCGCGCTGCCCTTCTCGTCGGCGTCGCCCGCGGAACCGTCCAAGGGTTCCGAGGCGGCACCGGCGTCCGAACCGTCAGAACCGTCAGAACCGTCAGAAGCGGCACCGGCGTCCGAACCGTCCTCGGCGTCCCCGGAACCGTCCGAGCGCTCGGAGGTGTCCTCGGGCTCCTCCGAGCGCTCCGAGCCCGCCGAGGCGTTCTCCGTGTCCTCGCGGTCCTCGCGGTCCTCGCGGTCCTCGGGGGCGTCCGGGGCGGTCTCGGTGTCCTCGGGGCTTCCGGAGCTCTCGGGGCCCTCAGAAGGGCTCTCAGCGCTTCCCTCGGCCTCGTCCACGCCCTCGGCCCCATCGGCCTCCACGGCCGCGTCCTCGGGCTCCTCGGCCTCCGCGGCCGCAACCTCGGGCTCCTCGGCCTCCGGGGCTGCGTCCTCTGGCTCCGGGCGAGCGTCCTCAGGCTCGGGCTCAGGACGGGCGTCCTCGGGCTCAGGACGGGCGTCCTCGGGCTCAGGACGGGCGTCCTCGGGCTCAGGACGGGCGTCCTCCGGTTCCTCGGGTTCCGTACGTTCCTTCGGCTCCTCGATCTCCAGTTCGCGTACGGAGAAGACCCGTGTCGCCGTGTCCACCCCGCCCCGCGAGCCGGATTCCGCGGCCGAGGCCGCCGGGGCCCCGTTCTCCCGGGCCACCGCCACCCGCGGATCGCGGACCTCGCGGGCCTCGCGTGCCTCGGGAACCGTACCCGCGCTCCCCGACGTCGGTTCTGCCGACGACTCGCGCTGCTTCGACCTGTCGGGGGACTCGCCCGCCACCGATGCCTCCTTGTGCCTGTCGAACCGTGAACGCCCGCCCCGGACCCGCCTCGGGGCGCTGTCCGAACCATGTACCAGTGTCCTGTGTAGAGGGCTTGGCTCCTGCGGTAGACGAGAACGACATACCTACTGGTTCCACTACAAACAGGTCACGCACCCTCGACAGACCAATGTGAGAGGGGTCACCCTGTCATTCATCCACGCGGGGAGGCATGGATGGGCAGGAGCCGCAGAACGATTCCGGAAGAGCTTCTTCTGCTGGCGTTGGACCCGACCACGGGTACCACCGCACAGCCGCAGTCGCTCGACCTTGGTCTGGCCGGAGCACAGCTAGTGGAGCTGGCGCTGGCCGGGCGGATAGCCCCTGACGGGGATCGTATCGCCGTGGTGTCCCCACGGCCGACAGGAGATCCAACCCTGGACTGTGCGTTGGAGTTGCTGCGAAGGCGTGGCGCTCCGGTACGGGCCGTCCACTGGATCGGCGGGCCGCGTCTCGGGCTGCGCCAGACCTATCTCTCGCATCTGGAGCGGTGCGGCATGGTGCATGCCGTGGCGGGTCAGATGTGCGGGGTGCTGCCGACCACTCGCTACCAGGCGACGGACACCGAGATCAGCCGGGAGATCAAGGCCCGGCTGGACTCCGCGATCCGCACCGGCGTACCGCCGGACCCGCGGACCGCGGCGCTCGCCGCACTGGCGCACGCGGTCGGCCTCGGCAAGCACCTGTACCCGGGGAACGAGGGACGTTCGTCCCGCTCCCGGCTGCGGGACCTGATCAGGCACGACCCCATGGGCGGTCTCGTCGCGCACGCCGTGATGGACGTCCAGAACGGTGCGGCCGCCCAGCCGCGCCGCAGCCCGGCGGCTCCGGCCGGCCGGCAGACCGGACCGGGCGGACGGCCCGTACCGGAACCCGCCCGTGGAGTTCCGGCACAGCCGCGCCGCGGCCCCATGGCGCGTGTCGTGGCCCACTGAGCCGCGGTTCCGCGACACACCCGGCCAAGCGCCGGCACGCACGACCCGTATGACCCGTTCGGGAGCCGCCGCGGCCCGCGCGGGGTGGTGAAGCCGTACGTCCGTCGCGACGCACGGCGCCGCCGCCCCGCGCGGACGCATGTCCGGGGCGCGGTCCGCGCGTTGTAGGGGGCGTGATCCGAACTGGCGTGTACCGGCCGCATATCCACCGTTTTCCAGCGGTACGAAGCACCTTGGTGGCAGTCTGCTCAACAGCAGATACGCAAAGTGTCAATTACAGGCATGCAGCCGGAGGTGCGCGTCCCGTGACGTCCAATGTCAATCCCACGGTCAGGCGACGCCGGTTGGGCCAGGAGTTGCGCCGACTCCGTGAAGAGAAGGGCATGACGGCCGAACAGGTCGCCGAGCGCCTGCTCGTGTCCCAGTCGAAGATCAGCCGACTGGAGAACGGCCGACGCAGCATCAGCCAGCGCGATGTGCGCGACCTCTGCGGAGTCTACGAGGTCGAGGACCAGCGCATGGTCGAATCGCTGATGGAAATGGCGAAGGACTCCCGCCAGCAGGGCTGGTGGCATGCCTTCGGGGACATTCCGTACAGCGTGTACATCGGTCTGGAGACCGACGCGGAGTCGCTGCGGGTGTACGAACCCCAGACCGTCACCGGCCTGTTGCAGACCCGCGCGTACGCCGAGGCCATCATCCGGGGCGCGCTGCCCGAGCGGCCGGAGGCCGAGGTCGACAAGCGGGTGCAGGTGCGGCTGCGGCGGCAGGAACGAATCACCAACGAGGACGGCCCGCTGCGGCTGTGGGTGGTGCTGGACGAGGCGGCCCTGCGCCGGGTCGTCGGCAGCCGGCTGGTGATGCGCGAGCAACTGGAGCACCTCGCCGAGATGTCGAGGCTTCCGCATGTCACGGTGCAGGTGCTGCCGTTCGAGGTCGGCGCGCATCCCGGCCTCAACGGCCAGTACACGATCCTGGAGTTCGCCGACGCCTCCGACTCGAGCGTGGTCTACATCGAGGGCGTGACGAGCGACCTCTATCTGGAGAAGGCGTACGACGTCCAGCAGTACTCGGTGATGTACGAGCACCTGCGGGCGCAGGCGCTGAACGTCGAGCACTCCCGCCGGGTCATCGACGACCTGGCGAAGGACTACGCGCGATGAAAATCCCTCCGGAATGAGCTTTCCGGGGTGCGGCGGCGGATAGTACACCGCTGACACGCTTAACTGGAAGACTCACCTGGAATATGCCATTCGACCGAGTGAATGACTCCTCCGATTAGCGGGGTTGGCGAGTAGCGTCGATCACGCCAACGATCACCGACGTTGGCGCAAAACCGTGACCTCGCCAACTGGCTAACGGAGCAATCAATGGCAATTCGTCTGGGCGCCACGGAAACGTGGACGACGTCCTCCTACACCAACGGCAACGGCGCCTGCGTGATGGTCAGGTCGACCGTCCTGGAGACGCTGGAACTCGGGGACACCAAGATCCCCGAGGGTCCCAAGCTGGCCTTCCCGGCCGGCGCGTGGAACGCCTTCGTGGCGTCGGTGAAGGAGTAGGGCGAGGAACGTCTCAGCAACTCCCCGGTTCACCTTCGACCGTCGCACAGCCACCGACAGAGCCCTCTCGACAAGATCGCCGTCCTTGCCGAGGGGGCTCGGCCTGTTCAGGTCCTAACCGCGCCTGACGGGGAACGCCACATCGCACACCGGGTCCTCCGGGCCCGCCGCGTCCCAGTCGGCGAAGTAGACCTCACGGCACGGGCCGTCGTACTCCCAGCCCTCCCGCTTCATCCATGCCTCCACCGCCTCGAACGCGGCGATGATCTGGGGATGGGCGACCTGCGCCTTGCTGATCCGGGTGGACGCCAGCCGCCGGGCCGGCTCCACCCGCACCTCGATCTTCCGGGACCGCCCCTGGGCGGCCGCCCAGGCCCGGGCCGCCGTCTCGTCGGCGACCGGCACACAGGACTCCGCCGGTCCGTCGCTCTCCATGGACACCTCGGCGTGGTACGCCACGAACGGCGCGCCGGTGGTGCCCCCGCACTCGCCCGCCGCCGCCTCCAGCCGGCCGAGGGCGGCGGGGATCCAGGTGGGCAGTTCGTCCGCCAGCACATGCCGCGTCTCGGTGATGATCACTTGCTCGGGCAGGTCGACGATCGCGACCTCGAACTTCTCGTACATCTCGGAGCTCCTCCCCGACAGTCGTCCACGGAGGTACTCGGCGAGCGTGCGCCGGGCGGCGAACCGGGCCTCGGCCTCGGTCCAGTAGGCGGCGAGCAGGTCCGCGCCCTCGGCGCCACCGGTCTCGACCACCTCGGCGATCCGGGCCAGCGGCATGTCGAGCTGCCGCAGCATCGCCACCAGCCGGGCCCGGTCCACCTGGCCGGCGCGGTAGTAGCGATAGCCGCTCGCCTCGTCGACCCGCGCCGGGGCCAGCAGGCCCAGCCGGTCGTAGAGGCGCAGCGCCTTGGCCGTGAGACGGGCCCGCGCGGCGAACGCGCCGATGGTCAGCAGTTCGTCGTCGTCGCGTACGTTCACCTGGTCATCCTCCGTCACCGGGCGGTCTGCTCCGCCCGGCGACGAGGAGACTCCGCCTTGCCCCAGGGACAAGGTCAAGGGCAGGGCCAAGCGGGCCGGCCGCTACGCCAGCCGCGCCTCGATCGCGGTGACGACCTCGTCGGACTCCGGCTCGGCCTGCGGCGAGAAGCGCGCCACCACGGACCCGTCCCGGCCGACGAGGAACTTCTCGAAGTTCCAGCGGATGTCACCCGTGTGGCCCTCCGCGTCCGCGAAGCCGACCAGGCGCTCGTACAGGGGGTGCCGGCCCTCGCCGTTCACCTCGACCTTCTCGGTCAGCGGGAAGGTCACGCCGTACGTCGCCGAGCAGAACTCCGCGATCTCCTCGGCGGTGCCGGGCTCCTGCCCGAGGAACTGGTTGCAGGGCACGCCGAGCACGGTGAAGCCCTGTGCGGCGTACCGCTCCTGGAGCTTCTCCAGCCCGTTGTACTGCGGGGTCAGACCACACTTGGAGGCCACGTTCACGATCAGTACGACCTGGCCCGAGTACTCCGAGAGCTGCGCGGACCCACCCTTGAGCGCACCGATCTCGACGTCGAGGGGGGAGGAAACGGCATCAGTAGTCATGGGCGGATGCTAGCCCCGCGGGGTGAACCCGTCTTTAACCGGGGGCGCTCTCCCCTTCCGTTTCCTGCGCCGCCCCGGCCAGTACCTCCCCCGCCGCCGTCCGCGAGTACAGCACCGACCGCCCCGCCCGCCGTCGCTCCACCAGCCCCGCGTCCAGCAGCACCCGCAGATGCCGGCCCACCGAGCCCAGGCCCTGCCCGGTCAGCGCGACCAGCTGGGTGGTGCTCAGCGACCCCTGGCCGAGCAGCACCAGCACGGCCGCCCGCCCCGGCCCCAGCAGCGCGCCGAGCGCCGCCGGCACCGCCCGCTCCCGGTGGTCCCCGGCCAGTGGGCCCGCGCACGGGTACACCACCGCGTACCGCTCCCGCCCCTCCCACGACACCCACCCGGCCCTCGGGGTGACCGGCACGAACACCAGCTCCGCCCCAGAGATCTCCCGGGGCGGGTACTCATGCGCGTTCACCTGGAACCGGCTCTCCCCGAGCCACCGCGTCCCCGGCCGCAGCGAGTCCAGCGCCGCCGCCCAGCCGCCCCGGCTGACCTGCGCGGTCCGCGCGACCACATCCGCCTCCAGGACATGCCGCCGACGCTCCCAGGACGGCCGTACGGCCGCCTCCCACACGTACTCCAGCAGCGCCGCCGCCCGCTCGGGCAGATCGTCGCGGTCCAGGGCGGCGGGCAGCGGACCGCCGAGCGAGAGCCGCAGATGCGCGCGGGCCTCGGCGGGATCCGCCGCCCGCACCCGCGCCACCCCCTCCTCGAAGCTCTCGCCGTCGCGCGGGGTCGGGGTGAGGAAGTCGGCGATCCAGCTTCGCCCGAGCCCGGCGCGGATCAGCAGCGCGGTCACCGGCTCCGCCGCCAACTCGACGCGGTAGGCGGGCAGATGGGCCCGCAGCCAGTCCTGTTCGCCGGGATGGGCGCCCACACCCCACTGGAGCAGCTTCACGCTCGCGAAGGTCTCGGCGAGCGGCGAGAGCACGAACCGGCTGCGGGCCAGCGTGTCGGCGTTCAGCTGCCACCAGCCCACCGCGAACCTCCTTGTGGCATACGGGATTTCGCGTACCGACGTTTCGCATGCCGATGTTTCGCGTACCGACGTTTCGCGCGACCGCGAAACAATAACCGCCCCTTCCCGGCCCGCCCGAGACTCCGGCCATGACCGGCTACCGACAGCTCTTCCGCACCCCGGAGTTCACCCCTCTCTTCCTCTCCTCCGCCGCCCACACCGCCGCCCAGACGGTGAGCGGACTCGCCCTCGGCACCCTCGTCTTCCGGACCACCGACTCGCCGCTGCTGTCGGCGGTGAGCATGTTCGGACCCTCGCTCGCCCAGGCCGTCGGCGCGACCCTGCTGCTCTCGGGCGCCGACCGGCTGGCCCCGAGGGCCACGCTGACCGGCCTGTCCCTCGCCTTCGCCGTCACCACGGCCGCCCTCGCCCTGCCCGGCCTCCCGGTCGGGGCCGTCCTCGCGGTCGTCTTCCTGGAGGGCCTGATCGCCTCGCTCGGCGGGGGCGTCCGCTGGGGCCTGCTGAACGAGATCCTCGGCGGCGACGGGTCGTATCTGCCGGGGCGTTCGCTCTTCAACGTCATGAGCGGGCTGACGCAGGTCACCGGGTACGCCGTCGGCGGCGCCCTGGTCACCGCCCTCGACCCCCGCCCGGTGCTCCTGCTCGCCGCCCTGCTCCACGCCGTCGCCGCCGTCGTCGCCCGCCTCGGCCTGACCGCCCGGCCGCCGCGCGCCACGGGCCGCCCCTCGGCCGCCGCGACGCGGCGCGCCAACGCCGTCCTGTGGTCCCTGCGGGCCCGCCGGCTCACCTACCTCGGCCTGTGGGTCCCCAACGGGCTGGTCGTCGGCTGCGAGGCGCTGTTCGTGCCGTACGCCCCCGACGCGGCGGGCACGCTGTTCGCGTGCGCGGCGCTGGGGATGCTGGTCGGCGACGTGACGGTCGGCCGGTTCGTGCCGCCGGCCGTCCGGGGCCGGCTCGCCACGCCGCTGCTGCTTCTGCTGGCCACCCCCTACCTCTTCTTCGTCCTGCGGCCCGCCCTCCCCGTCGCCGCCGTCTGCGCGGCCCTCGCCTCGGTCGGCTTCGGGGCGAGCCTGGTGCAGCAGGAGCGCCTGATGGCCCTCACCCCGGCCGGACTCGGCGGGCAGGCGCTGGGGCTGCACTCCGCCGGGATGGGGAGCATGCAGGGGGTGGGCGCGGGGGTGGCGGGGACGGTGGCCCAACTCACCTCCGCGGCCACCGCGATGACCGTGATGGCGGTGCTGTCGGTGGGGGTGACGGTGGCGCTGGCCGTGGCGGGTGCGCGGCGCGATGTGCCGTCGTGTGTCTGTACGGCCCGCGCCCCCTCAGGGTGCTGTCACCGCCGTACGTTCAGGCGGGTTCCGTGGCGGACACCGGGGTGACGTCCACCAGGTCGTCGCACTCGGCGAACAGCCCGTCGTCCAGTGCGACCTGGTGGCTGCCCGAGCCCGGCAGGCCCACGACCAGGGTCGGGTACGTCACCGGGTCCGCCCCCGAGGCGCAGTAGCCGTCGGCCTCGCCCTGTACCTGGACGAACGTCAGCTTCACCCACGCCGTGCCGCCGGGGGCCACCGTCACCGGCCGTGCGGTGCCGCTCCTGGTCACGTCCAGCGGGCGGTTGCGGTCCGGGGACCCGTTGCCGGCGCCCGCGGCCGTCGGGTGGCCCTCGAGCACGCAGGGCGTCTTCGAGACGTTGGTGAACGCCACGACCGCCGCCCCGGTCCCGGTCCCGGCCGGGCGCTCCGCGGCCTGCCGGGCGGCGGCCTCCAGGCTCTCGGCCGGGCAGGTGGGCGCCGCGTCGTCCGTCGTCGCCGGGGACGAGGTGGCCGGGGCCGTCCCCACGTCCTCCAGGCCGGGCTCGCACCCGCTCACCGCCAGCGCGGCCGCCGAGACCGCCACCACCATCCACGCCGTCCCGCGCATGCCGTCCCCCGGTCGTTCGCCGGGCCGGTCCTCACCGACCCGCATCGGTCCAGACGCAGAGACGGACAGCCGGCCGGGTGCGCGCGGTTCTAGCGAGTGACCACGCGTGACGGTTCGGTGACGATCCGTACGTGACGGTGACCGTCGAGCGGGAAGCCGGGCGGGGCGGCGGGCAGGACGCCGTCGAGGACGTACCCCGTCTTCTCGGCGACCCGGCAGGACGCCTCGTTGTCCACCTGGTGGAGGAGTTCGAGACGGCCCAGTCCGGTGGGCGCGAACGTGGCGCACGCCCATTCGGTGAGGGTGAGCAGGGCGCGCGGGGCCACGCCCCGGCCGCGTGCGCCGGCGGCCGTCCAGTAGCCCACCTCGGCGGTCGGGGCGCCGGGGCCGGCCGTCTTCAGGACCACCTGGCCGACGAGACGGTCACCGGTCTCCCCGGCGGGGCGCTCCTCGACGGGGCGCTCCTCGACGACGGCGAAGCAGAACCGCCTCCCCGAGGCCCAGCCCTCCCGCTGGGACTCGATCCAGCGGGCCCCTTCGGCCTCGTCGTCCACCCGGTGACCGGTCCAGCGGCGCAGCACCGGGTCCCGCAGCGCGTCGAGAAGCGCCGGGACGTCGGCGGGGCGCCAGGGGCGCAGGGCGAGGGCGGGTGCGTCGGGATGCGCGGTGGCGCGCAGGGCGACCGGGGTGGGCGGCATCGGGCGATCGTACGCGGTGCCCTCAGGCGAGCAGCCTGCGCTTCTGCTCCTCGAACTCGGCCTCGGTGAGCACGCCCTGGGCCTTGAGGTCGCCGAGCTGCTTCAGCTGGTCGATCTTGTTGGTCATCTCGTCGGCCGTCGACGGGGGTGCCTGGGGTGCCGGGGGCGGCGGGGGCTGCTGGTAGCTCTGGGGCTGCTGGTAGGGCTGTTGCTCGGCGGCCTGGGTGGCCCAGCGGCCCTGCTGACGGCGTGACACCCGGTTGGAGACCGCGGTCGCCGTTCCCGCCACCACCGCGGTGCGGGCGACTCCGCGCAGAAGACCAGGCATGGCGATCTCCTTTTTCCTCGACGGTCCCTCCATTGGAGCACGCTTCCCCTTGATCTGCCGGGTGCCGTAATCCGTGGCAGCCTGGTTCTGTGTGTTCGCCGAAGCGAAGGAGCTCGACATGGCCACGCAGGGCAGAGGAATGACGGACACCACGGCTCGCGGGGGAATGGCCGTGTCCGGCTGGACGCTGTTCGCCGCGATCATGATGGTGTTCGGCGGCGTCATGGCGATATTCGAAGGAATAGCCGCCATAGCCGAGGACGACGTGTTCGTCACGACGCGGAATTACACCTTCCAGTGGAGTCTCACCGGCTGGGGCTGGATGCACCTCGTGCTCGGCATCGTGGTCACGCTGGCGGGCATCGCTCTGTTCAGCGGGGCCCTGTGGGCCCGGCTCATCGGTATCGTGCTGGTCGGACTGTCCATGATCGCCAACTTCGCCTGGCTGCCCTGGTACCCGTTCTGGGCGGTCATGCTCATCGTCATCGACGGCTTCGTGATGTGGGCGCTGTGTGTCGGGCCCAGCAAGGACGCCAGGGCGGCCTGAGCCGTCGTTCCCGGTCCTCGCGCGCCATTGCGCCGTTCGGCCCCGGTGGTCACCCGCACGTGCCGCCGGGGCCCGCGCCGTCCGGCCCCGCGGCCGCACCGGTGTTTTCGTTGGGTGTGGATTTCCCCCGCCACGGGGGCGCACCCGTAGGGAGACATCAGTGGAGACCAGCAGCGGCAGCCCGGGAATTCAGCCGATCGCCTTTCCCCTCCTGAAGGGGCAGAAAGCACTCGTCACGGGAGCGAATTCGGGAATCGGCAGGGCGACCGCCGTGGCGCTCGGGCGGGTGGGCGCCGATGTCGTCGTGAATTACGTGTCCGGCCCGGAGGCCGCCGAGGAAGTGGTCCGCGAGATCGAGGGTTTCGGGGTCCGCGCGTACGCGCACGAGGCGGACGTCTCCCAGGAGGACCAGGTCGTCGACATGGTCGCCTCCATGGTCAGGGAATTCGGGACCATCGACGTCATGGTGGCCAACGCGGGCCTGCAACGGGACGCCCCCGTCACCGACATGACCATGGACCAGTGGCACAAGGTGCTGGACGTCAACCTCACCGGCCAGTTCCTGTGCGCCCGCGAGGCCACCAAGGAGTTCCTGCGGCGCGGTGTCGTCCCGGAGGTCTCCCGCTCCGCCGGGAAGATCATCTGCATGAGCTCGGTGCACCAGCTCATCCCCTGGTCCGGGCACGTCAACTACGCCTCGTCCAAGGGCGGGGTGCTGATGCTGATGGCGACCCTCTCGCAGGAGCTCGCCCCCTACCGGATCCGGGTCAACGCCGTCGCCCCCGGCGCGATCCGCACCCCCATCAACCGCAGCGCCTGGGACACCCCGGAGGCCGAGGCCGACCTGCTGCGGCTCATCCCCTACCGCCGGGTCGGCGACCCCGACGACATCGCGAACACGGTCGCCGTCCTCGCCTCCGACCTGCTCGACTACATCGTCGGCACCACGATCTACGTCGACGGCGGCATGACCCTGTTCCCCGGCTTCGCCACCGGCGGCTGACATCGGCACCGTCCACGCCGCCGGGATCCTGGCCGCCACCCCGCCCCAACTGCTGCCCGCGCGCGAACTCATGGCCTTCACCCTGGCCACCCACATCCTGCTCGTGCCCTTCGGTGTCGCCCTGCCCGCCCTCACCCTGCTGATGCACCACCGAGGGCTGCGCAAGGGCGACGAGGTCGCGCTGCGCCTGGCGCGCCGCTGGTCGGCGGTGATGGCCGTGCAGTTCGCCATCGGCATCGTCACCGGCACCGTGCTGTCCTTCGAGTTCGGGCTGCTGTGGCCCGGCATGATGGGCCGCTGGGGAGACGTCTTCGGGCTCGGCTTCGGCGTCGAGGGCTGGGCCTTCTTCCTGGAGGCCATCCTCATCGCCGTCTACCTGTACGGCTGGCGCACACTGCGCCCCTGGCCGCACTTCTGGGTCGGGGTCCCGCTGTGCGCGGCGGCGCTGCTCGGCGCGTTCGGGATCCTCGCCGCGAACTCCTGGATGAACACCCCCCGCGGTTTCACCCTCGACGCCTCCGGCGGCCCGGCCACCGTCGACGTACGGCAGGCGATCTTCACCCCGATCTTCGGCCCCGAGTACTGGCACTTCATCGGCGCCGCCTACCTGACCGCCGCGTACTGCGTGGCCGGCGTGTACGCGGTCGGTCTGCTGCGCGGCCGCCGGGACCGCTACCACCGGCTCGGCTTCACCGTGCCGTTCACGGTCGCCGCGATCCTCACCCCGATCCAGTTCATGCTGGGCGACTCGCTGGCCCGGGCCGTCTTCCACCAGCAGCCGGTGAAGTTCTCCGCCATGGAGATCGTCTGGACCACCGGCACCCATGTGCCCGAGTACATGTTCGGGATCCTGCACTCCGACGGGAGCGTCTCCGGCGGGATCAAGATCCCCCAACTGGACTCGATCCTGGCCGGCTTCAGCCCCGCCACCGAGGTGCAGGGCCTCACCGCGGTCCCCGCCGACACCCGCCCGACGACCACTCAGGCGACCATCGTGCACTGGGCGTTCGACATCATGGTGACCCTCGGCAGCCTGCTGATCCTGCTCGCCCTCTGGTACGGCTGGGCCCGGCTGCGCCGCCGCGACCTGCCCCGCTCGCGCTGGTTCCTGCGGTGCGCGGCCGTCGCGGGCGCGGCCTGCCTGGTCTGTGTGGAGTGCGGCTGGGTCACCACGGAGGTGGGCCGCCAGCCCTGGATCGTGTACGAGCACATGCGGGTCTCGGAGGCGGTCACCGGCACCCACGCCTACGGGCTGTGGACGATGTTCGGGATCGTGGTCGTCGTGTACCTCTGCGCCTTCGCCGCGTTCCTCACCGTCGTACGGAGGATGAGCGCCCGGTGGCGGGCGGCCGACGCCGCCGGGGACGTCGTACCGGAAGTGCCGGAGAGCGACCTCCCCTACGGGCCGCGGGACCGCGTATGACCATCGCGAGTCTCATCGCCTGGGTGCTGCTGATCCTCGTCGCCGCCTACGCCTGCGCCGGGGGCACCGACTACGGCGCCGGGTACTGGGACCTCATGGCCGGGGGCGCCGAGCGCGGGAAGCGGCCCCGATGGCTCGTCGACCACGCGATGGCGCCGGTCTGGGAGGCCAACAACGTCTGGCTGATCTTCATCCTGGTCGTCATGTGGACCGGCTTCCCCGTCCTGTTCCAGACCGTCTTCACGGCGATGTGGCTCCCGCTGGCCCTCGCCGCGGTCGGCCTGGTCCTGCGCGGCGCCGGGTTCGCCCTGCGCAAACCCACCCGGCGGCTCGCCGGACGCCGTGTGTACGGCGCCGCGTTCGCCGTCTCCTCCCTGCTCACGCCGTTCTTCCTGGGCGCGGTCGTCGGCGGCCTCGCCACCGGGCGGGTCGCCCCGGGGACCCCGGCCTCGGCCGACGCCTGGTCCAACAAGACGTCCGTGATCGCCGGCCTGCTCACCGTCGCGGCCACCGCGTTCCTCGGCGCGGTCAACCTCACCGCCGACGCCCGCCGCTTCGGCGAGGCCCCGCTCGTCGGCTACTTCCGGCTGCGCGCCTGGGCGAGCCTGGCCGCGGTCGCCGTCCTGGCGTTCATCGGCCTCGGCATCACCCACGACGACGCCCGGTACGTGTACGACGGCCTCACCAGCGGGACCGGGCTGCTTCTGGTGATCCTGGCGGCCGGCTGCGCCCTCGCCACCGCCGTACTGCTCCACTTCACGGCCACCGGCTGGGCCCGGCTCACGGCCGCCGCCTCGGTCGCCCTCGTCGTCTTCGCCTGGGGGACCGCCCAGCGGCCCTACCTCGTCCCGACCTCGCTGACCGTCTCCCAGGCGGCGGGCGCCTCGACCACCCTGCGCTGGCTCGCCCTCGTGACGCTGATCGCGGTGGTGCTGGTCGGCCCGCCCCTGGTCCTCCTCTACCGCCTCGACACCAAGGGCGCCCTGCAGCCCCTCACCGACGCCGACCTGCGCCGGGCGGGCCCCGGGGACGGTCCGGAGGGGGCCGGGTGACCGTCGTGCGGAGCGGCGAATCGGCGGATTCAGCCGACTGGGCCCGTCCCGGATGACGCGGACCGCCGGTCGCGGCAGCCTGGGCGGAAGAGAGCCCGATGACCTCCCGCAGGGCTTCCCGCACAGACGAGGACCCGTCGCCATGATCTGTCGTAGCCGCCCCGGCCGGCGGGCCGCAGCCGTCGTTCTCCTGCTCGCCGTCGCGGGCTGCACGGGGCACTCCGCCGTGGGCACCATCGAGTACACGACCCCGGAGAAGCGGGTGGTGCAGATCCAGAGCCCCTCCCGCGACGGCTGCCACCCGCTGCCCGGCGGCGCCCACCACGTCACCAACCACACCGACGACGACATCCGCCTGTACGCCAACACGGACTGCGAGCTGACGACGGCCGGGAACGACCAGAGCGGCCGGATCGGCGGCGAGGCCTTCTACCTCGGCACGCAGATGTCCGTCGAGTACACGCCCGGGCAGTCCCCGTGGCTGAGCTACTCCGTCGTCGGCGGGGGCGGCTGAGCCGCTCAGGACGCGGCCTCGGCGGCGTCGAGGGAGGCGAGGACGGCCTGGACGTTCAGGCGTCCGGAGGCGACGAGCTCGGCGCCGGCGCGCCGCAGGGCCGCGGCGAACGGCGCCGCCCACAGGTTCTCGTAGACCAGCAGCCCGGCGGAGTTGCCGGGCTGCACCGCCGCGGCCGCCTCCTCCAGGTCGTCCTGGCCGAGCACTCCGGAGTGGACGCCCTCGAAGACGGTCAGGTCCAGTTCCCCGTCACCGGTGAGATCGGCGATCTCCAGGGCGGTCACCGTGCCGTCCTCGTCCTTCCTGATGAACATCAGGTCCAGGATGCGGACGATGCCGCGGTCCACCAGATCGACCAGCAGCGGGAAGGCCTCGCCCGTCATGCGGTTGCCGGGGAACTCCACGACCAGGTAGTCGATGGGTCCCATCTCGTCGATTCGCTCGGTCACGGCGGTCACCTCGGGTGCTCGTGGGTCCCCCGACAGCCATTGCAACACCGGACCTGGGCCGTCGCACCCGCTGCCCGGTTCACACGGCCGGCCGCCTCCCGGCCCCGCCGTTCACCCCACCGGCCCCTCCCGGCTCGCCCGCCGGACCCCGCCGGGATCTGCTCGGAGGCATGACAGGCAGCGACACACCGCCACCGGAGCGGCGGCCGGACGGCGAACCGGATCGCGCGCGGGACCGCGAGCTGGAAGAACTGCACCGCCGGGTGCGCGAGTTGGAGAGCGCCCGGCACGAGCCGAAGCACCGGCTGCGCGCGCTCGGCTCCACCCTGCTGATCATCCTGGCGTCCCTGCTGGCCCTGCTCGCCGTGGTCGCGGTCTGGGCGAACAGCATCGTGCGGGACACCGACCGCTATGTCGCCACGGTGGCGCCGCTCGCGTCGAACCCGGACATCCAGCAGGCCGTGACCACCCGCGTCACCGACGCCGTGATCGCACAGATCGACGTGGACGGGCTGGTCAAGCAGCTCAGCGACGCGGCGGCGGAGAAGGGCGTGCCGCCCAAGCTGGCCGATCTCGTCGACAACCTCGACGGCCCCATCACCAGCGGTCTGAAGGACCTGATCAGCGGCACCGTGATGCGCGTGGTCTCCAGCTCCGCCTTCGAGACGGCCTGGAAGAACGCCAACCGCCGCGCCCACTCCGCCGTGGACAAGGCGCTGACGGGCAGCTCCGACAGTGTCGTGCAGCTGAAGGACGATCAGGTCGCCATCGACGTCGGGCCCATCGTCGCCCAGGTGAAGGACCGGCTGGTCGACGCGGGACTGACCGTGGCGTCGAAGATCCCGGCCGTCCACACCGACTTCGTGGTGGTCCAGGGCAAGGACGTCGGCAAGATCAAGACGTATATGCGGATCCTGGAGATCGTCGGCAACTGGCTGCCGATCATCGCGGTGCTGGTCGCCGCCGCCGGTGTGTTCGTGGCCGCCCACCGCCGGCGGGCGCTGATCGGGGCCGCGATCGGCGTCTTCCTCGCCATGGTGCTGCTGGGCGTGGTCCTCACCGTCTTCCGCGCGGTGTATCTCGACCATCTGCCACCGCACACGAACGAGGGCGCCGCGGGCGCGATCTACGACGCGCTGGTGCGGTTCCTGCGCTCCAGTGTGCGGGCGGTCGGGGCGCTGGCCCTGGTCACGGCCATCGGCGCGTTCTTCGTCGGGCCGTCCCGGCCCGCCGTGCTCACCCGGCACTTCTTCAGCAAGGGCATCGGCGCGGGCCGGGACGTGGCCGTCGGGGCGGGGCTGCGGCTCGGCCCGGTGGGCCGGTTCGTGCACCGCTTCAAGCTGTGGATCGGGGTGGCGATCCTGGCGGTGGCCGCGATCGTCCTGTTCACCTGGAGCTATCCGACCATGGCGGTCGTGCTCTGGACGGCCGTGATCGTGCTGGCCGCCTTCGGCATCCGCGAGTTCCTGGACACCGGGGACAGGGCAGACATGGGGGACACCGGGGACACCGGCCCGCAGGGCGAGCCGAAGACGGCCTGACGGTACGGCTCTGGGTGCGCGCGGCCGGGCCCTGCCCGATGGTGGGAGCATGGGGACCTCCTCCGATCGCCTCGGCGAGTCCGGCTTCCGGTCGCTGTACCGGCGGCTGCTGAGCACGGCACCCGGCGCCGCCTCCCCCCGCGGCGCCCTGGAGACCCTCACGCCCGACCGGGTGCTGGCCGCCGTACGGGAGGTGCGCTCGGGCCGTACGGTGTCGCTGGCCTCCCCGGTCGGCACGGTCGCCGCGCCCGACGATCCGCGGCCGGCCGAGCACCGGCTCACCGCGCCGGAGGGCGGGGTCCCGGCGCCCGGCGGCGGCCTCGAGTTCGCCCGGGACCGGTTCGCCATGGACGTCCACGGCGACGTCAACACCCACCTGGACGCCCTGTGCCACGTCCTCTACGACGACACCGTGCACGGCGGTCTCCCGGCCGCCGACGCCCTCACCCCCGAGGGAGCGCGGACCCTCTCCGCCGACCTCGTCCGCGATGGCCTCGTGGGACGTGCCGTACTGCTCGACATTCCCGGACTGCACGGACTGCCCTGGCTGGAACCCGGGACGAGCGTCACCGCGGCGGACCTGGAGGCCGCCGAGGCCCGGCAGGGCGTTCGGGCCGGCCCCGGCGACCTGCTGCTGGTCCGGGTGGGACACCGGCGCCGCCGCGAGGAACTCGGGCCCTGGGACGCCTCCGTCGCGCGGGCCGGACTGGACCCGGCGGCGCTGGAGCTGCTGGCCGAGCGGCGGGTCGCGGTGCTCGGCGGCGACGGCAACAACGACACCGCGCCCAGCCCGGTGCGCGGTGTGGACTTCCCGGTGCATGTCCTCGCCGTGCACGCCATGGGGCTGCATCTGCTGGACTATCTGCGGCTGGAGGCGGTGCTGCCGCTGTGCGCGGCGGAGGGGCGCTGGTCGTTCCTGTGCGTGATCGCACCCCTGCGGCTGCCGATGGCGACCGGGTCGCCGGTCAACCCGATCGCGGTGCTGTGAGGTGCTCCCGGGCAGCCGCCGGGGCCGGGTTCAGGAGGTCAGCTGGGCGATGCCCCGGCCCACCAGGAACAGCCCCGCCGCCAGCGTCACGGCGACGAGCGCGCGTTCCTGATGCGCTTCGAGCCAGGTGCGCAGCCCGCCCAGGCGGGTGCGGGCCGTGTCGGGGGCGAGCAGCGTGTACACCTCCATCGCCAGCAGGCTGCTCGTGGCGAGCACGCAGTACGCGACGAGGGCCACGTAGGACGAGCTGTCGGACAGATCGGCGCCCACCACCGTCGCCGCCCCGGCCGCCACGAGCCCCCACGGCTGTAGCAGCGGCGCCAGCCCCGCCGCGGTCCACGCGGAGAGCCGGTCGAGCCGGGTCATCATGCCGCCGCCGGAGGACGTGCGGCGCCGGGGGCCGCGCCGGTGCCGGTGCAGGCCGTACGAGAGGAGCCCCACGCCGACGGCGAGCTTGACGGCGGAGGCGGCGGTGGAGGGCGGGGATCGGGGGGCCGGAGGCTCGCCGCCGGTGGAGAGCAGCACGGCGCCCAGGACGACCACGAAGCAGGCGAGCCAGGAGACGATGAACGCGAGGCCCTTCCAGGTGCCGCCGCGTACCGACAGCACCAGGACGAACGCGGTCACCGACAGCGGGAACACGGCGATCGCCAGCCCGATGAGCATCAGGTCAAGCACCATGGTGACCCCCGCGCAGCCCTGCGTCCCCCGTCGCGCGGCCCCTCTCGCCCATGGCCCCATCGTCACCGCCCCACCGGAACCCCGCATCCCCGTCACGCATCCCCGTCACCCGTTCCGCCTGCGCCGCGAGCCGGGCGACCGTGGGGGCGGCAGGCTGGCAGCATGCGGGCAGGGACAGGGGCCGACGGGGAAGGGCGCCGGTCGCGGCGGCGGGGGCGGTGGCGGGCGCGGGGCGACAAGGCCGGGTCCTGGCTGAAGGGGCTGCGCCCGCGGGCCGAGACCCGGTTCCCGCTGATCACGCACCTCATGTCGCATCTGATCTCGGTGAACGTCCTCGACTCCGCGACCCGGCTGGCGGCCCAGACCTTCCTCACGGCGATCCCGCTGATCTTCGTGGTCGCCTCCCTCGCCCCGCAGCAGCTGCGCGAGCAGCTCCTCGACTCCCTGCACCATGTCTTCGGACTGTCCGGAAGCGTCGACGACGAACTGCGCAAGACCCTTCTGAACAGCGGCGATCCCTCCGACGAACTCCGCCAGACCACCGGTGTCGTCAGCATCCTGATGGTGCTGATCTCGGCCACCGCGTGCAGCCGCGCCATGCAGCGGCTCTGCGAACGCGCCTGGAGCATGCCCGGGGCGAGCGCGCGGGTGGCCGCCTGGCGCTGGCTCGCCTGGCTCGCCGCCTGGCTGCTCATGATCGGCGTCCAGGGGAGCCTGCGCGACGGCTTCGGCCTCGGGCCCTGGCTGGGCGTGCCGCTGCTGTTCCTCGCGGAGGTCCTCCTGTGGTGGTGGACCCAGCACCTCCTGCTGACCGCGCGGGTCCCCTGGCGGCCGCTGCTGCCGGGCGCGCTGCTGACCGGAGCCGCCCTGGGCGTCCTCACCTCCACCGCGTCCCTCTACGTGCCCCGGGCCCTCAACCACAGCCTGGAGAAGTACGGCTCGCTCGGCGCGGTCTTCACCCTGCTGTCCTGGATGATCACGCTGTGCGTGGTCATCACCCTGTGCATCACGGCCGGCGCGGTCGTCGCCCGCGAACCCTGGGCGGCCCGCAGGCTCGGCACACCCGAGTCGCCGGGATCATCTGCCGGGGATACCTTGGCACAAGGGCGTTGACCGCCCCTTTTTCGTCCGGCAGGACCGGAGTGTGCTCCGAGAACGGCGGCCGATATGCGCGCAGCGCGGCACTACGACGTCATCGTCATCGGGACCGGCGCGGGCGGCGGTACCCTCGCCCACCGGCTGGCGCCCAGCGGAAAACGCGTCCTCCTTCTCGAACGGGGTGACTACCTCCCCCGGGAACGGGACAACTGGGACTCCACGGCGGTCTTCGTCCGGGGCAAGTACCGCGCCCCCGAGTTCTGGTACGACAAACACGGCAACGCCTTCCCGCCCGAGGTCAACTACTACGTCGGCGGCAACACCAAGTTCTACGGCGCCGCCCTGTTCCGGCTGCGCCCGGAGGACTTCGGCGAGCTGCGCCACCACGGCGGTCTCTCCCCGGCCTGGCCGCTGTCGTACGACGACCTGGAGCCGTACTACACCCAGGCCGAGCACCTCTACCGGGTGCACGGCCGGCACGGCGAGGACCCCACCGAGGGGGCCACGAGCGCGCAGTACGCCCATGAACCGGTCCGGCACGAGCCGCGCATCCAGCAGTTGAGCGACGACCTGGAGAAGCAGGGGCTGCACCCCTTCCATCTCCCGATCGGCGTCGACCTCGTCCAGGACGAGCGGGGCCGGGCCACCCACGACAGCGGGTGCATCCGCTGCGACCGCGTCGACGGCTTCCCCTGCCTGCTGGGCGCCAAGTCCGACGCCCAGGTCGTCTGCGTCGACCCGGCGCTGCGCCACGACAACGTCGAACTGCTCACCGGCGCCGAGGTCCGCCGCCTGGTCACCGACCCGGCCGGGCGGGCCGTCACCGAGGTCGAGGCGGTACTGCGGGACGGGTCGACCGAGCGGTTCGGCGCCGACCTCGTGGTCGTGGCCTGCGGCGCGGTCAACTCCGCCGTCCTGCTGCTGCGGTCGGCCTGCGACCGGCACCCGGACGGGCTGGCCAACAGCTCGGGTGTGGTGGGCCGGTACTACATGCGGCACAACAACCTCGCGCTGATGGCGGTCTCCAAGGAGCCGAACGACACCCGGTTCCAGAAGACGCTCGCCCTGCACGACTGGTACCTGGGCGCCGACGACTGGGACTTCCCCCTCGGCGGTATCCAGATGCTCGGCAAGTCGGACGCCGAGCAGATCCACGGGGAGGCGCCCCGCTGGGCGGGCGCGGTCTCCCCGGACATGCCCTTCGAGGTGCTGGCCCATCACGCCGTCGACTTCTGGCTGTGCGGCGAGGACCTGCCCGCCCCGGGCAACCGGGTCACCCTCGACCGGGACGGCGCCGTCCATCTGACCCTGGACGAGGGGAACAACACCGCCGGTCTCGACCGGCTGCGGCACAAGCTGCAGCACCTGCTCGGACACCTCGGGATGCACGAACACCGGCTGCTGTCGCACAGCATCTATCTGCACAAGGGGATGCCCATCGGCGCCACCGCCCACCAGGCCGGCACGGTCCGCTTCGGCGACGACCCCGCGAGCTCCGCGCTCGACGTCACCTGCAAGGCCCACGACCTCGACAACCTCTACGTCGTCGACACGAGCTTCTTCCCGAGCATCGGCGCGGTCAATCCGTCGCTGACGGCCATCGCCAACGCCCTGCGCGTCGGCGACCACCTAGTGGAGCGTCTGCAATGAGCGAGAGCAACCCCACCGGTCACGACCTGCGCCACCGCACCCCGAGGGAGCGCGCCGAGCGCGGCAAGGCGGCCCGCGCCGTCGTGCCGAGGTCCGCGCACGCCGAGTTCACCCCGCCGCCCAAGCGCACCGACCCGGTGGACATCATCGAGGGGCAGTCGGCGCGGCGGGTCCCCGAACTCGTGCCGATCCGCTACGGCAGGATGAGCGAGTCGCCGTTCCGCTTCTACCGGGGCGCCGCCGCCATCATGGCCGCCGACCTCGCCGAGACGCCCCGCTCCGGCTTCCGGGCGCAACTGTGCGGGGACGCCCACATGCTGAACTTCCGGCTGCTGGCCTCGCCGGAGCGCCGGCTGATGTTCGACATCAACGACTTCGACGAGACCCTGCCGGGGCCCTGGGAGTGGGACGTCAAACGGCTGTCGGCCAGCCTGGTCATCGCGGGCCGCGCGAACGGCTTCAGCACCAAGGAACGGGCGGCCGTGGTGCGGGGGGCCGTACGGTCGTACCGCGGCTGGATGCGGTCCTTCGCCGGGATGGGCAATCTCGAGGTCTACTACACCCGTTTCGAGGCGGACGAGTTGCAGAAGCAGTTCGCCCCGGAGGCCGGCGGGAAGAACCGGGAGCGGTGGGAGGAGGCCCGGGAGCGGGCCCGGGGCCATGACACCGTGCAGGTCTTCGACAAGCTGACCCATGTCGTCGGCGGCAAGCGGCTGATCGCCGACGACCCGCCGCTGCTGGTCCGGCTCCACGACCTGCTGCCGGGAGCCGAGGCGGGCGTGCTGGAGACGGAGATCAGCCGGCTCGTCGAGCGGTACGGGCAGACCCTGCAGTCCGACCGCCGGTTCCTGCTGGAGAGTTACCGTGTCGCCGACGTCGCCCGCAAGGTCGTCGGGGTGGGCAGCGTCGGCACCCGCTGCTGGATCGTGCTGCTGCTCGGCAAGGACGACGAGGACCCGCTGTTCCTCCAGGCGAAGGAGGCCGACGACTCGGTCCTCGCGCCGTACGCGGGCTCGGGCGGGTTCCGCACCCAGGGCGAGCGCGTGGTCAGCGGACAGCGGCTGATGCAGGCCACCAGTGACATCTTCCTCGGCTGGGAACGCACCACCGGCATCGACGGCCGCCGCCGCGACTTCTACGTCCGCCAGCTGCGGGACTGGAAGGGCATCGCGGTCGCCGAGAGCATGTCGCCGAAGCGGATGACCCTGTTCGCCGAGGTCGCGGGCGCCACCCTGGCGCGCGCCCACGCCCGCTCCGGCGACCGCATCGCGATCGCCTCCTACCTGGGCGGCGGCGATGTCTTCGACCGCGCGCTGGCGACCTTCGCCGAGCTGTACGCCGACCAGAACGAGAAGGACCACCAGGCCCTGCTCGACGCGGTGAAGGCGGGCCGGGTGCACGCCGAGTCGGCCTGAGAGGCGACGCGGAACGGGGGCAAGGGACGGGGGGCGACGGGAGTTTGTCATGGACCGGTACCCGCCCATCGCCGACCACGGGCTGATCGGGGATCTGCAGACCACCGCGCTGGTGACCTCCGAGGGGGTCGTCGACTGGCTGGCGGCCCCCCGCTTCGACTCGCCCAGCGTCTTCGCGTCCCTGCTGGACCACGACCGCGGCGGACACTTCCTGTTCGCGCCCACCGCCCCCGAGGTGACGCGCCGCCAGCTCTACTACCCCGACAGCGCCGTCGTCGTGACCCGGTTCCTGTCGCCCGACGGGGTCGGCGAGGTCCTCGACCACATGCCCGTCATCGCCTCCCGCACCCCGTCCGACCGGCACAGCGTGGTGCGGATCGTACGGACCGTGCGCGGCACCGTCCGCTTCGATCTGGACTGCCGCCCCCGCTTCGACTACGGCCGGGCCGGCCACACCCTCCACCTGGCCGGCGGGTCGGCCGCCTTCCGCGCCCGGGGCGCCACCGCCCATCTGCAGAGCACCTTCCCGCTGGAACCGCACGGCACGGACGTCCGCGGCTCCGTCACCCTGAACGCGGGCCAGTCGGCGGCGGCCGTGTTCACCGTGTGCGGCCCGGACGGCGAGGCCCCGCCGCCCCCGACCGTCGACTCGGCCGAGGCGGACATGTGGGACGTCATCGACTTCTGGCAGCGCTGGGTGCGGACCTCCCGCTACCGGGGCCGCTGGCCCGACATGGTCAACCGCTCCGCCATCACCCTCAAACTCCTCACCTACGGCCCGAGCGGCGCCCCCGTCGCCGCGGCCACCATGGGCCTGCCCGAGCAGGTCGGCGGCGAACGCAACTGGGACTACCGCTACACCTGGGTGCGCGACGGCTCGCTGTCCGTGCGGGCCCTGCTCGACCTGGGCTTCGTCGAGGAGGCCGCCCAGTTCGTGCGCTGGCTGGGGGACCGGCTGCGGGCCCGGGACGGCTCCGGCGGCGAACCGCTGCAGATCATGTACCGGGTCGACGGCGACCCCGTACTGACCGAGGAGACCCTCGACCACTTCGAGGGCTACCGCGGCTCCCGCCCCGTACGCGCCGGGAACGCCGCCGCCGACCAGCTCCAGCTCGACATCTACGGCGAAGTGTTCTACGCGATGTCCGAGGGCATCGACGAGATCGGCCAGCAGGTCGGCTACCACGGCTGGAAGGGGCTGACCCGGCTGATGGACTGGCTGTGCGACCACTGGGACCGGCCCGACGAGGGCGTCTGGGAGACCCGCGGCGGCCGCAAGGACTTCACCTACAGCCGGGTGATGTGCTGGGCGGCCTTCGACAACTGCCTGCGCATGGCCGAGGAGTTCCGCCGGCCCGCGAACACCCCGCGCTGGACCCGGGCCCGCGACGAGATCCTGGAACAGGTCATGGAGCGCGGCTGGAGCCAGAAGGAGCAGGCGCTGGTCCAGCACTACGGCGGTGACGTCCTCGACGCCTCGCTGCTGATCGCCCCGCGGGTCGGCTTCATCGCCCCGCGCAGCCCCGGCTGGCTGTCCACCCTCGACGCCATCGACCAGCGGCTGGTCTCCGACAGCCTGGTCTACCGCTACGACCCGGCCGCCTCCCCCGACGGACTGCGCGGCTCGGAGGGCACGTTCAGCCTGTGCACCTTCCTGTACGTCGACGCCCTCGCCCGCGCCGGCCGGCTCCCGCAGGCCCGCTACACCTTCGAGAAGATGCATACGTACGCCAACCACGTCGGCCTGTTCGCCGAGGAGATCGGCCCGAGCGGCGAGCAGCTCGGCAACTTCCCGCAGGCCTTCACGCATCTGTCGCTGATCATGGCCGCGTCGACCCTGGACGACGCGCTGGACCGGATGCCGGTTCGCTGACCGGGGGGATCGCCGGCCCCTGCGGGAGCATCTCGACCACGACGAAGGAGATCACGGAGGCCAGCACCACCAGCGCCACCGTGTCCACATTGCCCAGCAGCAGCACGACCAGCACCACACTGCTCACCGGTACGCGCAGGGCCGCGGTCAGCGAGGCCGCCATCCCGGCCGCCATCGCCGGCACCAGACCGAGCCCGGGCAGCGGGGCGACCAGGACGCCGGCCGCCCCGCCGAGGAACAGCGAGGGGAAGACGGGGCCACCGCGCAGGCTGCCCAGACTGAGCGCGTAGGCGAGCGCCTTGAACGCGAGGACGGCGACCAGGGCGCCCACCGGCCAGGCGTGCGGGTCCTTCGCCAGCTCGGACAGGGCGGCCTCCCCGGACAGCGCGGCCTCGGCCGGCGAACGCCCGGTGGAGACCGCGTACAGGGTGACGCAGACCGCGACGCCGATGCCGCACAGGGTGGTGTTGCGCACCGTATGGGTCGTCACCAGCCCGGCCGTGAACCGCCCGCCCACGAAGATCCAGTGGACGACGAACGCGATGACGGGCGCCAGCACCAGCACCCACAGCACGTCCGGCCAGTCGAGCGGCGGCGGCTCGGGCAGGCCGATGTCCAGGCTGCCCGTCTCGAAGCCGGTCCAGTGCAGGAACCCGGTGAAGATCATGTCCCCGACGCCGCTGGCCAGCAGGGCCGGCAGCATCACCGCGTACAGCTGCGGCCCGCCCACGCCGGCCACCTCCATCAGCAGCACCGCGCCCACCAACGGGTTCCCGAACAGCGCCGAGATGGACGCCGCCGACCCGGCCGCCGCCAGCAGTCCCCGGCTCGCCTCGGTCTGCGGCGCCCGCACCAGGCTCGCGAACAGCAGCGCGAGGCCGCCGCCCAGGGCGATCAGCGGCGCCTCCGGGCCCAGCACGGCCCCGAGCGGCAGACCGACCAGGGCGGCCACGAGGACACCGGGCAGCGCCTCCTTGGTGGCCCCGCCCGCGTGCAGCCCGCCCGCGGGGATGTGCCCGCCCCGTCCGGGGAGCCGCGCGACCACCACACCGACCACGAGCCCGGCCACCGTCAGCAGCGGCAGCCCCCACCACCAGGGGGCCTGCTTCCAGCCCAGGTCCTGCGGCCACTCCTGCCAGATCAGGCGCTCCAGCTTGTTGACCGCGGCGAGGAACCAGAACGCGATCAGCGCCACCGGGATGCCGATCAGCCCGCAGAACACCAGCGCCTTGCGGTATTCCGGCCGGTTCAGCATGGTCCGCAGCACATCGGCTTCCTGGGGCTGGCTGCCTGCCGTATGCCCGCTCTTGTCTTCGCTCATAACGGAACGAAGCTATCCGTATCGCCCGGTGTTGCCCGCTGCCACGCCGTGGGGGCCCCGCGGTACCCACCCCTGTGCGATCGTGGGTCCTGTGACGCTGGATGACCTCGTCCGGCTGCGCCGGGCCCGTGACGCGATGGACCGCCACTACGCCGAACCGCTCGACGTCCCGGCGCTGGCGCGCCTCGCCCTGATGTCCCCCGGCCACTTCTCCCGCAGCTTCCGCGCCGCCTTCGGCGAGACGCCGTACAGCTATCTCATGACCCGCCGGATCGAGCGCGCCAAGGCGCTGCTGCGGCGCGGCGACCTGACGGTCACCGAGGTCTGCTTCGAGGTCGGCTGCACCTCGCTCGGCTCGTTCAGCTCGCGGTTCACCGAGCTCGTCGGCGAGACCCCGAGCGCCTACCGGGCCCGCGAACACGACGAGGGCGCCGCGGTCCCCGCCTGCTACGCCAAGATCCATACGAGGCCCGTCAAGAACCCCGTCAGGAACCCCGTCAGGAATGGAGAAGCGAAAGCGGGTCCCCGCCCGTAGCGTGAGCCGCATGGCCCACACGCTCGCACCGCACCTCGCCGACAGCCACGACCTGATCCGTGTGCACGGAGCACGCGTGAACAACCTCAAGGACGTCAGCGTCGAGATCCCCAAGCGCCGGCTGACGGTGTTCACCGGCATCTCCGGCTCCGGCAAGAGCTCGCTGGTGTTCGGCACCATCGCCGCCGAGTCGCAGCGGCTGATCAACGAGACGTACAGCGCGTTCGTGCAGGGCTTCATGCCGACGCTCGCGCGGCCCGAGGTCGACGTGCTCGACGGGCTGACCACCGCGATCATCGTCGACCAGCAGCGGATGGGCGCCGACCCCCGCTCCACCGTCGGCACCGCCACCGACGCCCACGCGATGCTCCGCATCCTCTTCAGCCGGCTCGGCACCCCGCACATCGGCCCGCCCAGCGCCTACTCCTTCAACACCGCCTCGGTCCGGGCGAGCGGCGCGATCACCGTCGAGCGCGGCGCGCAGAAGGCCGTGAAGGCGACGTACACCCGCACCGGCGGCATGTGCCCGCGCTGCGAGGGCCGCGGCTCGGTCACCGACATCGACCTGACCCAGCTCTACGACGACACCAAGTCCCTCAACGAGGGCGCGCTCACCATCCCCGGCTACAGCATGGACGGCTGGTACGGCCGTATCTTCAAGGGCTCCGGCTTCTTCGACCCCGACAAGCCGATCCGCCGCTACACCAAGCGCGAGCTGCACGACCTCCTCCACAAGGAACCGACCAAGATCAAGGTCGAGGGCATCAACCTGACGTACGAAGGGCTGATCCCGAAGATCCAGAAGTCGATGCTCTCCAAGGACGTCGACGCGCTCCAGCCGCACGTACGGGCCTTCGTGGAGCGGGCGATGACGTTCAGCGTCTGCCCCGAGTGCGACGGCACCCGGCTCAGCGAGGGCGCCCGGTCCTCGAAGATCGAGGGGCTGAGCATCGCCGACGTCTGCGCCATGCAGATCAGCGACCTCGCCGACTGGGTGCGCGCACTGTCCGAACCGACGGTGGCGCCGCTGCTCACCGCGCTGCGGCAGAGCCTCGACTCCTTCACCGAGATCGGCCTCGGCTATCTCGCCCTCGACCGGCCCGCCGGCACCCTCTCGGGCGGCGAGGCCCAGCGCGTGAAGATGATCCGCCACCTCGGCTCCTCGCTCACCGACGTCACCTACGTCTTCGACGAGCCCACCACCGGTCTGCACCCGCACGACATCCAGCGCATGAACGACCTGCTGCTGCGCCTGCGGGACAAGGGCAACACGGTCCTCGTCGTGGAACACAAACCGCAGGTCATCGCGATCGCCGACCATGTCGTCGACCTCGGCCCCGGCGCGGGCACCGCCGGCGGCGCCGTCTGCTTCGAGGGCGAGGTGGCCAAGCTGCGCGGCAGCGACACCGTCACCGGCCGCCACCTCGACGACCGGGCCGCCGTCAAGGACACCGTGCGCACGCCCACCGGAAGGCTGGAGATCCGGGGCGCGACCACGCACAACCTGCAGAACGTCGACGTGGACATCCCGCTCGGCGTGCTGACCGTCGTCACCGGGGTCGCCGGCTCCGGCAAGAGCTCGCTGATCCACGGTTCCGTCCCGGCCGGCGAGGGCGTGATCTCGGTCGACCAGGCGCCGATCCGCGGTTCGCGCCGCAGCAACCCGGCCACGTACACCGGACTGCTCGACCCGATCCGCAAGGCCTTCGCCAAGGCCAACGGCGTCAAGCCCGCGCTGTTCAGCGCCAACTCCGAGGGCGCCTGCCCCACCTGCAACGGCGCCGGGGTCGTCTACACCGACCTGGCGATGATGGCCGGTGTGGCCACCACCTGCGAGGAGTGCGAGGGGCGGCGCTTCCAGGCGGCGGTCCTCGACCACCACCTCGGCGGCCGGGACATCACCGAGGTGCTGGCGATGTCGGTGGCCGAGGCCGAGGAGTTCTTCGGCGGCGGCGAGGCCCACACCCCGGCCGCCCAGCGCATCCTCGGCCGGCTCGTCGACGTCGGCCTCGGCTATCTCACCCTCGGCCAGCCGCTCACCACCCTCTCCGGCGGCGAACGCCAGCGCCTGAAGCTCGCCACGCACATGGCCGACAAGGGCGGCGTGTACGTCCTCGACGAGCCGACCGCCGGCCTCCACCTCGCCGACGTCGCCCAACTCCTCGGCCTCCTCGACCGCCTGGTGGACTCCGGCAAGTCCGTCATCGTCGTCGAACACCATCCCGCGGTGATGGCCCACGCCGACTGGATCATCGACCTCGGCCCCGGCGCGGGCCACGACGGCGGCCGCATCGTCTACGAGGGCACCCCGGCCGACCTGGTCGCGGCCCGCTCGACGCTGACCGGGGAGCATCTGGCGGCGTACGTGGGGGCCTGAGACCCGGCCGGTACGCGGCGCCTGACGGGCCCTCACTCCGCGTCCCCCAGCGCCGTCATCGGGGTGACCCGGGTCGTGCGGTGGGCCGGGAGGAGGCCCGCCAGGGCGGTGAGCAGCGTCAGACCGGTCAGGACCAGCAGCAGCCGGCCCAGCGGCAGCAGCAACGGGGCCGTGCCGATGGCGCTCCGGACGAGCAGCCAGGCGTAGGGCACGCCGAGGGCCAGACCGAGGACGCCGCCCAGAACGCCGTACAGCCCCGCCTCCAGGGCGATCGTGCGGCGCAGGGCCCCGGCGCCCAGCCCCAGCGCGCGCAGCAGCCCGAACTCACGGGTGCGTTCGATCGCGGTCAGGCCGGTGGTCGTGGTGACGCCGACGACCGCCATGAGGACGGTCAGGGCGACGAGGGCGAGCGCGGTGGTCAGCAGGACGTCGAGCGTGCCCCGGTTGTCGTCCCGGGCCTGGGCCAGGACCTGGAGCCCCGCCGCGTCCGGGTCGGCGGCGTGCGCCCGGACCAGGGTCTCCAGCGCCCGGTACGCCTCACCCCGCGCGGCGGCTCCCCGGTGCGCGGCGTCGGCGAGGACGCCGCTCGCCTGCGCGGGGGCGCCCAGCCGGTCGAGGTCGGCGGGGGCGACGACCACGGCCGCCTGGAGCGGGCCCGGCCCGGGCAGGGTGGCGGCGACGGTCAGCCGGATCCGGCCGTGCCGGGACGGCAGGGTGAAGGCGTCGCCCGCCCGCACCCCGAGCGACTCGGCCAGGTCGGCGGCGACGATCGCGCGGCCGGGGCCGAGGCCGTCGAGGGAGCCGGTGACGGTGTCGACGTCCGCGCCGGTCGGCAGCGCGCCCGGATCCAGATCGCTCACCTGGATCTCCCTGCCGTCGAGGGCCACCGGCAGGTCGCGGTAGGCGGTGACATGGGCGAGCTCGGGCGCCGCGGCGAACGCCCGGACCGCGCCCGCGTCCCAGCCCCCGGCGCCGGCCGTGACCTCGAAGTCGGCGGGGGCCGTGAGGGCCGCGTCCCGTTCCAGGTAGCCCCCGAGACAGGCCACGGCGACGAGCGCCCCGGACACCAGCGCGACCCCGAGGGCGACGACCACGGAGACGGCCGCGGCCCGGCGCGGGGTGCCGCCGACCCCGCCGACGGCCAGCCGCCCCGTCGCGCCCAGCCGGCGCAGCGGCCACCCGGCCACGGCCAGCACGGGCCGCACCAGCAGCGGTCCCAGCGCGACGAGCGCCAGGAAGGCGAGGCCCGCCGAGCCGACGGTGACCAGCATGCCGAGGTCACGGTCGTAGTCCTCGCGCCCCGGCTCGGGCAGCTCGCTCACCTGCAACGCGGCGAGCGCCACGGCCAGGGCGGCGAAGACGGTCCCGGTGGTGAGCCGGGCGGGACGGATCCGGCGTTCACCCGTGACGGTCCCGGCGGTCCGCAGCGCCTGCAGCGGTGACACCCCGGCCGCCGCGAGCGCCGGGGCGAGCACGGCGCCGACGGTCAGCAGCACCGCGCCCACGACCACCAGCACGCCGTACGACACCGGGAACCCGGGCGCCGACAGCTCCCGGCCCGCGAGCAGCCGCGCGGCCGCCGGCGCGAGGTGTCCGGCGCCCAGCGCGAGGAGCACCCCGCTCGTCCCCGCGACCACCCCCACCAGGGCGCCCTCCACGGCGAACGCGGTCACCAGCCGGCGCCGCCCGGCGCCGACGGCCCGCAGCAGCGCCAACTGCCGCAGCCGCTGCGCGAAGACGATCCGGAACGTCGAGGTCGCGACCAGGGCCGCCGCCCCCACCGCCACGGCCAGGAACACGGAGATCAGCTGGAACGTCTCCCGCAGATCCCCGCCCACGGCGTCGCGTTCCTCCTGCGCCCGCACGGCGGCGCCGGTCCTGACGGACGCGCCGGGGGAGTCCCGGTCGAGCAGGGCCCGCACCTGCCGCGCCAACTCGCCCCGTACGGCGCCCTCCTCGGCGCCCTCCTCGGCCCGGATGTCGACGCGCGGATAGCCCGGCGACTGGGCGTACGGCAGCAGGCGCGCGTCGGTGGCGTAGCCGCCGGCCTGCTGCTCGGCCGTCGTGGAGCTCTTGAC
Organism: Streptomyces sp. NPDC005820; assembly: GCF_040630255.1. NCBI lineage: Bacteria > Bacillati > Actinomycetota > Actinomycetes > Kitasatosporales > Streptomycetaceae > Streptomyces > Streptomyces sp. NPDC005820. Next base: position 97,223 of record NZ_JBEXXE010000042.1, read on the forward strand.
CACGCCGGTGACGGTGAGGGTGACCTCGCGGGTCCGCTCCGGGTGCGCGGGGTCGGGGAGGAGCAGGACGGTGCGGGTGCCGGGGGTGAGCAGGAGTTCCTCGGCGGCCTGCCGGTTGACCGCGATCTCGCCGGCGCCGTCGGGATAGCTGCCCTCGACGAGCCGCACCTGCGACAGCGGTCCGGTGCCGGGGTCGGCGTACAGCGGCAGATAGCGGTCGAACCCGCCCGCGATCGGCGCGCCCGCGTCCACCCGGCCGACGGCCTCGGCGACCCCGGGCAGCGCGCGGATCCGCCGCAGCGTGGCGGCGGAGAAGCCGGTCGCCGCGTCCTCGCCGGGGGCCGCGACCAGGGTGACGGCCTCGGGGGTGCCGCGGAAGCGGTCGAGGGTGGTGCGCTCCGTGATCTGCTGGGCCATGACGGTGGCGAACACGACGAAGGCGGCCACGAGGACCGACAGACCGGTGGTGAGCAGTCGGCCGGGGCGGCGCAGGAGCTCGGCGAGCTGCGAGCCGAGCACGGTCGCCCGCCAGGAGGGCGTCATCCGGCCCTCCTCGGGGAGGACTTGATGTTGTCGATGAGACGGTCGTCCGTGCGGCGGTCGTCGACGAGGCGGCCGTCGGCGAGGACGAGGACCCGGTCGGCGTGGGCGGCGGCCCGCGGGTCGTGCGTCACCATGACGACGGTCTGCCCGAGGTCGCGCACGGAACGCCGCAGGAAGTCGAGGACCTCCGTGCCCGACCGCGAGTCGAGATTGCCGGTCGGCTCGTCGGCGAAGACCACGGCGGGCCGGGCCACCAGGGCCCGCGCCAGCGCCACCCGCTGCTGCTGCCCGCCGGAGAGTTCGGCGGGCCGGTGGGACATCCGGTCGCCGATGCCGAGCACCCCGATGAGATGGTCGAGGAGGTCCCGGTCCGGGCGGCGGCCGGCCATGGTGACCGGCAGCGCGATGTTCTCCAGCGCCGTCAGCTGGGGCAGCAGGTTGAACGACTGGAAGACGAAGCCGACCTTGTCCCGCCGAACCCGCGTCAGCGCCCGGTCGGACAGCCCGGTGAGCTCCGTGCCGTCCAGGTGCACCCGGCCCGAGGTGGCCGAGTCCAGCCCGGCGAGACAGTGCATGAGCGTCGACTTGCCCGAGCCGGACGGACCCGTGATCGCCGTGAACCGGGCCCGGGCGAAACCCACCGTCACCCCGTCCAGGGCCCTGATCTCCGTCTCGCCCTGCCGATAGGTCTTCACCAGATCCGTGGCGGCGGCGATGTCCCCGCCGTCGGGGGCGGGTATTTCCTTTTTCCGTGCCATGGCCATGAGCCGCATTCCGTTTCTCGGCCCGGTGTCAGGAGGCGAGCGGCGGGAAGGTGATCGCGACCTTGGCGTCCGCGCAGTGCTCGTTGGCCTTGTCCGACAGCCGCAGCACCTCCTTGTCCGACGGGGGAGTCCCGTCGCCCTTCGCCTTGTCCGTCGCCCACTCCTCGTACTGGGCGACGTTGTAGCCCAGGTAGCCGTCCTTCATCTGCGCCCTGCGCATCCGCATCGTGTCCTGCTCCCACTTGTCGACGGCCGCCTTGTCGCCGGGCAGCCTCTGGGCGTCGTCGACGATCCGCTGGGCCAGTGCGCAGTCGGCCTTCGACGCCTGGCTGGGCCGGTTGTGCTCCTGCCACCAGAATCCGGCGGCTGTCGTGAGCGCGACGGTGAACGCGAGCGCGACGGAACCGAGGACGATCGCCTTGGTCCGGCGGGGGCGGGCGGAGCGGGCGGAAGAAGTGGTCATGGCGGCCTCCGAGAGATTTCCGTGATTCCGAAGAATTAAGGAAATTCTCGAAGAACGAGCGGCCCGGAACATCGGCCGTGAATGCGATCTCCGTACGGCGGAAATGCAACCGGAGTCAGAGGGCGGGACTACGACCGCAGTCGCAGTCCCGCGTGCTGAGGCGGCGTCAGCCGGCGGGGCTGACCAGGCCGGCGTCGTAGGCGAAGATGACGGCCTGCACCCGGTCCCGCAGGTCCAGTTTGGTCACGATCTTGCCGAGATGGGTCTTCACGGTCGCCTCCGCGATGAACAGCCGGCCGGCGATCTCGCTGTTGGACAGCCCCTCCGCGACCAGCCGGAGCACCTCGCGCTCACGGGCCGTCAGCAGGTCGAGCCGCTCGTCGTGCCGGGGCGAGGGCGTCAGCCGGCCCGCGAACCGGTCCAGGAGCTGACGGGTGATCCGCGGCGCCACCACGGACTCGCCGGCCGCCACGACCCGGATCGCCGCCACGACCTCCTCGGGCGGCGTGTTCTTCAGCAGGAAGCCGCTCGCCCCGGCCTGCAGCGCCGCGAACGCGTCCTCGTCGGTGTCGAAGGTGGTGAGCACCAGCACCCGGGGCCCGTCGGGGAGCCGGCTCAGCCGCTCGGTGGCCTCGACGCCGTCCATGACGGGCATCCGGATGTCCATGATGACGACATCGGCCTCGGTGCGGGCCAGCAACGCCACGGCGTCCGCGCCGTTCTCCGCCTCGCCGACGACCTCGATGTCGTCCTGCGCGGCCAGCACCATCGCGAACCCCGCCCGGATCAGCGGCTGATCGTCCACGACGACCACCCGTATCGCCCCGCCCGCCCCACCCATCGCACCCATCGCATCCGTCGCACTCATCGCACCTATTCCGCCGTCCTGTTGATGCGCCCCGTGGCGGGGCCGTTGCCGTGCCCCGTCAGGGGAAGCTCCGCGTCGACCTGCCATCCCGTGCCGAGGCGCGGCCCGGCGCTGAAGGCGCCGCCGGACACCTCCACCCGCTCGCGCATGCCGACGAGCCCGTTCCCGCCGCTGCCCCGGCCCGCGGCCCCCTGAGCCCCGGTCAGCCGCCCGGCCCCGTCGTCGACCACGCCGATCCGTACGGCGTCCCCGCCGAACCGCAGCGAGATCGCCACCTCGGCCCCCGGCCCGGCATGCCGCAGCACATTGGTCAGGCTCTCCTGGACGACCCGCAGCACGGTCAGCTCGTCCGCCGTGGACAGCCCGCCCCGGTCGCCCTCGACGTCCAGCTCCACCTTCAGCCCCGCCGTGCGGGCCCGTTCGGCGACCGTCTCCAGGTCGTCCAGCGAGACGCGCCGACGACCGGCGTCCGCGTCCACGGCCTCGCCGCCCTGGCCGCCCTGGCCGGAGGCGGCCCGGCCGGCCCGCAGCACCCGCACGATCCGGTGCATGTCCTCCAGCGCGTCCCGCCCCGTGTCGGCGATCGCCTTCAGCGCCGTACCGGCCCGGTCGGGATCGGACTTGAGGGCGTATCCGGCGCCGTCGGCCTGGAGGATCATCACCGCCAGACTGTGGGCGACCACGTCGTGCAGCTCCCGGGCGATCTCCGCGCGCTCCTCGGCCGCCGCGAGCTGCACCAGATGCTCCCGCTCCCGCTCGGCGGTGGCGGCCCGCGCCTCGAGGCTGGCGACGTACAGCCGCCGGGTCCGCAGTACGAGGGCGGTGAGCCACAGGGCCGCGCAGACACCGGCGATGGCGACGATGTCACCGAGGCCCTCGCCGTCCTCCTCGCCGAACGGCAGCAGCCCGCCGAACGTCACGACCACGCCCACCAGGACGACCGCGCCCGCCGCGTAGACGTGCCGCATCGAGCGGGCGTGCGTGACCACGGACACCATCGCGATGAGCAGCGCGCCGTCGTACGGGGTCGCGCCGGACCCCAGCGCGAACTGGAGCAGCGCGAGCCCCGTGACGACCCCCATCACCGCCGTCGGCCGGTGCCGGCGCCACAGCAGCGCCACCGCCATCGCCCACCCGATGACCCGGTGGAGGCCGTCTTCGTCGGAGGAGGAGGTCGCGTAGACCACCAGCACCGCGAGCGCGACGTCGTACGCCGGCCGCACCCATGGCTGACTCATCACGCCGCGCACCATGGCGCACAGGCTACGCCCGGGTCCGGCCGATCGACCGTCCCCGGGCACGGCACCTGCCCGCGCGGGCAACGGGGTGCCCCGACAACGCCGTTGAGCCGTCCGGCGGTCCCGGACCGGATGTCCCGCCGGAACGGCCCGGCCTCACTTCAGGACTTCAGATGGCGGTCCAGGAACCGGCACCCGTCCTCCAGTTCGAACCACGGGGTGCCGGTGTGCCCTCCCACATTGGCGTGCAGCGTCTTCTGTTCGCTGCCGAAGGCGTCGAACAGGTCCAGGGCCCGTTGGCGGGGGTTCCCCTCGTCGTCCCACTGCAGCAGGAACAGCAGCGGAATGGTCACCTGCCGGGCCTCCTCGCGCTGGGCGCGGGGCACGTACCCTCCGGCGAAGAATCCTGCTGCGGCGATGCGTGGCTCGGTCACCGCCAGCCGGATGCCGAGGGCGGTCCACCCGCCGGAGTACCCGACCGGGCCGTCGATGCCGGGCAGTTCGAGGAGGGCGTCCAGCGTGGTCCGCCATTCCGGGACCGCCTGGTCGACCAGCGGCCCGACCAAGGACTCGAGGATCTCGTCGACCGGTTCGCCGGCCCGCATCGCCCGGCGGAGGTCGGCGCGGGCCTGCTCGGCGGCGGCGGACCGGGGACGGTCACCGCATCCGGCGGCGTCGATGGTGGCCACCGCGTAACCGCGCGCCGCGGTGTACCGGGCCCGGGCCACCAGCCGGGGGTCCGCCTTGGGCAGGCCGTTGTTGTGGGCCATCAGGACCAGCGGGGCCGGTGCGGATCCGGGTGTCCACAGGGTGCCGGGGATCTCGCCGAGGGTGAATTCGCGTTCGAGGACGCCGTCGTCGAGGCGCCGTTCGGAAGTGAAGCGCATGGTCGTGCCTTTCGGGAGTGCACTGGAACGGCGCTCCCGGACGACGACCTATCGCCCGACCGCGACCCCGGAGGGGAGCACCCATGTCGATACTGCGTTCACGGGTACCACCTCCTCGTTCTCCGGCACGGCCTCCCGAAAATTAGCAGGGGCCGCCGGGGGCCGCCAACGGGTTTTCGCGGAGGCTCCGGGGCCGGCCACCGCGAGTGGGCCACCCCGCTCCGGCGGCGCGGGCGGCGCCCCGGCCCCGCCGCACGGCATGATCGGTGCACGGGATCCCCAGGAGACGAGAAGGGCGGCGCGGGCGTGGACGAGCAGGCGGAGGAGATCTCCTCGCCGAGGGAAGCGGCGAACAACGCGCTGGTGCTGGCCTTCGGGCGGCTGCAGGGCGCGGCGAACCGGCTGGAGTACATCCTGGGCCGCTCGCTGGAGCAGGAGTGCGGCATCACCCATCTGATGTTCGAGGTGCTGCTGATCCTCGGGCGGGCCGGTGAGCCGGGACTGTCGATGCGGGCCGTCGCGCAGGAGCAGGTGCTCACCACGGGCGGTGCGACGCGCCTGGTGGACCGGATGGAGGCGGCCGGGCTGGTCGAGCGCGCCGAGGACCCCGACGACCGGCGCGGGCGCCTGGTGCGGCTGACCCCCCTCGGCGAGGAGACCGCCGTACGCGCGTCCCGGCTGCACGTGGAGAACATCCGCCGCTACTTCCTCGATCCCCTGCCGCCCGAGCACCAAGAGCGGTTCGCCGAGGACCTGCGCATCCTGAGCCACTCCGCCCGGGACGTCCTGCCCCGGCTGCCCTGAGGCTGCGGACGGACGACTTCACTGCTGTACTGACATCGAGAGGCACGTTGTGGCAGCCGTCACACGAGTGAGGAAATATCTGACGCGTCAGTTACTGTTCTCTCAGGCGAATCGCTCGCAACCGGCGAGCACCGCACCCTGCCGAGGTCTTCGATGAAGCTCGTCTACGCCTTCGACGCCTACTGCGGCTGGTCGCACGGCTTCTCCGGCACGCTGGGCGCAGTCGTCGCGCGCCACCCCGGGCTGCCGGTCGAGGTGGTCTCCGGCGGCCTGTTCACCGGAGCGCGCCGCGTCCCGATCCGCGCGTTCGGCTACGTCCAGGGCGCGAACGCCGAGATCGCCCGACTGACCGGTGCCGAGTTCGGCGAGCCGTACGAGAGGCTGATCGCCGACGGCTCGTTCGTGATGGACTCCGAGGCCGCCGCACGCGGGCTCGCCGCCCTGCGCCGGGCCGCTCCCGACCGGGCCGCGGACCTGGCCGTCGCCCTCCAGCGGGCCTTCTACGTCGACGGGCTGAGCCTCTCCGACCCCGCGACCCTGCGGAAGGTCGCCGAGGACGCCGGACTGGACTCCGGCTCCGTGGCCGCCGCCTTCGAGGGGGCCGGGGCGCGGGCGGAGGCCGAGGCCGACTTCCGCCGGACCGCCTCGCTCGGGGTGACCGGCTTCCCCACGCTCCTCGCCGTCCAGGGCGACCGCGTCACCCCGCTGGCCCACGGCCACTCCACCGCGGACGACATCGACCGGCGCCTCGCCTCCCTGACCGTCTGACCCACCCCTTTCGTCCCCCCCAAGGAGTCATCGATGAGCACCCTCTCCTTCAAGGTCCTCGACCTGGACTTCCCGGCCGGCAGCAGGAACAAGACCGCCACCCTCGTCACCGGTGAGTCGGAGGCGCTGCTGGTGGACGCCGGCTTCACCCGCGCCGACGGGCACCGCCTCGTCGCCGAGATCCTCGACTCCGGCAAGAAGCTGACGACCGTCTTCGTCAGTCACGGCGACCCCGACTTCTACTTCGGCGCCGAGGTGATCGCCGACGCCTTCCCCGACGCCGTCTTCGTCGCCACCCCGATCGTCATCGAGCACATCGCGCACTCCTACGAGGGCAAGCTGAAGGCCTGGGCGGCCCTCGGCCCCAACCTCCCCACCCGCCTGGTCGACATCGAGCCCCTGACCGGTGACCTCACCCTCGAAGGCCACCGCTTCGAGCTCAAGGGCGGCCCGGCCGGTCTGCCCGACCGCCACTACCTGTGGCAGGCCGAGCACCGCGCCCTCCTCGGCGGCGTCCTGCTCTTCCAGCAGGAGCACGTCTGGGTCGCCGACACCCCGACCCCCGGCGACCGCACGGCCTGGCTCGACCTGCTGGAGGAGATGGCCGCCCTCGACCCCGAGCTGGTCGTCCCCGGCCACCGGCTGCCCGACACCGCGGCCGACGCCTCCGCCATCACCGCCACCCGCGACTACCTGCTCGCCTTCGAGGAGGAGCTCGCCAAGGCGGCCGACGGCGCCGCGCTCACCGAGGCGCTGGTCGAGCGCTACCCGGACAACGGCATGCTGATCGCCGCGCAGATCGGCGCGAAGGTCGCCAAGGGCGAGATGAAGTGGGGCTGACATGAACGACTTCGCCACCTCCACCGCCCCCGCCGACGTCGTACGACGTCAGTACCTGGCCTCGGCCGCGGGCGATCTGGCGGCCCTGCGCGCCACCCTCGCCCCGGACGTCGAGTGGACCGAGATGGCCGGCTTCCCCCTCGCCGGCACCTACCGCACCCCCGACGGCGTCACCGCCAACGTGATGGAGAAGCTCGGCCAGGACTGGGACGGCTGGACCGCCCACGACGACACCTACGTCGTCGACGGCGAGAACGTCGTCGTCCTCGCCCGCTACACCGCGGCCAACAAGGCGACCGGCAGACGGATCGACGTACGGGTGGCCCACCACTTCGTCGTACGCGGTGGTCTGATCGTCCGCTTCGAGCAGTTCGTCGACACCGCGCTCGTCCGCGAGGCCATGACCGACTGAGGCGGCGCGGGTCAGAGAGGCAGGGGCACGATACTCACCGCGCGGTAGTCGTACCCGTCCTGTTTGAAGCCGGGCGCCTCCCACGTCAGCTCGACCCGCTGCCCGACCGACAGCGTGCGGAAGCCGGGCATCCGGATCTCGGCGTAGTGCCCGAAGCAACCGCCCGGAGTCTCGGGCGAGTCGAGCACCCCCCACCCTTCCTCGTCGCGCCACTCACGAACCGTCGCCATCACCATGCACGCAACCCTACGGGGCGGGGGAACGGCCGATCGGGCGGCACCGCGCACAGCGGTGCCGCCCGGTTCCGGTTGCGCCGCCCGATTCCGGTGCGCCGTCAGGATCCCGTGACCGCCGTCGGGTTCTGGGCCTGCGGCCCGGGTGCGACGGCGTTCTCGCTGGTCCAGAGGGGCTTGAGGCGGTAGGTGAGGAGGTAGAGGATCACGCCGGCGCCGGCGGCGACGAACATGCTGAGGTCGCCCGCGCCGGGGAAGG
>NZ_JBEXXE010000043.1:0-105240 GCF_040630255.1 Streptomyces sp. NPDC005820
CCATGCTCAAGCACCGTGCCCTCTACCAGCCCGGACACGAACAAACAGCCTGACCAAGCCCACAGCCCTTGACCGAACAGATAGAAGCACCCCCCCCCGACGCCATCCCTGGCCTCAGGGCGGGATGGACCTGGCGATCGGCGCGAAGCGGGTGTGCGTGGTGATGACGCTGTTGGCCGGGAACGGCTCGCCGAAGTTCTGGAGACCTTCGGTATCACCCGCGACGACCTCGCCGAGAGCCCCGACATCCCGCTGGTGCGAGCGCCTCAGCCGAAGAACACCTGCTGAAGCAGGTACGCGTTGATCCCGGAGATGAGCAGCGCCGCCACCCATCCGACGAACGTCGTCACGCGACGGTTGACCAGATCCCCCATCAGATCCCGGCGGCGGCTGAGCAGGACCAGCGGGACGAGCGCGAAGGGGATCCCGAAGGAGAGCACCACCTGCGACATCAGCAGTACCGTGTCCGGCGACACCCCCAGCCCGAGGACGGCCAGCGCGGGCGCCATGGTGACGGCCCGGCGCAGGAACAGAGGGACCCGTATCCGCAGGAAGCCCTCCATGATGACCTGGCCGGAGTAGGTGCCCACACCCGAGGAGGAGAGGCCGGAGGCCAGCAGCGCGGCGGCGAAGGCCAGCGCCGCGCCGCCGCCCACGAGCCGGCCGAAGTCCTCGTGGGCGCTCGCCAGACTCCCGTCGAAGTCTCCGGCCGTGCCGTAGAAGACGGCGGCCGCGACACAGAGCATGGACAGGTTGATCAGCCCGGCCAGGCTCAGTCCCGCCATGGTGTCCACGCGCAGGGTACGCAGGGCGCGCCGGCGCTCCGCGGACCCCCGCGGCCGCTGCCGCTGCGCGGTGAGAGCCGAGTGCAGGTAGATGACGTGAGGCATGACGGTCGCGCCGATGATGCCGATGGCCAGGACCACCGAGTCGGTGCCGTGGAACTCCGGGACCATTCCCGCTGTCAGTCCCGAAGCGGACTGCCCGCCGGCCGCGATGACGGTGTAGGCGAAACCCAGGGCGATGATCGAGAGCAGGAAGACGATCACCAGCTCGAAGGGGCGGTAGCCGCGCTGCTGGAGGGCCAGGATCGCGAAGCTCACCACTGCGGTGATCAGCGCGGCAGGCAGCATCGGCACCTCGAGGAGGAGATAGAGACCGATCGCCGCGCCCACGAACTCCGCGAGGTCGGTGGCCATGGCGACGATCTCGGCCTGCACCCACAGCCCCCTGACGACCGGACGGGGAAAGTTGTCCCGGCAGAGCGTCGGCAGGTCCCGGCCGGTGGCCAGGCCGGTCTTCGCTGACAGGTACTGGATGAACATCGCGACCGCGCACGCCGCGACAAGGACCCACACGAGTAGATAGCCGTGCCGGGCTCCCGCCTGGACGTTGGTGGCGAAGTTGCCCGGGTCGACGTAGGCCACGGCGGCGACGAAGGCGGGCCCGTAGAAGGCGAACCGACGCCGGCGTGCGGCTCGGCGGAGTGCGGGGCCCCGCACGAGGGCGGGTGCTGCTGCGGAGGTACCGGTACTCATGTGGGCTCCTGCGGTGCAAGCTGTATCGGACCGTATGTGCGTATGATTGTCATACAAAAGTTCGGCGTATGGCAATGGGAGAGCAGTACCGCAGATGGGGATCGCCGGTTGCCGCGCGGCCGACGTGGACCGTCAGTCGCGGGGTGTGCCGGACTCGTTGGTGTCGAGGTCCGCCAGTGCGCTGAAGGCCGCCTGGTAGGACCGGTCCACATGGGTGCAGCAGGCTCGGACCGCCCGTTCGGCATCGCGGTCGGCCAGGGCGTCGTAGATCTCGCGCAGCTCGGCGCCCGCGACCCGGGCGCGACCGGGCGAACACAGCGAGACGCACATCAGTACGACGATCCGCGTCCGCAGTTTGGCCAGGGCGTCCAGGGTGGTCATGACGCCGGCGGCCCGCAGCAGCAGGCCGTAGAAGTTGTCCCGCGCGTGCAGCAGGGCCGCGGGGTCCGGCGGCAGCTCCGCCAGCGCCTCGAACTCCAGCAGGGTGCCGTGCAGCGCCCGCAGCTGGGAGTCGGAGGCCTGTGCGATGAAGCGGCGCACCGTGACCTCCTCCAGGGCGCGTCGTACCTCGTCGATCTCGGCGGCCTCCTCCGGTGAGGGCACCCGGACGACGGAGCCTTCGTCGACGCTGGTCAGCCAGCCCTGCTCGGAGAGGTCACGAAGGGCCTGGCCCACCACGGCCCGGGAGACGCCGGTGCGGGCCATGACGACGTTCACGTCGAGCCGCTGGCCCGGTGCCAGCCGCGACCAGCAGATGTCCTCGCGTACCGTCCGCAGGACGCGCTGCCTGGAGTCGGCCAGTACCGCCGCCGACTCCAGACGCGAGGGAGGCTTCCTTGCCCCTGAGCCTTCGTGCTCCACGGCAGCGAGGCTACGGTGACATCGTCATACGATCAATGCCTCATGTGGTGCCATTTCTATGCTTCCGCGCCGGGATGCGCGGGGGCCTCGTCGACGATCTCGACCCGTTCCAGCAGGCGCGTGCGCAGCATACGCCGCAGCCGCACGATCGAGTCCTCGTTGAGGTGGTGCAGGGGATCGTCGTACGTCGTGAACTCGACCCGGGCGCCCAGCGCGGCCAGTGCGCCGGCCGTCCGCTCGGCGCGGGGGAGCGGCACGAACTCGTCCTCCTCCGCGCACAGCAACACGATCTCGGTGCCCGGCAGGGCGTTTCCCGGCCCGGCCGGCCAGGGCACGGCGTCCGGCCCCAGATGGCCGCCGGTGTGCAGGAAGGCCCCCGCGTACGAGGGCTGGTCCCGCAGCAGGTACTCGGAGAGCAGACAAGCGCCCTGGGAGAAGCCGAACAGGACCACGTCCCGGGCAGCCCAGCCCGCGCGTGCGAGGTCGGCGAGGTGGGTTCGTACCGTGTCGAGCGCGTGGTCGAGGTGGGGCTGGTTCTCCTCCAGCGGCTCCATGAAGGCCCGCGGGTACCAGGTGTCGCCGTCGGCGCCGGGGATCACCCACGCGACCCCCGGCAGGTTCACCCGCTCGTACTGATCGACCATGAATCCGGGGCCCTGGCCCCGTCCGTGCACCGCGTACACCACCAGTCCGGCGTCGGCCAGAGGCGCGCCGCGCAGCAGGGGCGGCGCGGCGAGATGCGGGTTGCCGGGCCTCGTGCCGAATACCGTCGTGTTCATCTCAGTCCGCCTCACTGTCTCGTGGGGTCTCCCCGGCCCAGGCGCGGGTGAGCAGACCGGTCAAGATGTCCGCGTCCACCGGAACGGGGTTGTTCCGTGGCAGGTACGGCAGGATCAGCCGGGCCGCCTCCGGGATGTCCTCGCGTCGCATTCCGTGGTCGGCCAGGGCGCGCGGGGCATCGAGCTCCTCGCGCAGTGCGTTCAGTCCCGCCACCGGGGTGGCGCTGCCCAGCGCGGCGGCGATCCGGTGCGCGGAGTCCGGGGCTCCCGGGGCGTTCAGTTCCAGTACGTACGGCAGCACGGTGGCGTGGGTCTGCGCATGCGGGAGGTCGTACGCGCCGCCCAGTACATGGCAGATCTTGTGGTGCAGCCCCGAGCCGGCCGAGGCGAAGGCCACCCCGGACAGGTAGCAGCCGTACAGCGTGGCGTCACGCCCGGCGACGTCCTCCGGGTCCCGTACGACACGGCGCAGTCCGTCCGCCACCGCCCGCAGGCCCTCCATCGCGAAGGCCTGGTTCACGGGGTTGGCGCGCGGGGCCCACATGGAGTCGACGCAGTGGGCGATCGCGTTCAGCCCCGAGGCCACCGAGAGGCCGACCGGCAGCGAAAGGGTGAGCGCGGAGTCGTACACCACGGTGACCGGGAGGACCACGTCGTCGACGCCGGTGGTCTTGCGGGAGTTCTCCGTGAGCCCCCAGACGTTCGTGGCCTCGGAACCGGCGTACGTCGTGGGCACGGCGACGATCGGCAGCCGGTTGGTGAGTGCGACCGCCTTGGCCAGTCCGGTGGTGGACCCGCCGCCGACACAGACGACGAGGTCCGCGCCGCATTCGGCCGCCGCGGCCCGGGCGGCCTCGGCCTGCTCGACGGGGACATGGGGGCGTACGTCGCTGTGCCGGAGCACCACCGGCAGGTCCGCGGTGACGCGGTCGGTGATCGCGGACTCGGCCGGGGCGGCGATCACCATGACCCTGCGTGCGCCCAGCCGGTCGATCTCCGCGGCCAGATGCCGGGTGGCGCGTCCGTGGCCGAAGACGACGCGCTGGCCGAGCGTGATGTTCTCGAAGGTGAGGCTCACTGTCCGTTCCTGGTGGGAGTCGGGGGCCCGGACGCGTCCAGCGCCCGGGCCCTGGGGCGTACAGCGGGACCGTCAGTCGGTCGTGACCGGCTCCAGGCGCGACAGGATGCTCTCCCGCTCGCTCTCGAACTGCGGCGGCAGCATGAAGTTCTTGCCGAGTTCCTCGGGGGACTCGTCGCAGTCCCAGCCGCCGGCGTCGTCGGTGACCGCCAGCTCGAACAGGGCGCCGCCGGGGGTCCGCACGTAGTGGGACTTGAAGTAGGTGCGGTCCTTGAGCTCGGAGATGTCGGTGTAGCCGGCGCCCTCGATGTCGAACTTCACCGCGGACTGGTTCTCCAGGGTGTCCAGGTTCCAGGCGAAGTGGTGGTAGGTGCCGGCGCCGAAGGTCCAGGTGCCCTGGTCGTCGGTCCGGTTCCCGCGCAGCTCGATGAAGTTTCCGTACTCCTGGGTGCCGACCTGGAAGGAGGCGATGTCGCCCTCCTCCGAGACCTTGCCCTGGGAGAAGAAGGCGTCGTTGCCGAAGTCGACCATGCGGTCCTGGTCGTACACGTGGAGGCCCACGCCATGGATGCCGTGGACGGCGGCCGCGGCGTCCACGCCGTTGCCCGTGAAGCCCTCGCGCGGGTCGTTCTCGTTGCCGACCAGGACGTACTCGATGCCGGACGGGTGCTCGAAGGCGACGCGTCCGGTGCCGAGGGCCTCGAAGCGCCTGGCCTGGATGTCGTGCTGTGCGAGCCGCTTCGTCCAGTAGTCGAGGGAGTCGGCGGGGACGGAGAGGAGCACCTCGCGTGCCTGGTTGGTGCCCCGCTTGCCGTACACACCGGCCTGCGCCCAGGGGAACGTGGTGACCACGGAGGACGGGTCGCCGTTCGCGTTGGAGTAGTAGAAGTGGTAGATCGGCGCGGAACCGTCGTACAGCACGGTCTTCTTGATGAAGCGCATGCCCAGGACCCTGGTGTGGAAGTCCACGTCCTCCTGCGCGCCACCCACGGACAGCGTCACGTGGTGGGAGCCGACGAGATACGTCATTGCTCGAGTCTCCTTCTCTGGGGAAGTCAGCCGTATGATTGTCATACGATATGACGGCCCAATGTCAATGGGGAGACCCGAATCGGGCATGGTCGGCCTGGTGATCGCGCCGATCGCCCCCGTTGTCAGGGCGTTTGGTCTGCGCTAACGTGCCGACCGTGCTTTGTCGGACAATAATACGGAGATACCGTGAGTCGATTGCTCGCCGACGACACGTACGAAGTCCTCATCGTGCGGTACGCGTCCCGCATGACGACCCGCGGTCTGGTCTTCCTCAACCACCACCTGTACGGCGAACCGGACGGCCCGATCGGGATGGACTACTACGTCTGGGTCGTCCGCAACGAACGGCGCTGCATCGTCGTCGACACCGGATACAGCGAGCTCGGCGGGCGCAACCGGGACCGCGGCCACCTCATCCACCCCGGTGAGGCGCTGCGGCGCCTGGGCGTGGAGTCAGCCGACTCCACGGTGGTCCTCACCCACGCCCACTACGACCACGCCGGCAACGTGGACCTCTTTCCGGACTCCAAGGTGATCGTGCCGCGTACCGAGTTCGACTTCTGGACCGGCGACTGCGCGCGGCGCTTCCAGTTCCACCACACCGTCGAAGAGACCGAGATCGACCATCTGCGCAAGGTCCACGAGCAGGGCCGCATGGTGTTCCACCGCGGCCACGAGGAGATCGCGCCCGGCGTGGAGCTGATCGAACTCGGCGGCCACTCACCGGGGCAGGCGATCCTCACCGTCAAAACCGACGAAGGGCTCGTCCTGCTCGCCTCCGACGCCACGCACTACTACGAGGAACTGGAACGCGACCTGCCGTTCCTCGTGGTCGCCGACCTGGAGGCGATGTACCGGGGCTTCGACTTCATGAAGCAGGTCATCGCGGACCGCGAGGCGATCCTCGTCCCCGGCCACGACCCGCACGTACTCGACCGGCACCGGCGGCTCGACGGCCCGATGGGGGAGTTCACCGCGGTGATCGGCGCCCCGCGAAACGAAGGAGCACCAGCATGACCAGCGCCCCGACGCCTCCGGTGGGCTTCATCGGACTCGGCAACATGGGCGGCCGGATGGCCCGCCGCCTGGTGGACGCCGGGCACCAGGTGCTCGGACACGACACCCGCCCGGAGAACATCACCGCCTGCGGAGCCACCCCGGCCGCGTCCGTCGCCGAGCTGACCCGGCGATGTGACGTCGTGCTGCTCTCCCTCCCGGAGAGCAAGGTCGTCGAGGCCGTGGTCCTCGGCGAGGAGGGCCTGCTGGCCGGCGCCAGGGAAGGGCAGGTCGTCGTCGACCTGAGCACCTCGGCACCCGACTCCACCGTTCGCCTTCACGGCGAACTCGCCGACCGTGGCGCCACCCTGCTCGACGCCGGGATCTCCGGCGGCGCAGCGGCGGCCGAGAAGGGCACCCTCACCCTCATGGTCGGCGGCGACACCGCCGCCCTGGACCGGGTGCGCCCGCTGCTCGACGCCTTCTCCGTCAACGTGTTCCACTGCGGAGCCGTCGGCACGGGCCACACGGCCAAGCTGCTCAACAACTTCCTCAACGCCGTCGCCCTGTCCGCCACCGCCGAGGTGATGGTCGCCGGGCGCAAGGCGGGACTCGACCTCCAGGTCCTCCTGGACGTGCTCAACACCAGCTCGGGTGTCAACTTCGCGACACGGAACCGTTTCCCGAAGATCATCCACGGTGACTACCTCAAGGGCGGCCTGACCAACGCGCTGATGATGAAGGACGTCCTCGCCTACGTCGACCTCGTCACCGGTCTCGGCGTCGCCAGCCCCAACTCCGCCGCCCCGCTGGCCTCCTTCGGCCTCGCCCTCCAGCTGGGCTACGCGCAGGACATCAGCAACACCGTCGTCGACGCGATCGGCGATGTCTCCGGGCGCGTCCGCGTCCACGGCGGCGCGTACGACGCCGGAAAGGACAAGTCGTGAAGCTGATCCACGGAACCACCCAGCACGGAGCAGGCACCAAGACCGGCTCGCAGTTCACCGGCACCGTGCACGCCTACCTCACCATGCCCGCCACCGACGGTGTGACCATCAACACCGTCAACTTCGCACCAGGTGCCCGCACCTACTGGCACACCCACGAACACGGCCAGATCCTCCAGGTGCTCGCCGGAAGCGGATACGTCGCGACCGAGCAGGACGGCGTCCGGCTGCTGCGGGCCGGGGACACCGTGTGGTGCCCGCCGGGCGAGCGGCACTGGCACGGCGCCGCCCCCGACTCCTTCATGAGCCACACGGCCATCTCGCTCGGGACCACCGCCTGGGCCGAGGAGGTCGCCCCGGAGCAGTACCCCGCCCCCTCACCGCAGAGGACTGAGACACCATGACCGTCGAACCGCTCACCACCGACGTCAGCCCCCGCGACGCCACCCACCACGACACCTACGAGGCAGGCCTCGCCATCCGCAAGGCGGTGCTCGGCGCCGACCACGTCGAGCGCTCGCTGGCCGGGGTCAGCGACTTCGCCCGACCCATGCAGGAACTGGTCACCGAGTACTGCTGGGGCGCCGTGTGGAGCCGCCCCGGACTCGAACGGCGTACCCGCAGCCTGGTCAACCTCGCCATGCTCACCGCCCTGGGCCGCAACCACGAACTCGGAGTCCACGTCAAGGGAGCCCTCACCAACGGGGTGACCGTCGAGGAGATCCAGGAAGTGCTGCTCCAGACGGCCGTCTACGTCGGCGTCCCGGCGGCACTGGAGTCCTTCCGGGTCGCCGAGCAGGTCCTGAACGAGGTCAAGGGCGATGACTGACCACTCCGAAGCCCTCCCCGCGGTCGCCTTCGTCGGCCTGGGCAACATGGGCGGGCCGATGTCCGCGCGCCTGGTCCGTGCCGGATACCCCGTGACCGGCTACGACCCGGTGCCGGGGGCCCGCGCCGCACTGGCCGGGGCGGGCGGCCGTACCGCGGAGACCGCTGCCGAAGCGGCCCGGAACGCCGACGTCGTCGTCCTCATGCTCCCGAGCAGCGAGGTCGTCGAGGCAGTCCTCGGCGACCCCGCCGTTCTCGCGGCACTGGGCGAGGGCGGCACAGTCGTGGACATGAGCTCCTCCGACCCGATGTCCACCCGGCGCCTTGCCGCGAGCCTCGAAGCCCGCGGCGTCACACTCGTCGACGCACCCGTGTCCGGCGGGGTCAAGGGCGCGGAGAACGGCAGGCTCACCATCATGGCGGGCGGTGCCGAGGACGAGGTGAAACGGCTCTCCCCCCTGTTCGCCACCCTGGGCACCGCCCGGCGGGCCGGTGAGGTCGGCGCGGGACACGCCCTCAAGGCCATCAACAACCTGCTCTCCGCCACCCATCTGCTCGCCACGGCCGAGGGCGTCCTCGCCGGTGAGCGGTTCGGGCTCGACCCGGCGGTCATGGTCGAACTGATCAACTCCTCCAGCGGTCGCAGCGGTTCGACCGACAACAAGTTCCCGAACTTCGTGCTGCCCGGCACCTACGACTCCGGCTTCGGCATGAAGCTCATGGTCAAGGACATGCGCATCGCCGTCGGCCTGGCCCGTGCACTCGGCGTCGCCGGCCCCCTCACCGACCACGCCGTGGCCCTCTGGGAACAGGCGCTCGCCACCCTGCCCGACACCGCGGACCACACCGAGATCGCCCGCTGGGCCTTCGCGGGCGCCGCCGACCGAGAGCCGGTGACCGGATGAGCACGCCCACCCAGGACGAACTCCGACTCCGCGAGGCCGTGGTCGAGTTGCACGGTGCCTGGGACGAGCAGTGGCAGGCGGTCCTCGAACTCGCGCCCCACCTCCTCGCCGCCTACGTACGGCTGGCCGGTGTCCCGCAGCGCAAGGGGCACCTCGACCCCAAGACCCGCGAGCTGATCTACCTGGCCGTCGACGCGGCCGCCACACACATGTACGCACCCGGCGTACGGCGCCACATCCGCCGGGCACTCGAACTCGGCGCCACACCGGGCGAGATCACCGAGGTCGTCGAACTCACCACGACCCTGGGCATCCACGCGATGAACATCGGAGTGCCCCTGCTCGCCGAGCTTCTCCAGGAACGCGGCCTGCGTGACGGCCCGGCCGAACTCGACGCCTACCAGAAGGAGCTGAAAGAGCGGTTCACCGAGACCCGCGGCTACTGGCACGAGTTCTGGGACGAGATCCTCGAGCTCGACCCGGAGATGTTCGAGGCCTACACCGACTTCTCCTCGGTGTCCTGGGAGCACGGCTCACTGAAGCCCAAGGTCAGGGAGTTCGTCTACACGGCCTTCGACTGTGCCTCCACCCACCTCTACGTCAAGGGGTGGAAGCTGCACATGGACAACGCGCTCGGTTACGGAGCGACCGTCGGCGAGCTGCTCGAAGTCATGGAGATCGCCGCGGTGATGGGCATGCAGAGCGCTCTCCAGGCACTGCCCGTGCTGCGCGAGGAACAAGCCCGATCCCTGCGACAGACGGGAGCAGAAGGAAAATGACACTGCGTGGACTGGCCGGGAAGACGGCCGTCGTCACCGGCGCCGCCGGCGGCCTCGGACGAGCCACCGTGGAGCGGCTCGCCGAGGAGGGCGTGAGGGTCGTCGCCGTCGACCTCGACGAGGCGGCGGCCAAGGAGGTCGCCGCGTCGGCCGGCGGCGACGTCGTCGGTGTCGGGGCGGACGTGACGACCGAGACCGGCGTCGACACCTACATGCGGGCCGCCCTGGACGCCTTCGGACAGGTGGACCTGCATCATCTCAACGCCGGGATCGCCGGTTCCCTCGCCGACCTCGTCGACGTGACCGTGGAGGAATGGGAGAAGGTGATGGCCGTCAACCTGCGCGGCCCCTTCCTCGGCGTACGCGCGGCGTTCCGTCACTACCTGGAGCGCGGCGGCGTCGGCTCGATCGTCGTCACCGCGTCCATCGCCGGACTGCGCGGCAGCAACGACCTGCTCGCGTACACCACGTCCAAGCACGGCACGGTCGGCCTGGTCCACGGCGCCGCCGTGTACGGCGGGCCCATCGGCGTGCGGGTGAACGCGGTGGCGCCCGGTATCGTGCCCACCCCGATATTCGGCGAGGCCGGGATGGCCGACATGCGCCGCCGCGCGGGCACCTCGCCGCTGCGGCGGGCGGGCCGCCCGGACGAGGTGGCTGCGACGGTCGCCTTCCTGCTCAGTGACGAGTCGAGCTATGTCACCGGCGAGATCTTCTCCGTCGACGGCGGCGCCAGCGTGCAGAACACCAACCGCAGAGGCGGGGGAGCGGGGCTGTGGGACGTCTCGGTGACGGACGAGGCGCTCCTCGCACGCCATCGGGCAGCGGCCGCGGAACAGGAGACGACACGATGAAGACGATGCCGACCATGCGCGCCGCCCTGCTCCGCGGCTTCGAACAGCCCCTGAACGTCGAGGAGGTCGAACTCCTCGACCTCGCCCCGACCCGGGTCCTGGTCCGCACGAAGGCGACCCCGTTCTGCTCCACCGACGTGACCAGCTTCCACGGCCGCCTCGGCAAGGTCCCCCCGACGATCCTCGGCCACGCCGCCGTCGGCGAGGTGATCGAGGTCGGCGGCGAGGTCCGCGGCATCGAGGTCGGACAGCGGGTCGTCGTCCCCGGCACGCCCGAGTGCGGCGACTGCTTCTACTGCGCCCTCGGCCGCCCGGACCAGTGCTCCGAGCTGTTCGACCTCGCCGGCGTCTATCCGGACGTGGCGCGTACCTCCGACGGTCTGCTGGTGAACGCGGCGGGCTGCGTGGGCGGATACGCCGAGATCATGAGCGTCTCGCAGAACCAGGTCTTCCCCGTCGACACCGACCTGCCCTGGGAGGTGATCTCCCTCCTCGGATGCGGTATCACCACCGGGGTGGGGGCCGTCCTGAACGTCGCCCGGGTCGGGCCGGACGACGCGGTCGCCGTGGTGGGGGCGGGACACGTGGGACTGTGGGCCGTACAGGCCGCTCGCCTGGCCGGGGCCCGCGAAGTGGTCGTCGTCGAACCCCTGGAGCACCGCCGCGAGGTGGCGCTCCAGGTGGGTGCCACGGTGGCCGTCGCACCCGAGGACGCGCCGACCGCCGTACGGGACGTGACGCAGGGACGAGGCGCCGACAAGGTCGTCGAGGCAGCCGGCCCCCCGTCCGCCCAGCGGCTGGCCCTCGAACTCTCGCGGCGGGCCGGGACAGTGGTGCTCTCCGGCCTGAGGGACGCGGCGGCTGAGGTCTCGTTCTCGCAGATCCCGCTCGCGATCCACAGCCGCCAGGTGCTCAGCACACAGAACGGCAACGTCCGGATGCGCCGCGACCTCCCCGCCTACATCCGTCTCCTGGAACGCGGAGCACTCGACCCGGCGCCCGTCATCACCTCCACCTATCGCCTCGACGACATCAACACCGCGCTCCAGCGGTCCGAACGCCTCGAGGACCTCTCGGGCGTGTTCGTCTTCTGAGGAGGGGGACCATGCCAGTGCCAAGGACGGGGGCCACGCCGGCCGCCTCGAAGCCCGCCACCCCGCCCCCGACCGCGAACTCCCTCGCCTCGGCCTGGGCCACCAGCCCCGTCGGCCGCATCGCCGCACCCCTGCGCGAGCAGGTCGTCACAGCGCTGCGCGAGGCGATCCTCGACTTCCGCCTGGAACCGGGCCGACGGCTCGTCGAACGGGAACTCGTGGAGCAGCTCGACGTCTCCCGCACCACCGTCCGCGAAGCCCTGCGTGAGCTGACCTCCGAAGGACTGATCAAGGTCGTCCCCCAGAAGGGAGCCGTGGTCGCGGCGCCCACCCACGACGAGGCACGCGATCTCTACGACGTCCGGTGCGCGCTGGAGACCCTGCTCGTGCGCCGGTTCGTCGAGAAGGCTCCACGCTCGAAGGTCCACGCCCTCGAAGCGGCGGCTGAACACTTCGCCGAGGTCGCCTCGCGGGAGAACGTCGAGCCCCGCGAGGTCCTGGAGGCGCGGCGCGCGTTCAACGCCGTACTCCACGACGGCGTCGGCAGCGAGGTGCTCCGGCAGCTCGTGGACGGCGTCCAGGCCAAGGTGCGCGTGCTGGTCGTCAAGGGCATGTCGACGAACCACTCCGAGGTGATCTCGGAGCTGCGTGACATCGTCGCCGCGGTCAAGAAGCGGGACGCGGACACGGCGGTCGAGGTCTACACCAGGCACATGCGACGCGTTGCCGCGAACGCCCTGGAGGGCCTGAAGAGGCTGGAGGGGCACCAGAAGCCATGACAGCGCAAGGCGCACGGCAGTGCACCGGAGGGGCCGAGAAGAGAACGACTCGGCCCCTCCGGTGCTCCGTCAGAACGTCAGCGGCCGGCCGAAGTGGTAGCGCGACACCGACCCGTACGTGACATCCCACTTGGCGGCGATGTGCGTCCTGAACATCGCCACGTCCCGGTAGTACTTCTCCATCGGCGAACCCCTGCGTGCCGAACTGGACCCGGCGGTGGAGAAGGCCAGGTCCACGGCCTGGTTGGCGAGCTGAGCGCCCTGCAGGATGACTCCGCGCAGCCGGGCGTCCTCCTCGGGCGTGAACTCCTGACGGGTGCGCTCCCAGCGTCGGCCCAGCTCGGTGTACTGCCGCATCGCGCCGAGCAGCAGGGTCTCGCCGGCGTCGATCTGGGCGAGCATCTTGCCGTACCAGCGGTGGAACTCCGGCGACTCGGTGCGCGGCATCATCGGCGGGAAGCTCGTGGGGCGGGCGGTCATCAGCTCGTCGAAGGCGTCGAAGGCGGCCCAGGCGGCCCCGATCTGGGTGGCGACGAGTTCGCAGTTGAAGAAGGCGAGGGTGCGGCCCAGGTACATCGGGTTGCCGTGCAGTCGGTATCCGACCGTGCCGTGCTCGCCGAGCGTGTGGTCCTTGAAGTCGTAGACCACGCTGAGGTGTTCGGGCACGAGGGCGTCCTCGACACGGACCGAGTTGGAGCTGGAGGCCCGCATGCCGAGGACGTGGTCACCGCCCCAGTCGTCGAGGATCTCGTAGTCGCACCGCGGCACGAGATACGCGCGCAGCCCGAGCGGCTCCTCCCGCTCGGTGAAGGTCGGCGCGACGAGCATGGCGTGGGTGCTCCACATCGAGCCCGAGCAGTAGTCCCAGGTGCCGCTGAGCCGGTAGCCGCGCGCGGTGCGGACCGCCCGGCCGCGAGGGATGGTGCGGCCGGGCGCGATGACGTCCTGTGCGAACAGCTCTTCCTGCGCCTGCTCGGAGAAGAAGGACGCGATGTGCCACGCGTGCCCGGCGCCCAGCACGAACGACCACCCGACGCCCGGATCGCCGCGCGAGATCTCCACGGCGACCCGCAGGAAGTCCTCCAGCGGCAGCTCCAGGCCGCCGTACCGCTTCGGCTGGAGCATCCGGTAGAAGCCGGCGTCGAGCAGCTGTTTGTGGATCACTTCCGAGTAGCCGCCGAGCGTCTCGTGCTCCGCCTGCGCGGCCCGCAGGACCGGGCGGAGCCGGGTCGCCACTCCGAGGAGGTGGTCGACTGTGCCCTCCGCCGCAGACGGGGGCGCGGAGTCCGCGGCGTACAGGCTTGCGCTCATCGAGCTCTCCTCTCGACAGGTAACTTTGTATGACGATATTATCGTCGTGCAGCGGATGACGCCAGATGGAACCGCTCATCAGTGGGATGGCCCAGGTGGAAGCCCGCCATCCACCTCTTTACGTCATTGTGCGATCGTCATACAGTCCCCTCGACGTGCTCGTCGATGTGCCGGGACCTCAGAGGAGTTGGTTGTGATGTCCACGCCGTCCGTCGTCACCCAGTCCGGCGCCGGCCCGGTCACCGCGCGGGAGTTCCGCGACGTCATCGGGCGGTTCGCCACCGGCGTCACCGTCATCACGACGGAGCAGGACGGCACGCGCTACGGCAGCACGGCCAGCGCGGTCAGCTCCCTCACGGACGACCCGCCGATGCTGCTGATCTGCCTCAACCGCAACTCGGCCACCGCCTCGGCCGTCCGCGACAGCGGCTCCTTCGCGGTGAACGTCCTCGCCGAGGACCACGTCGACCTGGCCACCCGGTTCGCCTCCCGCGTCCCGGACAAGTACGACGGCGTGCCCACCGAGACCGCCTCCAACGGCTCACCCCTCCTGGTCGGGGCCATCGCGCACCTCATCTGCCGGGTCGCCGAGCAGGTCGAGGCCGGGACCCACTACGTCTTCCTCGCCCATGTCGAGGAGGCGATGTCGTACCCCGGCCATCCGCTCGCCTACTTCCGTGGCCGCTTCGGCCGGATGCAGACCGCGCCCGAGGCCGCCGTCCTGCGCGAGGTCCGCGCCCGTGTCCTGGACGCCGGCAGTGACGTCGAGGAGGTCATCGACACCAGCCGCTGGGCCGAGGAGTTCGGCGTCGACGTGGGCCGAGTCCACCGCGCCCTGGTCGCCCTCGCCGACGAGGGGATCGTCCGGCGTCAGGCAGGGGAATACCTCATCACCCCCGTCCCCGACTCGATCATCGACGAGGTCTACAGGGCCAAGCTCACCATCGAGACCGGCGTCGCGGAACTGACCGTCGGCCACGCCACCGACGGGCAGCTCGCCCGGCTGCGCGAGCTGATGGAGGACACCCTCGGCTTCGTCAAGGACGGCCACTTCACCGACCCCGAGGGCTGGGTTCGGGCCAACGAACGCTTCCACGAGTACATGGTCGAGCTGGCCGGCTCGGCGATCCTCCTCGACACCTACCGCCGGCTCTGCCTGCCGGGACTCAACCTGCGCGCCCTCGACGCTGCGAGCTACGCCTCCAGCTCCCTCCTCGACGACCACCGCAGGCTCGTCGAGGGTTACGAGGCCGGCGACCTGGCGCACGTCCTGGCCGTCCTCCGCCAGCACGCGCAGCGCCCGCTGGAGATGCGCCGCGAGGACCAGCTGCGCCGCTCCGCCGACGCCAACCCCGTCGGCTGACCCGGGCCACGCCCTTCAGGACGCTTAGGAGATCAGATGACCACAGTCCACGCCCCCGCACAGCCCGGCCTCGACGCACCCTCCGAGGAGGAACTCGTCGGACGGGCCCGCGCGATGCGCGAGGAACTCCTCGCCCGCCAGGAGGAGGCGGAGAAGCTGACCCACCTCCCCCCGGACCTGCACGAGCAGTTCCTCGCCCACGGCTTCTACGACATGTTCGTACCGAAGACCTACGGCGGCCTGGAGGTCTCGCCCAGGACGTTCTTCGAGGTCTGCAAGGAACTCGCCCGCGGCGACATGGGCAGCGCCTGGTGCTTCGCACTGGCCGCCAACCACGCTCTGCACGTGGCCTCCTGGTACCCGAAGGAGGTCCAGGACCGGGCCTTCGGCAACCGCGACTTCCGTGCCGCGTCGGTCTCCGCGCCCACGGTCAGGGCGAGGCGGACCGACGGCGGCTATGTCCTCGACGGTGTCGTCGACTACTGCTCCGGCATCCCCCACTCCACCTGGTACCTCGGCCAGTGCATGGTCGAGCAGGAGGAGGGGGCTGCCCCTGTGATGGGCATGTTCCTCGCGCCCCAGGACACCTTCGAGCGGATGCACAACTGGGGCGAGTCCACCGGCCTGAAGGCCACCGGCTCCGAGAGCATCCGCTTCACCGACGCGTTCGTCGCGGCCGACCTGGTCATCGAGGACGCCAACATGATCGACATCCCGGTGAAGGACGGCACGGTCGGTTCCCGGCTGCACGGCAACCCCATGTACGCCGGGCGCGGCCTGCTGACGTTCACCGTCTCCCTCGCCAGTCTCGCCGTCGGCGGCCTCTACCACGCCCTCGACGAGTTCGAACACCTCATGCGCACCCGCAAGACGCCGCTCCCGCCGGTCCAGCTGCGCCTGCACGACGTGGACTACCAGCGCCACTACGGCGCCGCCTGGACGAAGATCAGGACCGCCGAACTGGCCCTAGACGGCGTCATCGCACAGCACGCCGAGTACTGCCGCGGCACGGTCGACGGCACCCGCGAGTACACGTTCCTCGACGACTGGAGCCTGTCCTGCGTGGTCCGCGAGATCATCGTCCAGCTCTGGGAGACCCTCCAGCACGATCTGCTGCGCGTCGTCGGCTCCGGTTCCATGCGCCGAGGCGAACGCTTCGAGCGCATCTTCCGCGACATGAGCTCGCTGCTCACCCACCGCAACCCGATGCTGCGCGAGCAGGCGTTCCGCAACACCGCCAACCTGCTCCTGGAGATTCCGCCGCCCGAGGCCCGCTGACCTCGACTCCCGTATTTCCCTGTTGGGCCGCTGCGAGACAGGACGACCGAGCATGACCCACACACCGCCCCATCTGGACGACCGGATCGAGCCGATCACGATCCGCACCGGCTTCCTCTGGATCCCGGGCGAACAGATCCCCACCCCGCACGGCACCCTCCCGCGCGGCCCCCTCTACGTCGAGTGGCTGGCTCCCGCCGAGGTCACCCGACCCCACCCCCTCGTTCTCGTCCACGGGGGCGGCGGCCAGGGCACCGACTGGCTCGGCACCCCCGACGGACGTCAGGGCTGGGCCTACGACCTCGTACGCGCCGGATACGCCGTCTACGTCGTCGACCGCCCCGGCCACGGCCGCTCACCGCACCACCCCGAAGGCCTCGGCCCGACCGCCCCGCCGCTCCCGCTGGAGTTCGCGAGCTTCCTGTTCGCCCCTCCGGAATCCGCTGACGCGCACACCCAGTGGCCCTGGGAGCGCGGATTCGACGGCCCGGAGTTCCAGCAGCTCACCTCGGCCATGGGCTTCTTCCTCGCGGACTTCGCCGAGGGGCAGCGCCTGGACGGCGAACGGCTCGCCGCCCTGCTGGACCGCATCGGACCGGCCGTGCTGGTCACCCACTCCGCCGGCAGTCCCGGCGGCTGGCTCGCCGCGAACCGGCGCCCCGACCTGGTGAAGGCGATCGTCGCGGTCGAACCGATGGGACCGCCGTACGCCGACTTCCCCGGACTCGGCGAGATCACCTACGGCCTCACCTACGCCGAACTCACCACCGAACCGCCCATCGACGCCCCGGAACAGCTCAAGGCCGACCCGGCCGCCCACCGCGTCCCTGGTCTGAGCGGCACCCCGATCGCCGTCGTCACGGGCAGCGCGTCCGGCAGTGCGGCGCAGTCCCCACCCCTGGTCGACTTCCTGAACACGGTCGGCGCGGACGCCGAACTGCTTCCCCTGGAAGACTCCGGCATCGTCGGCAACGGCCACGGACTGATCCTGGAGGCCAACTCCGCGGAGACGGTCAAGCCGGTCATCGCCTGGCTCGACGCGCTGGAGGAGTCCCGATGACGGCCACCGCGAACGAGCGCACCGGCCTGCCGGAGGAGGTGGTGCGCCGGCTGACCGAGGCCGTGGGCGCCGACGCCGTCCTGCTCTCCGAAGCCGAACGCGACACCTACCGGGACCCCTACTGGTTCCAGGGCGACCGTACCTATGACTCCTCCGCCGTGGTCTTCCCCACCACCACCGAGCAGGTACGCGAGATCATCCGCGTCGCGAACGACCACCGCATCCCGCTGTGGACGTCCTCACAGGGCCGCAACAACGGCTACGGTGGCCCCTCGCCCCGCGTCCGCGGCTCCCTCCTGATCAGCTTCCGCCGAATGAACCGGGTCCTGGAGATCAACCGCGAACTGGCGTACGCCGTGGTCGAGCCGGGCGTGCGCTGGTTCGACCTGTACGAGGCTCTGGAAGCCTCCGGCAACGGCGACCTGTGGTGCTCGATCCCCGACCTCGGCTGGGGAAGCGTCATCGGCAACTCCCTCGACAACGGGGTCACCTACGGCCCGAACGGCTCCGACTTCCAGAAGCTGTGCGGGATGGAGGTCGTCCTCGCGGACGGTGAGGTGCTGCGGACCGGGATGGGCGCCCTCCCGGACAATCCCTCCTGGCACGTCTACCAGCGAGGCCTCGGCCCCGTCCTCGACCCGCTGTTCATCCAGTCCAACTACGGGGTCGTCACCCGCGCCGGAGTGTGGCTCCAGCGCCGCCCCGAGGCATACGCCCCGATCTACCTCACCGTCCCCCGGGACGACCAACTCGCCCAGGCCGTGGACATCATCCGCGAACTCCGCCTCGACGGCGTGCTCCGCGGTGTGCCGAACCTGCAGAACACCATCACCATGGCCGCGCAGTTCCCCGATCTGCTCGGGGAGTTCGCGGGCGCGGAGGGCCCGGCGAGCGAAGCGGCCCTGGACGATCTCGCCGCCCGCACGGGCCTCGGACGCTGGGGTCTGCGCACCGCGCTCTGGGGAGACGCCCCGGTCGTCGAACACCACCTGCGGCGCGTCCGCGCGGCCTGGTCGGCCATCGACGGCTCGCGTGTGGACCACCACCGCACCTTCCTGCGCCACGAGTGGGGCGAACTGACCACCTTCATGGAGAAGGTCCAGGCCGGCATCCCCAGCATGGACCTGATGGAGGTCCTCCCGCACTTCGTCGGGCACATCGGCTTCTCACCGGTGGTTCCGCTCACCGGGGGAGAGGTCCGCAAGGTGGTGGACGTCATTCACCGCCTGGTCACCGACCGGGCCGGAACGAACTTCGTCTGCGCGGTCTTCCCCATCAACGACCGCAGCGCCATCGTCGTCAGCAGCATCAGCTTCGACACCCGCGACGAGAAGCAGGTACGGGCCGCGGTGGACACCGCGAAGATGCTGGTCGGCGAGGTGGGCGCGCTCGGCTACGGCGAGTACCGCGCCCATCTAGACTTCATGGACCTCGCGGCCGACCAGTACTCCTTCAACGACCACGCCTACCGCCGCTTCGTCGAGCGGATCAAGGACGCGGTCGATCCGAACGGCATCCTCTCGCCCGGCCGGCACGGGGTGTGGCCGGCCGCCTACCGCAGGGAGCGCTCATGACCGGGATCAAGGACGTGACCGGCCTCGTCGCGGTGGTCACCGGCGGTGCGTCCGGCATCGGCAGGGGCATCGCGCAGCGGCTGGTGGAGCGCGGCGCGCACGTGGTCGTCGCCGATATCGAGCAGGGCCCGCTGGAGGCGACCGCCGAGGAGACCGGAGCGGTCGGGATCCGCACCGACGTCTCCGACGCCGCGAGCGTGCACGCGCTGGCCGGGCAGGTCGCCGAACGGTTCGGAAAGGTACACCTGGTCTTCAACAACGCCGGGGTCGCCCCCGAATCACGCCTCGCCGACATGACCCTCGCCGACTGGAAGTGGATCCTCGACGTCAACCTCTCCGGCGTCATCCACGGGATCGATGCCTTCCTGCCCCTGTTGAAGAGGCACGGAGAGCCCGCGTACATCGTGAACACCTCGTCCATGGGCGGCTTCGTCGCCGACATGCCCGGCCTCGGGGCGTACGCCACCACCAAGTTCGCCATCATGGGCCTCACCGAGGCACTGTCCCACGAACTGGAGCGGGAGGGCTCGAACGTGGCGGCGGCGGTGCTCGCACCGGGCACGGTCCGCAGCAACATCGCCCGGAGCCTGCGCACCCGGCCCGGCAGGGCGCGGGGCAGCAGCTTCGTGCAGAACGACATCTCGCAGAACGCGGACCTGGCCAACCTGCGCTGGCTCGACCCGACCGAGGTGGGAGACATCGTGCTGGCGGCCCTGGCCCGAGGCGCGACGCACATCGTCACCCATCCCGAGTGGTACCCCATGGTCGCCGAGCGTGCGGCCGGTATCGAGGAGGAGTTCAACCGGGCGGCAACCCTCACCGGGGGAGAACTCTGATGGCAACCGGCCCGAAGGACGTCGTCCGGGCGTTCGTCGACGCCCTCAACCGCCAGGACTGGGACCGCGTCGGCCGCATGGCCGCACCGGACTTCAGCTACACGATCATGAGCTATCACCTGCCCGGTGCGGGGACGCCGATGGACCGGGAGACCATGCTCAAGGTGCTCCCCGGGGCGTTCGCGCTCTTCGACGAGACCGGCCCGCAACTGGAGATCACCCGTCTTGTCGCCGAGGACGACTGGGTCGTGGCCGAGGCACAGGGGAGCGGGTTCTTCCGCGACGGAAGCCCGTACACCAACCGTTACGCCAACCTCTACGAGGTCGTGGGCGACAGGGTGAGAACGATCCGGGAGTACATGGACACGCAGCACATGGCGCACTCGTTCGCCGTCGTAGGCGTTGTCGGGCGCCCGGGTCGCCCAGTGCCGGACGGAGGATGACCGTGTCTTCGACACTGCGTGCGCTCGCCGGACACATCGCCGTGATCGGAGGGCTGGGCACCCTGTCCATGGTCCTGTACAAGGCAGCCCTGCGCCGGGCAGATATCGAGATGATCCCGGCCTCCGCCATGCCCAGGGTGCGCTGGTGGAGCACCCATGCTTCCGCGGTCCTCACCGTCAGCCTCGCCCTGGCAGTCCTCGGCCTCTCCCTGCTCGCGGCCACTTGAACACCCTCGGAGAACGGAACAGCGACAGGAAGGCGGTGAGGCCCCGGGCCTCACCGCCTTCCTGGTGTCACCGTCTCAGTCGCGATCGGCGTGGTGGCGGAACTTCTCCGGCCAGATGCCGTGCCGGCCCGGCGACAGGATGCCGTTCGGGTCGACCGCGTCCTTGACGGTCTCGCAGAAACGTCGGTAGGCGTGGTTGTTGAAGGAGTACTGCTCGGAGGCCAGGTCCATGAAGTCGAGGTGGGCGCGGTACTCGCCGTACCCCCGCCGTCCCGCCTCCGCGACCAGCACCTTCACGGCGTCGTACGCCCGTCGGCACTGCTCCGCGTCCCGGTAGTCGTAGTTGAGCCCGGTGACGTACAGCGCCGTCCGCTCATTGATGATCAGCAGGCCGCCGGCGACGTTCACCCCGACCTGCTCCCTGACGATCCGGTCGAACAGATCGACGACCTCCCGCACATCCGTCCCGACCAGAGGAATCGCGGGGGAGAAGCCGATGTGCGCGATCCCCTCGGGGATGGCCTCGATCAGGTCGAGACCGGGCAGGCCCGCCTGGCACTTGTCGGGGATCGTGCGGATCTCGTCGTACTCGCCGGGACCGTACGTCCGCTCGAACAGCACCTGCCCGCCGGGGATCGCGCTCCACGCCGCCCGGATCTTCGCAAGCTGGTGGTCCACCACGGGGCCGTCGCCCCACAGGGCTCCCCGGAGTGCCCATCGGCCGAGCCCGGTCGCGTCGGCCATCTCGTCCAGCGTCTCCTCGCTGAAGGCACCCTCGGCCCCCGCGAAACGGCCCATCACCTCGGGGAACTGGGCCGCCAGTGTGACGGTGTTGTACATGCTCGGCACCCCGCGCAGGGTGCCGTCCAGCCGCAGGCGGCGAATGATGTCGACGGCCTGTTCGAGGTGTTCGTCGCGCGGCACGGTGAGGAAGAACGGCGCATACGCCTCCGGGCGGGGCATCAGCCAGTAGCCCATCCGCGTCACGATGCCGAAGTTGGACTGTACGAACAGTCCGTCGAGGACCGGGCCGAGGCCGCGCTTGTAGGTGTGCCAGGACTTGTTGTCCGGGATGGCGCCCATGCCGGTGCGCAGCAACTCCCCGTTGGCCAGGACCACTTCCATGCCGCAGGGCGCCATGAAGTCGGCGCCGTAGGGCTGGTAGGTGATGCCGCAGTCGAGGGAGTTGCCGATGACGCTGCCCCAGCCGAGGTCGGGGACGGTCACCATCAGGTCCTCGTTGCCGGACTCCTTGAGCGCGTCGTACAGGTCGAACCAGCGCACGCCCGGCTCGACCACGGCGTACGCCAGCTCACGGTTGATCTCCAGGACCCGGTTCATCCGGGTCAGGCTGACCACCACGGTCGCCTTCAGCCGGGGCGAGGAGCCGCCATAGCCGTAGTTGCGGCCCTGGGAGGAGGTCCAGACGGGCACGCCGAACTCGTTCGCGATCCGGACCACCGCCTGCACCTCCTCGGTGCTGCGGGGGAGGAGCACGGCGGCCGGGTCGTAGGTGTCGTCGTCGCGGTGCCAGTACTTGTCGCGGTACTGCTCGTGGAAGCGGCCCTCATCGAGGACCACGCCGTCCTCGCCGAGCACGTCGGTGAATCGCCGCAGGGCCTTCTCGCTGAGGTAGCCGCCGTCGCCGACGGTGTCCGTGTGCGTGTCGGTGGTCATCGCGTGGCCTCCTCGACGGCGCCGGCGGGCGTCCAGGTCGCCGCCGCCTCCTCCAGTACCGACCGCATCGAGCGTGGCTCCCGTCCGGCCAGGGTCCGTACCGCGTCGCTCAGGGACGCCATGTGCCCGAGCCGGATCGCGCGGCTGAACGACACCATGTCGTCGCTGTTCCAAGGGATCGGTGAGGAGGCGATGGCCTCGGGGTCGTACTCCCGGGGCACGCCCAGGGAGTCGAAGATGGCGTACTGCTCATCGTCTCCGATCGGCACGTACGTCACGTCCACGCCGCTGATCTCGGAGACCAGCGCACATACTTGACGATAGGTCAGCTGCTCCGGGCCGGTGATCTCGTAGGCGCGGTCGTCCTCGCCGCGGCCGAGCAGCGCTCCCACGGCGGCGGCCGCGCAGTCGTCCCGGGACACGAAGCCGACCGTGCCCTCGCCCCAGGCGCCGACCATCTGCCCCAGGGCGACCGCGCCGGGGGCGATGAAGTAGGCGACCGCCTGCGCGTACTGGGAGTCGCGCAGCACGTTCCAGCGCAGGCCCGAGTCCCGGAGCATGGCCTCGGTCGCGCGGTGCTCGACGCAGACCACGGCGTCGTTCTCCGCGATGCCGGCACCGACGATCGAGGTGTAGGCGAGGTACCGGACGCCCGCGCGCCGGGCCGCGTCGATCGCGGTGCGGTGGAATCCGATCCGCGAGCCGACCTGGGCGGTCGACACGAGCAGCATCCGCTCCGCCCCGGCGAAGGCGGCCTCCAGGCTGTCCGGTTCGGCGAAGTCGGCGTATCGGACGTGGACGCCGCGGTCGGCGAACGCCTTGAGGCTGCCTGGCGCCCGCGTCGTCAGGACGACCTGGTCGGCGGGAACCGACTCCAGCAGCAACTCCGCTGCGGTCTGGGCCAGCCCTCCGCTGGCACCGGTGATGAGGTACACGCGCGCTCCTTGTGCTCGCCGCCCCGGCCCGCCCGGGTGTCGGTTTCGGCAAACCGTACTCTTTGTATGACGAGACGACAATCGTGTGTCAGGGCTTTCAGGTGGGGGAGGTCTTTCCGGAATTTCCTGGTAATCCACCTCTGGACGCCGGTTTCGCCGCACGCTACGGTCCTCCTCGCAGAGAATAGATTGTATGACCAGACGACAATCATACGGTCTGGGGTCCGTCTGTCTCGCTCAAGTCCGTCCCATCCAAGTCAGGAGGGGGTCAGTGTCGACCCACCCGCTCACCTGTCTCGACGACCCAGCCGAGCCGGAGGCCGTCCTGGCGGTCGACGGCCTTCGGAAGCGCTTCGGTCCGACGGTCGCCCTTCAGGACGCCGCACTCCGCCTGTTCCCGGGCGAGGTGCACGCCCTCGTGGGAGAGAACGGATCCGGGAAGTCCACCCTGGTCAAGATCCTCAGTGGAGTGCACCGCCCCGACCATGGGTCCATGACGGCCGACGGCCGGCCCTACACCCCGCACACTCCGGCCCACGCGCTTCGCGCGGGCGTCAACACGGTGTTCCAGGAGGTGCTCGGCGTCGAGAACCGCACCGTCCTCGACAATCTGTGGCTCGGCGCCGACCGTTTCCTGCGACCGGTGACCCGGGACACGGCCCGCCGCGAGAAGGCGGCGGAGATCCTCGCCGCGCTCCTGGTTGCGCCCCCCGCCCTCGACGCCCCCTTCGGCTCGCTGCGGCTCAGTGACCGCCAGGCCTGCGGCATCGCCCGCTCCCTCCT
The DNA here is from genome assembly GCF_040630255.1 of Streptomyces sp. NPDC005820. Taxonomy (NCBI): domain Bacteria; kingdom Bacillati; phylum Actinomycetota; class Actinomycetes; order Kitasatosporales; family Streptomycetaceae; genus Streptomyces; species Streptomyces sp. NPDC005820. The sequence continues at coordinate 23,958 of NZ_JBEXXE010000043.1, forward strand.
GCGCGACCCGAAGGTGCTGATCCTCGACGAGGCGACCTCGGCCCTCGACCACGACACCCGCACCCGGCTCTTCGCCCTGGTGAGGGAGCGCGCGGAGCGCGGTATGAGTGCCGTCCTCATCACCCACCGGATGGACGAGATCAGGGAGATCGCCGACCGCGTCACCGTCCTCCGCTCCGGCCACACGGTCGGCACCCTCGGCGCGGACTGGGACCACGACGAGATGATCCGGCTCATGAGCGGTGGCCCGCACCCGGTCCGGGACACCACGGCGGCCGTCCCCGACCCGTCCACCGACCCCGTGGAGCGCCCTGTCGTCCTGCGGGTCACGGGCGTTCGGCCTCGCCCGGACGCCGCTCCCTGCACCGCCGAGTTCCGCCGCGGCGAGATCGTCGGGCTGGCCGGACTGGAGGGCCACGGCCAGGACGAGTTCCTGCGGCTCCTCGTCGGACACGGCGACCCCCATGCGGTCGTACGGCTTCAGGGGGAGCGCGAACAGCGGGTCACCGATCCGCGGCGGGCGCGGGATCTGGGCATCGCCTATGTCGCCCGGGACCGGCGCGGGGAGTCGATCCTGCCGTGGATGTCCATCCTGGACAACTTCGCCGTGGCCACCACGGAGCAGGACGTCAGGAAGGGACTGCTGTCCGAGCGCGCCGCCGAACGGCGGTTCGGGCACTACGTCGAGCGGCTCGCCATCAAGTACGGCCGCACGGCCGACGCGATCACCACTCTGAGCGGCGGCAACCAGCAGAAGGTCGTCATCGCCCGCTGGCTGGCCGCCGATCCCGACGTCCTGCTGCTCAACGACCCGACGAGGGGAATCGACCTGGGAGCCAAGCGCGACCTCTACCGGCTGCTGCGCGAGCTGTCGGAACGGGGCCTGACCGTCGTCATGCTGTCCTCGGAGGTCGACGAGCACGTCGAGCTGATGGACCGTGTGCTGGTGTTCCGGGAGGGCTCCCTCGCCACGGAACTCGACCGCGCCGACCTGAGCCGCGACCGGCTCGTCGACGCCTTCTTCGCCGACGCGGCGGTGACCGCATGAGAGTCGTCGACCAGCAGGCCTCGGCAACCCCGAAGCGTACGACCCCCGCACCCCGCCGGGGCGTCGGTTCCCTCTTCGCCCACCACACCCACCTCTTCGCGCTGACCCTCTCGGCCGGGCTCCTCGTCGCCGACCTGCTGCTGCTACCGGGCTTCGGTGTCACCTCCCAGCTCGCCGCGCTGGCCCCGCTCGGGATCGCGGCCATGGCGAGCGTCCCCTCGATCATGAGCGGGCGCGGCGGCATCGACCTGTCGATCAGTCCCCTGATGACCCTGAGCGGTCTGCTCTACGCCACCCAGCTTCAGCCGGCCGGTCTCGGCGGTTACGTCGCTCTGCCCCTCCTCATGGCCGCGGGCGCCCTGGTGGGAACGGTCACGGGCCTCCTCGTCGTCGTCGGCCGGCTCCAGCCGATCGTCGTCACCCTCGCGATGTTCTTCGTCGTCACCGGGCTCGATCTGAAACTGTCCCCCAGCCCGACCACCATCTCGGGCACCTGGATGGCCGGTTTCGCCGGCTCGATGGGGGGGCCGGTGCCGGGCGGGCTCGTCGCCCTGGCGGTCCCTGTCGCCCTCTGGCTGGTGGTCACCCGGCTGACCACCTACGGCGGACTGCTGCGCTCGGTCGGCGGCAACGACGTCACCGCGTTCACCAGCGGCGTCCCCGTCGGCACCGTCCGGGTGCTCGCCTACGCGCTCGGCGGCGCGATGGCCGCGGTCGGCGGCCTGGTCCTCATCGGCCTGGCGTCCACCGCCGAGGCGGGCACCAGCACCGCCTACACCCTCATCGCGATCGCCGCGGTGGCGCTGGGCGGCCTCCCGCTCCAGGGCGGAGGCGGCGGCATGGCCAACGCGCTCGCCGGCGCCGCCGCCATCTACCTCCTCCAGAGCCTGCTCGGTGCCCTCCAGGTCCCGCAGACCTGGCTGCAGATGATCTACGGGGTCCTGCTCATCGGCGCGGTGCTCTTCGGGGCGCTCACGGCCCGTACACCGAAGGAAGGGCGATGACGGCCATCCGGCAAGACCCACTCGACACATCCTCTCTCGCCCAGAAGGTCCTGGCACCGCCCGCACCTCCGGGCGCCACCGCCGGACAGCGCCTCCTGGCTCTCCAGCGCCGCTTCCCGCTCGTGCAACTGCTGCTCATCGTGGGCGTCCTCGGCTGGGGAGCGGCCGCCCTGCCGGGCCTGCTCGAACCGTCGAGCCTGCGGTCGGTGCTCGTGCTCTGCGCGCTCACCGGCCTGGCCTCGATCGGCCAGACACTCGTCGTCCTGATCCGGGGCATCGACCTGTCCCTGGCCGGGTTCATCGTGGCCGGCGCGGTCACCGTCACCCAGTTCGGCGATGTACCCGGAATTCCTCTGCCGGTGATGCTGGTCCTCGCCGTCGTCTGCGGTGCCGCCGCGGGCGGGCTCGTCGGCTACCTCTGCCACCGCTTCGGCATCCACCCGATCATCGTCACCCTCGCCGCCGGCTCGATCGCCGTCGGAGCGACCGCCGTTCTCAGCGGCGGGGGGACCGGCTCGGCAGCGCCCGGCTGGGTGACCCGGCTCAGCGCGCCCATGGCGTCCACCTTCGGCATCCCGGTGCCGCCCGTCGTCGTCATCTGGGTGCTCGCCGTCGCCGTCGTCTCCGTCCTGCTGCACCGCACCCGCCACGGTCGGCGCCTCCTGGCCACGGGCGCGAGCCCGGTCGCCGCGCACCTCGCCCTCATCCGCACCCGCAGGGTCTGGGTCACGGTGTACGCGCTGTCGGCGGCCCTCGCCGTACTCGCCGGAGTCGTCCTGGCGGGCTTCGCAGGCAATGTCGACAACCGCCTCGGCAACCCCTACCTCTTCCAGAGCATCGCCGCGGTCGTCCTCGGCGGCACGGCGTTCGGCGGCCCCGGCAGCTACACCCGCACCACCGTGGGCGTCCTCCTGCTCACCGCCGTCTCCACGGTGCTCGTCGGACTCGGCTTCCAGGAAGCCGACCAGCAGATCCTCAACGGCCTCGTCATCCTCGCCGCGATGGCGGTCTACGGCCGTGAGCGCCGGCTCCGCGACCAGGTCTGATCCGACCCCCCCCGCTCCTTCCACCTCTCCCCGCTCTCTCTGTGTGCATCTTTCGCCAAGAAAGGCTTCCCCATGAACAGATCCACCTTCCGCCGCGCCCGCACGAGCGTCGTGGCGTCCTCCACCGGGCTCGTGCTCACCGCACTGCTCACGGGCTGCGGCGGCTCGGGCGGTACGGTCGCCGCCGGCGCGAGCGACAGTGCCACGGACACCGCCGGGAAAGCGTCAGCCGCCTGCGGCCAGGTGCCGACCATCGCCCCCAAGGACCCCGACGGCGCGATCAAGGCACTCCCCGCGGAGCTGCAGAAGGCGTACAACGCCTACGGCGAGGACGTCTTCGCGAGCGCCTGGCGGAAGAAGAAGGAGCTGGGCCGTGCCGCGAAGGTCGGCTTCTCCTACCTCCCGGCGTCCAACCCGTTCGCCGCGGCGGTCGTCAAGCAGATCGAGGCGAGCTTCACGGCCGCCAAGGCGAAGGGACTGGTCCAGGGCAAGCTCGTCAAGCGGATCATGACCGACCCGGCGACCATGACCCCCGCCGAGCAGATCCGCGGCTACAACGAGCTGGTCGACTCCGGCGTCGACATCATCTACATCACTCCGCTCTCCGGCGACGCGATGGTCTCCGCGGTCGACGCCGCCGGAAGGAAGGGCGTGGTGACGGTCGCGCTCGGCTCCACCATCCGCTCCCAGTACGCCGTCAACGTCGCCGAGAACGCCTACCTGAACACCGCGGAGCCGACCGCCCTGGTCGCCGGACAGCTCAAGGGCAAGGGCAGTGTCGTGATCGTCCGCGGCTTCCAGGGGCTGTCGTCCGAGACGATCGGCTACCAGGGCGTCAAGGACGTCCTCGCCGCCTGCTCCGGCATGAAGATCCTCGGCGAGGTCAACGGCGCCTACGTGCCGGCGGTGGCCAAGGCCGAGATGCTGAAGTTCCTCTCCAGCCACCCGCAGCAGATCGACATGGTGGCGGAGGTCGGCATCATGGGCTCCGGTGTCTACGCGGCCTTCGACTCCACCGGCCGGGACATCCCCAAGGTCGTCGACGCGGGCGCGTCGGCCTCGTCGCTGGCGTCCTGGAAGAAACTGGAGACGGCCGACGGCTACGAGACCGCCGGCACGGGCGGCAACGGCACCCAGGAGGCGAAGGCCTGGTTCACCGTAGGGATGATGGTGATGGCGGGCGACGGCCCCAAGGTCGGCACGATCACCCGCGAACCCTCGGTGATCACGAAGGCGAACCTGGCCGACTACCTGCCCGCCGGTGCCGAGGTGAGCGACCCCGGTGAGGTCGAGGACGGCGAGGCGTGGATGCAGCAGTCCTACCTGGACCAGTTCTTCGACAACCCCTCGGCGAGCTGACGAGCAGGCGCGCATGAGCGCGTCACCCGGCGACCGCCGCCGACGATCCGCCGGCGGTCGGTACGCCCGGCAGTCCCCCGTTGGCCGGCTGGCGGGCAAGGCCGCGCTGATCACCGGCGCCGCCTCGGGCATCGGGCTGGCCACGGTTCGCCGGTTCACCGAGGAGGGGGCGCGGGTCCTGGCCGTGGACCTCGACGCGGGGCGCACGGCCCACGCCGTCGCCGGATACCGGGGCGCGGTGGCGGTCGGCACCGACATACGGGACAGCAGCCAGGTGGACGCGGCCTACGACCGTGCCTTCACCGAGTTCGGCCGGCTCGACACCGCGGTGAACGCCGCCGGTGTCTCCGGGGCGCAGGCCGACCTGTGCGACCTCACCGACGAGGACTTCGCGGACGTGGTGGCGGTGAACCTGGCCGGAACGTTCTACTCGGTGCGGGCCGCCGTACGCCTGATGCGGCGGATGTCACCGGCGGGCGGCAGTATCGTCAATGTCTCCAGTGTGGGGGCGCTGGCCAACTTCCCGCTGCCGGCCATGTACCCGGCGTCCAAGGCGGGGGTGCTGGGTCTCACTCGCGCGGTGGCCGCCCTTGTCGCGTCCGACGGGATCCGGGTGAACGCGGTGGCGCCGGGCGCGACGGACACACCGATGCTGCCTCAGGACGAGCCGGTCCGCCGCGCCGTCGTCGATCTGGGCGTGCTGCGCCGGGCCGCCTCCGCCGAGGAGATCGCGCACACGATCCTGTTCCTCGCGAGCGACGAGTCCGCGTTCTATACCGGCCAGACCCTTTCGCCGAACGGAGGGTACGTCATGCACTGAAGGACGACCGAAGCGCCGACGGCGAGGTTGGACGGAACGGCGCGACGAAGGGACTTCAAGCCGGGCCTCAGAGTGAGGCGGTGCTGAACGACGACAGCCCGCTGGTCGCGGACAGCCCCTCCAGCCCGGCCCGCCTTGCCTGCTCGATGTGATGGTTGCAGGCTCGCACAGCAGCCTCGGCGTTGCGCGCCTCGATGGCCTCCATCACGGTGCGCAACTCCTGCACGCTGCGTGCGGTCCGGCCGGGCTGGGACAGCGAGGTGGCCCGAAGGAGGCTGAGCCGCGCCTGGACACCGCCGAGCGTGGAGTGGACCGAGCGGTTTCCGCAGCCGCGCAGCAGGACGTCGTAGAACCGGTCCTTCGCCTGGAGGACCTGCAGGGTGGCGCCCTCGCCCCCTGCGGCCTCCGCCAGCTGCTCGAACGCGGTGCGGAGCTCCGCCACCTGCTGGTCCGAGGCGACCTCCGTGAACCGGCGTACGGCGAGCGCCTCCAGGGCGGCGCGCAGCTCGTAGAGCTCCAGGGCCTCCTGGGGGGAGGGCACCACCACCACGGCGCCCTTCTGCGGGATCGTCTTGACCAGGCCTTCGGCCACCAGCTCGCGCAGCGCCTCACGGATGGTGGTGCGCGAGACGCCGATCTCCTCGATCAGCTCGCGCTCGATCAGCCGCTGGCCAGGCGCGTAGTGGAAGCTGAGGATGGCCTGACGCAGCACTTCGACTACCTGCTGGCGCAGAGGTGCGGCGACCCGGCCCACCTGGGCGGCCAGGTCGACGGGTTCGGCGGAGCTGTGGGGTACGGGGCTGCCGGATGCGGTCACAGAATCAGAATACGGTAAGGCGATCGTACAACCCAGGGGGCTGGCTGCCTCGACGGCGCGTAACGTCGGCCACTGAGGATTTCGCGGGAACGACAGACCGTGAACGAAGATGATGATCAGCGAAGAGGCCACGTCAGGCAGCCCGTGGTCACGGCTTTCCGTGCAAACGCAGCTCGCCTGGATTGGGGCGATCACCGCGATCGTGACAACGATCGCGGCCGTGGTCTCCGCCGTTGCGGACGTGACGCCAGGCTGCTACCCAGCGTCGCGGCAGGAGGACGAAGCCCATCGCTCCCTCGGGCCTGCTCACGGTCTTGATCGTCAGGTTGAGGAAGGACTTGGCCCAGTCGACCAGCGTTCCGCCGTAGATGGAATCGGCCCAGACGAAGCCGGCCAGCGCCCACGACGCCGTCGCGGCCAATGACGAACAGCAGCAGCCCTTTCATGTCGACGACGATGTGTCTCTTCCGGCCCGGGATTTTCCTGCCCGCGTCGAACCCGGACGTGGATCTCGGGACGCGGCGTCCCGTCCACGATCAAGACCGTGGTCCGGCGGAACCTCTCTCGTTGCTCCAGCGCGAGCAGTGGGCCGATCCGGTCGATGACCCGGTCCGCTGTGGGCTTCGAAAAAGCCGAACAGCGCCGCCAGTTGGCGCAAGTGCACCATCACCGCAATGATCCCATGGCCGGCGGAAGAGACCGTCGACGGTGACTGCCCACCTGATCCGGCTCGCCATCTGCTCGAGGTCGGTGTGCTCGCACTTCGACGCGGGCGCGGTCCGAGGGCAGGGCGCCTACGCCGACCGCGCCCGATCCGCTGGACACTGATGGCCCGGCAATACGGCTCGATGATCGAGCTCGGCCGCGCACTGCGCCGTCTCGTGATCCAGGACATCCTGGCCGGCTCAGCCTGGCCGAGGGTCGTGGCCTGTCGGGTGTGTGTCGTGCTCGGCATGGGGTGGCCGCAGGCGTGGGTCAGCGGGTTGTCCAGGGGCGGAGCTTTTCGGGGTTGAGGACTGCCCAGATGTGGGTGATGTGATCGCCGGCGATGTTGAACGCGTACACGGCTACGGTGCGGCCGTCTTGCTGAGCGACCAGGCCGGGCCGGCCGTTGACCGTGCGCTCCGCGACGGTCAGGGTGCCGGGTGCCCTGGTGAAGAGGTCGGTGAGGTAGTGCGCGATCCGCTCGCTGCCTTCGATGGGGTGGAGTGAGGCTCGGGTGAGGCCGCCGCCGTCGGCGATCACTGTGGCGTCGGGGTCGAGGAGGCCGATGAGGGCACTGATGTCCTTGGCCCGCCACGCCTGTTTGAAGTCCCTGACGATGCCGGCCTGGTGGGCCGCCGGGGTCGCGGGCGTCTGGGAGGCGCGGATGCGGCGGCGGGCGGAGGAGGCCAGCTGACGGCAGGCCGCGGGTGTGCGGCCGACGATCTCGGCGACTTCGGCGAAGGAGTAGCGGAAGACGTCGTGCAGGATGAACGCGACGCGTTCGGCCGGGGTCATCGATTCGAGCACGACGAGAAAGGCCATGTTGACCGACTCCTCGAGGGTCACCCGGTCGGCCGGGTCGGCCGTGGCGCTGCCCGCCGGCCCGGTGGTCCACTGGGTGGGTTCGGGCAGCGGCTCGGGGATCCATTCACCTACGTAGCGCTCGCGCCGGGCCCGTGCCGAGCCGAGCTGGTCCAGGCAGATGCGCCCGGCGACCTTCGTCAGCCAGGCGCCGGGGGACTCGATGGCGTCCTGCTGTGGCCGGGACATGGCGTACCAGCGGGCGTAGGTCTCCTGGACGGCGTCCTCGGCCTCGGCCAGGGAGCCCAGCAGCCGGTAGGCGAGGCTGATCAGCTGACGCCGCTCGCTCGTGATCGCGCTCAGGCTCTGATCGTCTGCGGTGGTCACGGTTCTCCCCTTGCCCTGCGTCGGCCGGATCTGCTCTCACCGGATCGACGGGACAGCGCACCGGAATGTGAGGTCGGCGTCTGGCCTGACATTCCGGTGCGCTGCGCCGTCGTACTGCTGACACCGGCACAGCATCCCCGGTGGATGTGACAGGGAGGAAATGATGAGCGACTTCAAGGCGATCGCGGACCGGGTCGAGATCGAGGCGCTGCGCGGTGAGTTCACCGACGCGGTGATGATGTGTGACTACGACCGTGTCGCGTCGCTGTTCACGCAGGACGGCGTATGGCGGATGCCGGACATCCCCGCCGAGATGGCCGGCCAGGAGCAGATCCGAGCCTGGGGCCGACGGGTACCGGATTTCGTGGACTTCCTGGTGCAGAACACCCACCCGGGCATGATCCTGCTCGACGGCGACAGCGCGTCCGGCCGTGCGTACATGTCCGAGGTCGGGCGCGGCCGCGACGGCCGGTCCGGGGTGAACTACGCCATCTACCACGACCGTTACCAGCGCACCCCGGCCGGCTGGAAGTTCACCGAACGCGTGTACGAGATCCGCTACCTCGATGAGAGTCCCCTGACGGGCTCCGTGCCCCCGCGCGGCGCGGACGCCTGCTGACAGCTTCGTCGCACCCCCAACAGAGCAGGAGAACCGGACATGATCAGGATCGGCATCATCCTCGGCAGCACCCGCCCCCACCGCAACGGCGAACAGGTCGCCACGTGGGTTCATGACACCGCATCTCGCCGCACCGACGCCGAGTTCGAGCTGATCGACCTGCGTGACCACCCGCTGCCCCACCTGGACGAGCCGCCGGGGGCCATGCACGGCCACCATCAGCACGCGCACACGCGGGCCTGGGCGGCCAAGATCGCTTCGTTCGACGGGTTCGTCATGGTCACCCCCGAGTACAACCACTCCACTTCCGGGGTGCTCAAGAACGCCCTCGACCACCTCTATGCGGAATGGAACAACAAGGCGGCCGGGTTCGTCTCCTACGGTGTCGTCGGCGGCGCCCGGGCGGCCGAACAACTACGGCTGATCTGCGGCGCGCTACAGATGGCCGACGTGAGCCAGCAGGTCACGCTGTCACTGATGACCGAGTTCGAGAACTACACCACCCTCAAGCCGGCTGACCACAGCGCCACCGCGCTGGACACTCTGCTGGACCAGATCGTCACCTGGAGCACCGCGCTCGCGCCGCTGCGCGCCGCTTCCGAGGCCGCCGCCTGAACACCGGATGAGGGCCTGGTAGCCCTCCGACCGGACCAGGGACCGGGGCGGGCGACGCGGCCGCGGGTCGGGGCGGCGATGTCGGCGGCATCGCGGGGGCTGGGCGAAGTTGATCACGATAGAGGTGACCCGGTCGACCTCCTGCTGCGCCTCGCTCGTCTTCTCCGGTTGTCTCGCAGTCTGGCCAGCCGAATTTCTCTGGGTCACCGGCTCTCCGGCTCCGGGGACAGCAGGCCGGGCCACCGCAGATCCGGCCGAGTGAGGCCGCCTCACGTATGGGCGGTAGGACTGTGATCGGCCGATGGGGCCAAAGCGCGGCAGCGGCGTCGCTGGTCGGCGCGCAGTTCGAAGTCGCCGTAGCTGTTGTCGACCGGGTTGACGGTGACGCCCGGTGCAACGATTTCGTCGATGGCGTCGAGCACGTCGGACGACAACGTGACGTCGGCGGCGGGCAGGAACGCCTCCAACTGGTCCATGGTCCGCGGCTCGATGATCGCCGAGGTGACGCCGGGATGGTTGATGACGAAGGCGACGGCCGGCTCGATCAGTGTGAGACCCATTTTCTCTGCAAGGAGCGCGAGCTGTTCGACGGCGTCGAGCTTGCGCTGGTTTGCGGGCGTGCTCATGTCGAAACGGGCCTGGGGGCGTGCCGCAGAAGCAGGGCCCTCGGTGGCGTTCCTGCGGTAGCGGCCCGAGAGCCAGCCGCCGGACAGCGGGCTGTAGGTGAGGGTGCCCATGCCGTGGCGGCGCACGGTGGGCAGGACGTCCTCCTCGATGCCGCGGACCAGGATGGAGTACGGCGGCTGCTCGGTCACGAACCGTTCCAGGTGGCGCTCCCGCGAGGTCCACCGGGCCTCGACGATCTGGGAGCCGGAGTAGGACGAGGAGCCGATGTAGCGGACCTTGCCCTGGCGGACGAGGTCGGAGAGGGCGCCGAGGGTTTCGGTGACGTCCGTGTCGGGGCTGGGGCGGTGGACCTGGTAGAGGTCGATGTGATCAGTGCCGAGGCGGCGCAGGGAGTTCTCGACCTCGCGGATGATCCAGCGCCGCGAGCCGCCGCGCTGGTTGGGGTCGTCCTGGGCCATGGGCATGAAGAACTTGGTGGCGAGGAAGAAGCTGATGCCCGCGTCGAGGGCACGGTGGATGATCCGGATCGAGTCGGCCTCGTCCTCGTTGCCCCAGGGGTCGAACATCATCGCGCCCAGGCAGAGCGGGCTGACCCGGACGCCGGTTCGGCCGAGCGGTCGGTACTGCATGTGGCCCTTCCCCCTTTGGGTTTCTCTGTGTCCGGTCAGTCGCTGTTGGCAGGGATGTCTGCGCCGGTGGTGGTCCAGCTGGCGAGGAGGCCGAGGGCCTGCTGCTCGGGTGAGTCAGGTTCCGGGGTGTAGAAGTTGAGGCGCAGGCCGGGGTCGGACGGCAGCTCCATCGCCTCGTAGGGCAGCGCGAGGTCCCCGACCAGCGGGTGGTGCAGCCTCTTCAACCCGGAGCGGTGGAACTTCACGTCGTGACGTGCCCACAGGTCGGCGAACTCGCCACTCCTGGTGGTCAGTTCACCGATCAGGTCGGTCAGTGCCCTGTCGTGTGGCGCACGGCCCGTCTCGGTACGCAGGAAGGCGACGGCGTCGTCGGCGCCCTTGTCCCAGTCGACCCAGAAGTCCTGGCTCGCGGGGTCCAGGAACATGTAGCGGGCGGTGTTCACCGGCCCGCGCAGGGCGAACAGCGGTGAGTCGAAGACTGGTGCGTACAGAGCACGGCCGAGCGTGTTGGCGGCGACGATGTCGAAGCGGGCGTTGCGTACGTACGCCGGCACTCCGGCCATCGAGTCGAGCAGCCTGAGGATGGTGGGCCGGACCCGGGAGGCGGTCACCGCGGGGCGTCGGCCCGACGGTGTCGAGGCGCGGGCCAGGTCGTAGAGGTGGGCGCGTTCGGGCTCGTTGAGCTGCAGGGCGTGAGCGAGCCCTTCGAGTACGGCGTCGGAGGCGCCGCTGAGGTTTCCGCGTTCGAGACGGACGTAGTAGTCCACGCTCATGCCCGCGAGCAGGGCGACCTCCTCGCGGCGCAGCCCCGCGACGCGGCGGTTGCCCCCGTAGACCGGCAGTCCGGCCTGCTCGGGGGTGATCCGCGCCCGCCGGGTGCTGAGGAACTCCTTGACCTCGGCGGCCAGCTTCTTCTTGTCGGGGGCCAGGGACACGGGGACTCCTTCGAGATCGGCGTGGATCTTGTGCCGGTTTCTCCACGGTAGGCCGGTCGGGGATGGGCTGCGAGGTACTGCGAGTACCTGGAAGAGCAGTGACTCCCACCTGCGGGCGCAGGTGCGTTCTGCTGGAGAAGACCGAGGCCGGGGCGCCCGGGACCGCATCCCGAACCCCGACTGTGCACCGATCCGAAGGAACACTGTGCGCACCGCACCCGTACCCGCAGCGCGCGCCGACCGCGCGGCCGATCAGAGCGTCAAGGCGCCCACCGGCGCCCCGGTCCACGCGACGTTGATCCTGACCATCATCTGCGTCAGCTACTTCATGGTCATCCTCGACAACTCGATCGTCTTCACCGGGCTGCCGCAGATCCAGTCGGCCATGGGGTTCTCCGACTCCGGATTGTCCTGGATCACCAACGCCTACGTGCTGGTCTTCGGCGGGCTGCTGCTCCTGGGCGCCCGTGCCGGTGACCTGTTCGGGCACCGCAGGATGTTCGTGCTCTCCCTGGTCGTGTTCTCGCTGACCTCGCTCCTGGTGGGCACCGCGCAGACCCAGTGGTGGATCATCGGCGCCCGCGCCTTTCAGGGGGTCGGCGCCGCCGTGCTGGCCCCGTCCGCCCTGTCCCTGCTCACGCGCGGCTTCGCCGAGGGCCGGGCCCGTAACCGGGCGATGGCCGCCTACAGCGCTGTCGCCGGTCTGGGCGCCTCGCTCGGCCTGGTGGTGGGGGGACTGGTCGCCGACCTGGTCTCGTGGCGGGCCGGCTTCTTCCTCAACGTCCCGGTCGGCATCGTGATGATCGTGCTCGCGGTGCGGTACCTGTCCGAGACCGGGAGGCGGCGAGGCGGCTTCGACGTCACCGGCGCGCTCCTTTCCACCCTCGGCTCGACCGCTCTGGTCCTCGGCATCGTGAACGCCACCGAATTCGGCTGGACCGCCCCGGCCACCGCCGGCCCGCTGGCGGCCGGTCTGGTGCTGCTCGGCCTGTTCGTGGCGGTGGAGCGGCGGGCCGCACAGCCGATCGTGCCGCTGCGGCTGTTCGCCGGCCGGGAGCGCAGCGGCGCCTACGTCGTGCGGATGCTCTACATGGGCGCCATGATGGGGTTCTTTTTCTTCACCGCCCAATACGTGCAGAGTGTCTACGGCTGGACGCCCCTGCAGGCCGGCCTGGCCTTCCTGCCGATGACCTCGGTCAACTTCGTCGTCGCCGTCCAGGTGCCCCGCCTGCTCGAGCGGGCCCGCAGGCCGCTGGTGCTGCTGGCCGGCGTCGTGCTGACCGCTGCCGGCATGGTCTGGCTCAGCCGCCTCGGTCTGCACACGCCCTACGTCACGGGCGTGGCGCTGCCCATGATCCTGATCGGCGCCGGGCAGGGCCTGGCGCTGGCTCCGATGACCTCCAGCGGTGTCGACGGCGTCGCTCCCGAGGACGCCAGCGCTGCGTCGGGCCTGGTCAACACGGTGCATCAGATCGGCAGCGCGCTGAGCCTGAGCATCCTCACGGCCGTCGCCGCTACCGTCGGCACCGGCTCCACGGCCGCCGACATCGCATCCCGCTCGGGTGCGGCCCTGACCGGCTCCGCCGTCCTGCTCGCGCTCGCGGTCGTCGCCGTCCTCACCCTGATCGTGCCCGCACGGGCCACCCGTAACGAAAGGTCCCTGTGATGCAGACCCTCACCCTCAACAACGGCGTCCGGATGCCCGCCCTCGGGCTCGGTGTCTTCCAGACCCCGCCCGACGAGACCGTCTCCGCCGTCCAGGCGGCCCTCGAACTCGGCTGCCGTCACATCGACACCGCCGCCGCGTACGGCAACGAACGCGAGGTCGGCCGGGCCATCCGCGACTCCGGGGTGCCCCGCGAGGACATCTTCATCGAGACCAAGATCTGGATCAGCGACTACGGCTACGACGAGACCCTGCACGGCTTCGACAAGAGCGCCGCCAAACTCGGCGTCGACCGGATCGACCTGCTGATCCTGCACCAGGCCCTGCCCACCGAGTTCGACAAGACCCTCGCCGCCTACCGCGCCCTGGAAAAGCTCCTGACCGACGGCAAGGTCCGCGCGATCGGAGTCAGCAACTTCATGGTCGACCACCTCACCGCGCTGCTCGACGCCACCGACGTCGTCCCGGCCGTCAACCAGCTGGAGATCCACCCCTACTTCCAGCAGCGCGACGTCCTCGACTTCGACAACGACCGCAGCATCCTCAACCAGGCGTGGTCGCCCATCGGCGGCATCACCTTCTACCCGGGCTACGGCGAGGACCGAAAGAGCGTCCTTGCGGACCCGGCCGTCACCGCGATCGCTGCGGCGCACGGCAAGAGCCCCGCCCAGGTACTGCTGCGCTGGGGCATCCAGCAGGGCCGCTCGGTGATCCCCAAGTCCACCAAGCGCCACCGCATCGCGGAGAACATCGACGTCGTCGACTTCGAGCTCAGCACAGACGAGCTGACTGCCCTCGACGCCCTGGAGACCGGCCGGCGCGGCGGCCCCGAGCCCGAGAACATCACCCTCGCTGCCTACGGCCGCGCCATCCCCGAAGCCTGACGACACCTCCTACCTGCACAAAGGAATCACCATGCCTACCACCGTCAACGCGTTCGGCACCCACGAAGCGGGCAAGCCGCTCGTTCCCGTCACCATCGAGCGCCGCGACGTCGGACCGCACGACGTCAAGCTCGGCATCCTGTACTGCGGGATCTGTCACTCCGACATGAACTACGTCGACGGCACGTTCGGCCCGCTGGCCATCAGCCCGCTCGTCCCCGGCCATGAGATCGTCGGCCGGATCACCGAGATCGGCCCCGACGTCACCCGCCACCAGGTCGGCGACTTGGTCGGCATCGGCTGCATGGTCAACTCCTGCCGCACCTGCGAAAACTGCCGGGCGGGCCAGGAGCAGTACTGCCTCCAGGGCAACACCCTGGTCTTCGGAGCTGCCGACCCCGCCGAGCCCGGCGCCCACACCCAGGGCGGCTACTCCGAGGCGATCGTCGCCCCGGAGGACTTCGTCGTACGCCTCCCCGAGAGCCTCGACCCGGCCGCCGCCGCTCCGCTGCTGTGCGCCGGCATCACGGTCTACTCCCCGCTCAAGCGGTTCGGCGCCCAACCCGGCACCAAGGTCGCGGTCGTCGGCCTGGGCGGCCTCGGCCACCTCGGCGTGAAGATGGCCAAGGCCATGGGTGCCGACGTGACCGTCCTGTCCCAGTCCGCCGGCAAGCGCGAGGCCGCCGCTGCCCTGGGCGCCGACCACTACGCCGTGACCGGTGACGGCTCAGCGTTCACCGAGCTGGCCAACACCTTCGACCTCATCCTGAACACCGTCAGCGCTCCGGTGTCCCTCCCCGACTACCTCGGGATGCTGCGCTTGCACGGCACCATGGTCAACGTCGGCGTGACGACCGAGCCGATGCCGATGGAGGTATTCGCCCTCCTCCAGAACGGACGGTCCTTCGTGGGATCGCTGTTCGGCGGCATCGCCGAGACGCAGGAAATGCTCGACTTCGCGGCCGAGCACGACGTCACGGCCGACATCGAGCTGATCGGGGCACAGGACATCAACACCGCCTACGAGCGCATCCGCGCCTCCGACGTCCGCTACCGGTTCGTCATCGACGGCGCGACTTTCCCGAAGCCGAACCAGTCCTGATCCGCCGCCCGCGGTCGACGAGCCCTGGAATCGCCCTTGTACACGGGTGCCCTGCGGCGACGACACCGCAGGGCGGGCCGCTGCACAGAGCGCGTGGTCGTCAGGCCCGAGTGGAACCGTCGACGTGGGCGCCGGTCGCGCCCCACCTTCTGCAAGGAACAGAACATGGCAACCCATCCACTGACCGTGCTGGTGGTCGGCGCCACCGGCAGCATCGGACGGCTCGTCGTGGCCGAAGCCATCGCCCGCGGGCACACCGTCCGGGCGCTGGTACGTGACCGCGCGAAGGCAACACAGCTGCTGCCCGCCGACGCCGAGCTCGTCACCGGCGATGTCACCCGGCCCGAGACCCTGCCTGACGCGGTGGCCGGAGCCAACGCCATCGTCCTCACCCTCGGCTCCTTCGGCACCGGCTCCTCCTCCCCGGAAACGGTGGACTACGCAGGCGTACGCAACGTCCTGACCGCCCTGGCCTCCTTGGACCGCGCACGGCCCCGCGTGGCGCTGATGACCTCCGTCGGGGCCACCACCCGCAGCAGCGGCTACGGCCACCTGCTGGAATGGAAGCGCCGCTCGGAACGCCTCGTACGGGCCAGCGGCCTCACCTACACCATCGTGCGGCCGGGCTGGTTCGACCTGAACGGACCCGACGAACACCGGCTGGTGTTCCTCCAGGGCGACCGCCGCCGGTCCGGCGGCCCCGCCGACGGAACGGTCGCGCGCGCCGACATCGCACGGGTCCTGGTGGCGGCCCTCACCGCACCCGAGGCGGCCGCCCGCACCTTCGAGTTGATGACCGAACAGGGCAGCGCACCAAGCGACTTGGGCCCGCTGTTCGCGGCACTGGACCAAGACCCGCCCGGCTCCGTCGACGCGGTACGCGACGAGGCCAACATGCCGCTCGCCGATGAGCCGCAGCGGGTCCGCGACGACCTCGAAGCTGTCCGGGCACGCGCCGCAGCCTGACGAGAAGCCCGGGCCGCGCCGCGCAATGCCCACCACGCACCAAGGAGTCAGCGTGCCACCGAACCCCACGGGGACGGGCCGGGAGCCCGTCTTCCAGGCCCACCACGCCTACCTGAACGCCATGGTCGAAGGGGATACCCAGGCACTCGACGAATTGCTCGACGACGGTTTCACCCTCACCCACATGACGGGATACGTGCAGCCCAAGGCCGCGTGGCTGGCCGAGATGCGGGCCGGACAGTTCGTCTACCACTCCATCGACGAGGTGGACACGACCCTCTGCCTCGACGGCGGCACCGCGCATCTGACCGTCCGGACCATGACCGACGCGACGGTGTACGAAAGCCGGGCCGACTGGCGGTTGCTGCTGACCACCGACTACGCCCGCCGCGGTGGCGCGTGGATCCCCCTGAGAACGGTCGCCACTACATGGTGACCCGCAGCGTGCCGGCCCTTGAGTTCGTCGTGCTGCTCGGCTGCGCCCTGCTGGCCGGCGGCGCCCTCGCCCGTCAGCTCAAGGTGGCCACCCCCGTGATGCAACTGGCCGCCGGTGTCCTGCTCGGCTTCGTACCCGCGCTGCGCGAGACCGAGCTGCCCCCGGAGGTGCTGCTGCTCGTCTTCCTGCCGGTGCTCCTGTACTGGGAGAGCGTGACGACCTCGCTGCGGGCGATCCGGCGCGATCTGCGCGGCATCGTCCTGACCGGCACCCTGCTGGTGGCCGTCACCTCCTGGTCGGTGGCGGTGCTCGGGCACCTGCTCGGCCTGCCGTGGGGCCCGGCCTGGGTCCTCGGTGCCGCCGTCGCACCGACCGACGCGACCGCCGTGGGCGTGGTCTCCCGGCTGCTGCCTCGGCGCAACGTCACGCTGCTGCGCGCCGAGTCCCTGATCAACGACGGTGCGGCGCTGGTCATCTACAGCCTGGCGGTCGGCGTCACCGTAGGATCCGAGCACCTCGGCGTGGCCCACGTGAGCGGCCTGGTGGCGCTGTCCTACGGCGGCGGCATCGCGGCGGGCGCAGCGATCGCATGGCTCGGCATCCGGCTCCGACGCCTCGTGCGCAGGCTCGGCGAGACGATGCTGGACAACCTTACGATCATCCTGATCCCGTTCAGCGCCCACCTGCTGGCCGAGCAGGTCGAGGCGTCGGGTGTGCTCGCGGTGGTGGTGTGCGGCCTGGTCATGAGCCAGGCCGGGCCGAGCCTGGGCAGAGCCGAAGCCCGGCGACAGACGATGGCGTTCTGGTCGCTGGCGATGTACCTGCTCAATGGCGCCCTTTTCGTCCTGGTCGGACTCGAGGCACAGGCAGCGGTCCGCGAACTGTCGGGCACCGCACTGACCGACGCTCTCTGGATGGTGGCCGCGATCTCTTGTGCGCTGGTCGTCGTACGGTTTCTGTTCCTGTCCGTCGCGGCGTACACCATCAGAGCGCTGGACCGGCGCCCGCAGCAACGCGAGCGCCGCATGGGGCACCGGGCCCGTGTGGTCAGCGCCCTGGCCGGATTCCGCGGAGCGGTCTCCCTGGCGCTCGCCCTGTCCGTGCCCCACACCCTCGACTCCGGCGAACCCTTCCCCGACCGCGACACCATCGTCTTCGTCACCGCCGGCGTCATCGTGACCACCCTCGTCGTACAGGCCCTGGTCCTGCCATCCGTCGCCCGCTGGGCCCAACTGCCCCACGACACGGACGCCGACCGCGAACTCGCTCTCGCCCGGACCGCGGCGTCCGAGGCCGCGCTCGACGCCCTGCCCGCGGTGGCGGCCGATCTCGGCACCGATCCCGAGGTCGCCGAGCGGCTGCGCGTCGAGTACGAGACCCACCTCAACACCCTCCGGGCCACCGAGACGATGGACACCCCGGACGCCGATGCGCTCGTACGGCACCACGAGCAGGACACCGTCCTGCGCCTGGCCCTCCTGGAACACAAACGCTGCGCCGTCACCGGCCTGCGCGACGCCCGACGCATCGACGACGCCGTTCTCCAGCGGGTGCAGGCCCAACTGGACGTGGAAGAGGTGCGCCTGACCCCGGCGGCGGATCTGGAGTGAAGGCACACAACAGGTAACCGACGGGACGGAGGGCAACAGCCAGTGGTCGCACACGGCGAACAGCACGATCGACAGCCAGGCCGGCAGGACCGACAGCAGGACCGGTCGATGGCCGGGCGCGCGCTGCCCCTGGGCAGCCTCGCCGGCCAAGGACACGGCTGCACAGCCGGCTCGACATCGGCGACACGAGCCAGAAAGCGAAGAACGCGGGCAGGGAGCCGCTACGAATGCATCCCGAAGACGCGGCAGCCCGTGGCGTGTCGGACGCAGACGTCGTGCAGGTATACCTCTGGGGTTGTCGCGTTCGATGATGCTCTCGGGTCGCCTGGTCGTTTTCTCCGACGTCGTATCGGGTCGCGGGGCGGCGGAGATCCGCCACGGCTTCGCGGGTGAGTGAGCCGGAGCTGGGTGTGGGCGGCGATCACGAGCCACGTCCAGTGGTCTCCGGCGTCGGGGGTGCGGATCGTCGGGGCGGGTCCACCCCAGGGTCTGCTTCATCAGCCAGAAGGTGTGTTCCAGGTCGAAGCGCCGCAGGAATGCCTGCCGGCGCACGTCGACGTCCTCGCCGCTCAGGCACCGGCAGACACAAGCGCACAGAGGTCAAGAGACAAGCTGAGGACCTGATGCTGCAGGGGCTGGTCACCGTCGTGGTCCCAACCCGTGTGGGCTGCCCAACGGGCAAGGAACTCCAGCCCGCGATCGCGGGCCGTTCGCGGGTGGGGCTGAGCTGGGGCTTCGACAGAACTCCCTGATCGGCTGCAGATGGGTTTTCTCGTTACTCCACAGCGTGGCCGATGAGTTTGTGGCTTCCGGCCGGTCCAAGCTCGTGACACCCCAGGAAAGGACACTGCCATGTCGGAGCTTCTCGTCGACTTCATCACCTCCCTCGACGGCTACGCATCGGGAGAGGGATGGCCCGGGTTCTGGGGCCTCGAGGGCCCTGAGTACCTCGCATGGCTCGGCGAGCAGCCCGAGGCCACCTACCTGATGGGAGCGAACACCTACCGCCTGATGTCGGGTTTCGCCGCAGGCGAGGTCCCGAATGGCCAAGACGAGTTCAGGCCCGAAGAAGAGGCGTCCGTCGACGAGCTCACGCAAGCGTCCAAGGTGGTGTTCTCCTCCTCCCTCGAAGATCCACTGACGTGGGCCAACTCCACGCTCGTCCGCGACGACGCCGTTGAGGTGGTCCGCGCCATGAAGTCGAGTGGTTCGGGGCTCCTCAGCACGATCGGCAGCCTCGGCCTGTGCCGGTCCCTGCTACGAGCCGGACTCGTCGACCGCTTCCGGGTCGTGATGTTCCCGGTGATCACCGGGGCCACGGGCGAAGAACGCATCTACGACGGCTATCCGGACGTTGCCCTCGAGATGATCGGGCATCGCACCTTCGACGGCCGCATCCAACTGGTCGAGTACAAGCCCCGCGTGCTCGAGCACCCACCGCTCGGCGTCCCTGCGTGAAGTCGCCCCGCCGGGCAAGACCTTGAGCGTCTCGCCGAACCGCCCGGCTGTCATCACCCACACGGGTGGCGCCCCGCTCACACCGCGGCGGCCTTTCGGTCGGCTTGATCCACCCCAGGGTGCGCAGTGGTCGAACTCGACTCGCCTCACCCGGAGTCGTTCGGCGGCCTGGTCGGGACCGAGCGGGGTGTTGGCGGCGACCAGGGCGGCCAGGCCCTCGCGCCGGCACACGGCGTCGACCTGGTCGGGGTTGACGAGCGACCCCTCCGGGTTGCCGCTGAGGTCGGTCAGCAGACAGCCCGCGATGAGCCGGCGGACCACGAGAGCGGTCACGTTCGCCCGCTCGCCGCCCTTCCGGCGCGCGGGCGGTCCGGCAGATGTCACCGTGCCTGGTCGTCAGGGGCTGCCTCAAGCCGGGCCAGGAGCTCTTCAAGTGCCGGCATGGCATGGCCGGTGCGGCGGCCTTCGGCCAGGCAGTCGTGCAGGGTTTCGACGTCCTGGGCGCGGACCTTGCCGCCATGGTGGAAGCGATTGAACGCCTGGTAGTCCAGCGGCAGCATGTCCCGTTCGATGCTCTCGTGCGTCTGGGCGGTCTCGCGCGGGCCCATGGCCTTGGCCATCTGCTGCCCCGTCTCGCCGTGGCGCGGGAGAGTCATGATCTCGGACTGGGCGCTGCAGGCCAGATTCCACAGCTCCTCGTCCTGCGTCAGGGTCGCGAAGTCGGGCCAGCCGGCGAGCTCGCCGGCCGCGTACACAGGCGCGGCGGCGTTCAGGAAGACGTCGTCGACGGCGCGGGGGATCTGCGCACACTGCGATTGACCGCTGCGCTCGTACAGCGAGGTGAACCGCTCGGCGGCAGCGGCATTGCCGGTCTCGATGCGGAAGCCGATCCGGTTCGCCGGATGCCGGTAGCAAACGCTCGCCTGCGCCAGTGTCGCCGGGTCCGTCGGCGGATGCACGGGCAGGTCGGCCGCGGCCTGGTGGCTGAGCATGCCGAGGAACCCGTGGGTGAGCCGGTCCTCCTCGATGCCCAGGGCCTGGAGGTGGTGCTCGCGGACGCCGAGGCCGAAGCCGCACATGATGACGTGTGCGTCGCAGGCCCGGACCACCTTGCCCAGGCCGCGCAGCAACTCGGTTCCCTCCCGCGTCCGGCTGGTGTGGCCGTCCAGCGTGATGATGACGAACTCGAAGCCCGTACCCGCCAGTTCCGTCACGTCATCGGCGACGCGGTAGTTGCCGAAGGTCTTCAGTTCGGTGTCGTCGTAGCAGTACAGCTGCTGCGTGGAGCCGAGCGCCCCCTTGCGGCCCGGCCGTACCAGGAAGGTGATGTCGGCTCCCGCCAGCCCGAGGTGGTAGCCGACGGGCAGCCCCGTGGCTCCGGCGCCGACGATGAGGACGGATGGGGTGGTCATGCGAATGCCTCCGGTTGAACAGTGGTTGATCGGTCTGGTTGATGCAGGGGTGCTCGGGGTCGGCCGAGCTCGGCCAGGCATCGGGCGGCCGGGGGCGCCGCTGTGGAGCGCGTCACCGCTGTGGTTCACGGCCTTACTGATCCCGGCTCGGTCCCGGCCCACGCCGCCGCGGTGCCTGCGCAGAACGTCCAGCCTGTCCGCACGCGTGTGAACCATGAGCGCTTCTCGGAAATAATGATCCACATGTGAAACATTGTGTCAGAGTAGACGGGGGTGTTCAGGACTGCAATCTTGAGTCTTTCCTGCAGTAGCATCGGAGGCGTGACCCCAGCCGTGACCCGAACCAGCACCCGCGACATCGCCCGCAGTGCCGTACGGGCCGAGCTGGCCCAGGTGGCCTTGGACCTGGTCCGCCGCGAGGGGTACGAGAACGTCACCGTGAACGACCTCGCCACCGCCGCCGGCGTCTCGCGCAGCACGTTCCTGCGCTACATCGGCAGCAAGGAGGAGGCCGTCCTCAGTGCCTTCGACGCGCACGGCGAGCAAGTCGCCGAGGCGCTGCGCGCCCGCCCTGCCACCGAGGACGACTGGACCGCGCTACGGCGTGCACTGGACACCTTGATGGAGCGCTATCGGCAGGACCCGCAGAGCGCGCTCGTGATCACGCGGCTGGTCCAGGACACCCCGGCGCTGTGCGCGCGTCACCTGGAGAAGCAGAAGGGCTGGCGGCCGACTCTCGCGAAGACCCTCGCCGAGCGCACCGGTGAGGCCGAGCCGACGACGCTGGCCCACGCCACACGCGCCGCCGCGGCACTGGAATGCCTCGACGTCGCCCTCGACCACTGGACAGCCTCCGACGGCCGGCTGGACCTGCCCGACCTCTTGGACGAAGCGTTCGCCGCCCTGACTTTCTGACGCAAGCCGCGGAGCGGTGACCCGTACCGCTCCGGCCGGGGGAGGGCGGGGGCCCGGGGAAGCCGAACGCGTCTCTCCTCGGACCGCAGCAGGAGTATCTGTCTGCCTGATCGCCGGTGTCCCCGAGAGCGACTCGTTCGAGGCGACCGCGACGCTGTTCTCCTCCTCTCGTCCGAGGCATAAAAGAGTCGCACGCAGTCGATGAGGATCACCGGATAGACCGGGCGCTCTCCACTGATCGTCGCGAATCAGCAGCAGGCCAGTTCGATCTGCGGCTCGAAGCTGCCGTCGCGGTCACGCGGCACCGTGATTTCCGCCGGGCCGACGTCGGTCAGTACGGTCTTGGACCGGGCCCCGTTGCGGCTGTTGCAGCTGCCGGCACCGGCCGGGTCGTGCTTCTCGTAGCCGAGGTGGTCGGTGATCTCGCCTTCGAGGGCGGACTGCAGCATGCGCTTGGAAGCTCCTATAGATCGTCAAGCAGCCTGCTGGAGCTGCGCGGCTGTGATGCCGGGGTGTGGGAGGTGTTTGTAGACCTCGCGGGCGACGAACCGTTTCAGACAGCGGATGATGTCCTTCTTCGACATGCCGTCGGCGGTGCGACGGGCCACATACTCCTGTGTCCGGCGATCGTGTCGCATGCGGACGATCACGATCGTGTGCAGGGCCCGGTTGGCTTGACGATCACCTCCACGGTTGAGCCGGTGCCGATTCGTACGGCCGGAGGATGCCGGAATGGGTGCGGCCGCACACAGGTGCGCGAAAGACGCCTCGGACCTCAGCCGCCCCGGGTTGTCACCAGCCGTAATCAGGAGCTGTCCGGCGGTCTCGGGACCGACACCCGGCAGGGCGACCAGCTGCGGTGCGGCCCTCGTCACCAGGGGCTTCAGCTCAGCGTCCGCATCGGCGATCTCCTGGCTGAGCGCCCGGTAACGACGGGCAAGACGCCGCAGAGCCGTCCTGACGGCGCAGGCCGGGTCCGCCAGATCGCCGGCCGGGCGGGAGCGGGCCAGGTGGTCACTCAGCTCCACCGTGGACAACCCCCGGAACTGCTCGCGCACTTCGGCAGGGGCCGTGACGATCAAGGTGCGGATCTGGTTGATAGTCTGGGTGCGGGCCTTGATGGCCGAGCTGCGGGCTACCCGCAGGGCGCGGATAGCCTCGGCGATGCCGTTGCGCGACTTCGGCGTCCCCTTCGCGCGGCCCGAGAGCACGGCCGTTGCCGCGGCGTAGGCGTCGACAGGGTCGGACTTGCCGTTGTCCCTTCGGGCCTTGCGGTCCGGCCGGTCGACCTCCACGACGGTGATGCCATTCGCCGACAGGAACCGGGCCAGCTCGGCTCCATAGGCGCCGGTGCCCTCGACGCCGACGGCCAGGACCTCGCCGTGCGAGCGCAGCCAGCCCAGTAGCTGCTGGTAGCCAGCTGGGCTGGTGGGGAACGGCTCCGTGGCCAGGTGACGGCCGACCGTGTCGATGACCGCGGCCTGATGGGTGTCGGTGTGGGTGTCGATCCCGCCGATGACGGCTATCTCATCCGCTGCCATGCTGGTGTCTGCTGTCCTTCCGTACGACACGTGAGAGGCGGCACGCGCGCCGGTCAGGCCGACGGACAAGACAGTGATGGGACCTTTGGCCGGGCTCCTATGAAGTCACAGACGCCCGACCGGCCGCGCGCAGCGACACCACTTGGAAGATCGACAATTCCAAGCAAGGACAACCCAAGTGCCGGTCAGCCGCCGGGTCAGACCTCCAAGCGGTGCCGCGGGCTACATCATCACTGTCAGCTGCTGCAGCAGCCCGCCCTGCCCGATCAACCGCCCGTCCAGCACGTCCGCCGACAACTCGGTCGCACGGACCTCTTCAACCGCCTCGGCAGAGACAGTCACGTCGCTCGTCAGGTGCTCGTGTGGTCCCGTGCCCTCCCGCAGGGCGCGCAGCCGTCCACGGTGACCGTGTCGCAGGACGCGGCCGGACGCTGGTACGTGTCCTTGCTGTGCGAGGACCCCGGCGGGAACTGTCCCTCAAGGCCAGGGGTGACGGCACCAACCGGGCCAAGGCCCGCCGGGAAGGTCGCCCGCATCGCCGACCGGCGACGTGACGACCTGCACAAGCTCACCACTCGGCTCGTTCGTGAGAACCAAACGATCGTGATCGAGGACCTCGCCGTCCGCAACCTGCTGAAGTACGGCCGCCTTGCCCGCGCCATCCTCCTCCAAGCTGTGTTCGAACTGCGGAGCCCTGCAGGACAGGATGCCGCTGCGCGCACCGGCCCTCGTCCGGCCGGGTCATTCGGTTCGGCCGGCCGGCCGGCTCTGGTCTGCTGTTGGCCGCGCGTCGGCGGGCGCCTGCATCATCTGCGCTCACGCGCGGGGCACCCCATCCGATTTGACCGGAGGGTTCCTCCGTTTTACCGTGGAGGTAATTCGGAGGTGGCCTCCGGTTCGGGTCGGGTCGCCGTACCGAAAAGGGTGTAGGAGGGTACATGAACGCCAGGGAGCAACAGGGGCGCAAGCCCCGTGCCGACGTCCAGCGCAATCGCGCGGCCCTCCTGGAGGCCGCCCAGCGCCACTTCCTGCGGGACGGGGTCGGTACGTCACTGGAGGCGGTCGCCAAGGAGGCGGGCGTCGGGCCGGGAACGCTGTACCGGCACTTCCCCACCCGCGAGGCCCTGCTGGCGGCCGTACTCCAGTCCCGCACCGAGGAACTGGTGGCCCGCCGCGAGAGCATCGCCGGCATCGACGACGCCGGCGTGGCGCTGACACAGTGGCTGCGGGCGATGGAGGACTACCTCAGCGCCTACAGCGGACTCCCGGAACCCCTCATGGCGGCGACCCGAGCAGAGGACCCGGACAATCCGCTCACCGTCCCCTGTGACGAGCTCATCGCCACGACCGACGCGTACGTGCGAGCGGCACAGCGCACAGGGTACGTACGCCCGTCGGTGACGGGCTACGACCTGTTCCTCGCGGCTTGCTCGGTCGCCTGGATCAAGGGCACCGGCGCCACCGGGGAATCGATCGAACGGCTGCGGGCGCTCGTCGCCCGCGGATACCGCGAGCCGGACGGCCGCATCTGACCGTCGGCACCTCGCTCAAGGCCGGACCGCGGGGACACCCCGGCGCTTGACGGGATCGGGCAATGGCCCGGCGATCCCGCCACCCCGTCATCACATCAAGCCGCCCGCAGGGGTGGCACAGCCTTCGAAGGGACAAATCATGAAAATATCTGTTATCGGCGCTGGAGCGATCGGCGGAAACCTGGCCCGCAAGCTGAGCCTGGCCGGTCATGACGTCCAGGTCGCGGACGCCCGGGGGCCCGAGGCCGTCACGGCCGAGGTGCTGGAGGCGGGCGCCCGCGCGGTGGCCCTGGACGCGTCGGTCCAGGGCCGGGACGCGATCGTCCTGGCGATCCCGTTCGGCGTGCAAGGACAACTGGCGGAGCTGATCGCCACCGCCCCCGCCGAGACCGTGGTCATCGACACCTCGAACTACTACCCGCACCTCAGCGGGCGGATCGAGGCGGTGGACGACGGCCAGGTGGAGAGCGTGTACGCCTCCGGGCTCCTTGGCCGGCCCGTCGTCAAGGCGTGGAACGCCGCCCTGGCCGAGACCCAGCGCACCCGAGGTCTTCCGGCAGGCGCGGCGGGCCGAATCGCCATCCCGGTCGCCGGCGACTCCGCGGACGCGAAGAAGGTGGCCATGAGCCTGGTCGACGACACCGGCTTCGACCCCTACGACGCCGGCGCTCTGGCCGACTCCTGGCGCCAGCAGCCGATGGGCCCCGCCTACTGCACCGAGCTGACCCTCGACGAGCTCCCCGCCGCCCTGGCCGCGGCCGACCGCGTCAAGGACACCGCCGTCCGCGACAGCATGCTCGAGCGCTTCGCCGCCCTCCCCGACAATCCCACCCTGGACGACCTCGTCGAGATGAACCGCGCCGCCCACCGGTGACACCCACCTCCCGCAGGACGGCGCCCGCGCGGGGCCGCTGCGCCGGAGACGCGACGGGACGTGCCCGATGTCCGTGCGCCGCCGGTGCCGCGGCCTCGCGCGGTTGCGCTGCGCGGCCGCCCGCCGGACACGCAGGCGCAGCGGCCCGGACGTATCGACCGCACCCGGCGCTCCCGGCCACCGGGCACCACTCTCCTTGCAATACGGAGGCATCCTCCGTATTGTCGGGAAGGTAATCGGAGGCATCCTCCGTTTTCCTTTCGCCTGTTTGGAGGCGTCCCATGACAAGCCCGCAGATGCTCCTGGCCATGCAGTTCACCAGCGGCTATGGATCCGAGCCCGGGGCGTGGCGGCTGCCCGGGGCGAACCTGTCCAGCTACACGGACATGGACCAGTTCGTGCGCTACGCACAGGCCGCCGAGCGCGGCAAGATCCAGCTGCTGTTCATCGCGGACACCCCGGCCCTGGACGTGGACCTGGAGACCGAGCACCCGCACACCCCCATCGACCCGCTCCTCGTCCTCACCGCGATAGCCCGCGAGACCGCGCGGATCGGCCTGGTCGCCACCGGCTCCACCACCTTCAACGAGCCCTACAACCTCGCCCGCCAGTTCAAGGCCCTGGACGTGATCAGCCACGGCCGGGCCGGCTGGAACGCGGTCACCACCTCCCACCCGGCAGCCGCGGCGAACTTCGGCTCCCGCATCCCGCCCCGCGCGGAGAAGTACGAGCGCGCCGACGAGTTCGTCCAGATCGTGCAGGCCCTGTGGGGCAGCTGGGAGAAGGACGCATGGGTCCTCGACGTCGCGGGCAAGCGGTTCGCCGACATGGGCAAGATCCAGCCGGTCAACCTGCAGGGCCGCCACGTCGCCTCCCGCGGGCCGCTGCCCATCCCGCCCTCCGAGCAGGGCCAGCCGGTCGTCTTCCAGGCGGGCGGCGGCGGTTACGGCGCGGAACTGGCGGGCCGGTACGCCAGCGGCGTCTACGCCAACCCGATGACGATCGACGACGCCATCGCCCAGCGGGGCACCCTGCGGGACGCCGCCAAGCGGGCCGGGCGCGACCCGGACGAGGTGAAGGTGTTCGCCGGCTTCATGCCGACCATCGCCCCCTCGCGCCAGGCCGCCCTTCAGCGGCGCCGCTTCCTGGACGAGTCCGTCGACCTGCGCCAGCGCGTCCGCTACCTCGGCGCGATGATCGGTCTGCCGCTCAGCCACGAGCAGCTCGACGAGCCGCTGACCGAGCGCCAGCTGGCCGATGCCGCGCCCAGTCCGCACGACGCACGCTCCGCCCGCGCCCTCGAGGTGGCGCGGGAGGGCTGGACTCTGCGAGACGTCCTGGCGCACGGCGTCATCGACTACCACCCGGTCGTCGCCGGCACCGCCACCGACGTGGCCGACCACATGCAGGAATGGTTCGAGGCCGGGGCCTGCGACGGGTTCTCTCTCGCCATCGACGGCTACCACGACGGCGTAGACGCCTTCGTCGACCAGGTCGTCCCGATCCTGCAGGAACGCGGCCTCTTCCACCACGACTACGAGGGAGCCACTCTCCGTGACCACCTCGGGGCCCGCGACCAGTACGGTCTCGACCCCCGTGTCACAGAAACGGCCCGGTCATGACCGCCACCCACCTCCCCGGCACCGCCACCCCGCAGGTGTTCCGCGACGCCATGGCCACCGTCGCCTCCCCCGTCGCCGTGGTCACCGCGATGGACGGCCCGCGCCCGCACGGCACCACGGTCAGCGCCTTCGCCTCCCTGTCCCTGACGCCTCCCATGGTGCTGGTGTCCCTGGACAACCGCTCCCAACTCCTGGCGATCATCCGCCGCACCGGACGCTTCGGCCTCAACATCCTCGGCACCCACCAGGCCGGACTCGCCGCCGCCTTCGCCCGGCCGGGCCGGGACAAGTTCGACGACGTCATCTGGTCGCCCAGCGCGAACCTTCCCCGCCTGCCCGGCTCGGCGGCATGGATCACCGCCGAGGTCGACGACTGCATCACCGCCGGCGACCACACCCTCCTGCTCGCCCACGTCCGCGCCGCGGAACCCGGCGAGGAAGGCCCCAAGCCCCTCACCTACCACCAGCGTTCGTTCGGCACCCACACGCCACTGGCCACCTGAGCGGCGCGCTCCTCCCCACAGCCTTCGCCGCGCCTGCCTGGCTTCCCCTCACACGTCGTGCGCACAAGACAACTCCGCTGCCCGGCGGCCCTCGACTGGGCTGCCAGCAAGGACACAAACACCATGAAACTCTCCCTCGTCGAGCTCTCCACCGTCGCCCCCGGCGGTGACAGGGCCCAGGCCCTCAGGGACTCGGTCGACGCCGCGAAACAGGCGGAGGACCTCGGCTACCACCGCATCTGGTACGCCGAGCACCACGACGCCGCCGGCGCCGCCTCCTCAGCACCCGAGATCCTCATCGCCCTGGCCGCGGGCGCCACCTCCCGTATCCGGGTCGGCTCCGGCGCGGTGCTGCTCAACCATTACAGCCCCTACAAGGTCGCCGAGACGTTCCTCCAGCTCGAAGCCCTCGCACCGGGCCGCATCGACCTCGGCCTCGGCCGCCCCACCGCGGGCCCCGTGGTGGACCTCGCCCTGCGCCGCGACCGCGACGTACCGCCCGCCGACGATTTCGCCGAGCAGGTCCAGGAAGTACTCGCCCACTTCCACGGCCACTTCCCCGCGGGCCACCCCTTCGCGCGGCTGAACCCGGCCGCGGGCGTCGCCTCGCGACCCGAAGTGTGGATTCTCGGCTCCTCGGGCAACAGCGCCCGGATGGCCGGCGAGCTCGGCCTCGGCTACGCCTTCGCGGGTTTCATCAACCCTGACGGCGCCAGTCGCGCCCTGCTGCGCCACGGCGCGTTCTCCGCACCCGTGGCCGACGGGCCGGCCGGAGGTCGCGGCATCCTCTCCGTCGGCGCCGTGGTCGCCGACACCGACGCCGAGGCGCGGCGGCTGAACTGGTCCAGGACCGCCCTGATGGCACGCCTGGCCCGCCAAGGGCCCGCGGCCCAGGTTCCCACGGTCGAGGAAGCCGAGCGGGAACTCAGCCAGGACCAGAAGGACACCCCCGCCGTCATCACAGACGGCCGCTGGCCCCGCCAGCTCGCCGGCAGCCCGCAGACCGTACGGGATCAGCTGGAGCAGATGACCAAGGCCACCGGTGTCGACGAAATCATGGTCCAGGACCTCATCGCGGACCCCGCGGACCGAGCGCACTCCCGTGCCCTGCTGGCCCAGGCCCTCGACGTCGCTGCTCGTTGACGGTCCCCGTGTAGAGGCGTTGGCCAGATCACTGGTGCGGACGGTGAGGAAGCGGGGCAGGCCACGTCGACGGGGTTCCCTCGTCGGCTTCGGACACGTCGGCAGACATCAGGTTCAGCTGCATGATCCGGCCCGGCAGCTTCCGGCAGACCGGTTCACCGGTGCTCCAAGCCTCTACCGTCAGTTAGCCTGTCCGCCACGTCGAGCCCTGACGCGATCCGCGCCGGTGAAGTCACCGCGGCGATCTTCGCAACCGGCATGCCCTGCGCGAACAGCAGGATCATTTGATCCCGACGCCGGATCGCCACCGATCCCGTGCCCCGGCGGAGGATCCGCACCAGCCGTCGGCCCTCGTCATCACCGATCTCGATGCTTGGGGAGTTCCCCCTGCTCGGTGATCATTCGCATCCACCCCTCGAGGGTGGCGACGAACTCGTCGAGGTCGGAAGTGGTGTGGGAGGCTCCTTCATGGTCCCAGTCGGGGTTGAGGACGACAACGCGGAAGCCGTAGCCGTGGTACCAGCCGGCGTCGATGTTGATCTCCCGGGCCTGCAAGCCACCCTTCCGCGCCGCCTCCTGCGCGGTCAGCCACGGCGGTCGTGCGGTGCGTGCCCAGTACAGGTCCTCGGAGTCGTTGACCTCGACTCTTCCATCCGGCAGCCGTCGGGCCAACAAGGTGTTGTAGACGATGTTCCAGCCCATGGGGACACGCAGCGGGAGCAAACCCCAGTCCTCGCAAACAGCTGTGGCCAGCGGGGATTGAGGCGGAAGCCTGAAGATCGCGTCCATGTGCCGACAGCATAGTGAGGGCATACGTCCTCTGCGCAGGTCAAGGCCCGAACGAAGTCCCAACCCCTGGCGATGTCCGCGCCAGTCGGTGTCGGCGGCCTCCCTGTCGACCACGTCGCGGAGGTCGGTCTCGCCGTCCTCCGGTCGATCACGGCTCAGCGGTGTCAACCACGACCGGCCGGATCAGCTTGACGGGCTCCTCGCCCGGCTCCATCCGGAATACGTCGGCGTCACACACGGTGTACGGTCCCATGAGCCGCGTGCCGGCAGTGCTGGCCAGGTACCACCGGCCGCCGACCAGCGCCAGCCGGTAGTACGGATCCAGGGGGTCGACATCGCACACGGACGGATCGACGCCGCACAAAACGTCCACGCCGTGTCGCACTCCCATCTGCTCTGCGACGCGGAGGTCGGGGTACGACCCAAGTCCACAGTCGTATCCGCCCAGCACATCCAGTGAAAGCGGCCACGCCGGATCTTCGTTGCCCACCAGGCGTATCCACAGATCCCCCGTGTCAGCCGGAATGTCAGCCTCGTCCGGCTGAACCACCAACTGCAGGCCAGGCGGGATCAATTCCACGAACGTGGCAACCACGTCGGCAACGGTGAGTGCCCGCGACACGGTGATACTGAACATGATCGTCACATAACCATGCCGGCCAACTGTCACGAGCTGCATTTCGATATCTGTGTGGCAGGCGAGCGGGTTCCCCGGTCAGACACCGCAGACAGGAGATCGTGGAGCCGGCCAAGGCGCGTGCGAAGGGTCGCGGGATGAGTCCGGGCGACTACCGTCCTCGGGCGAGAGGACACGGGCCGCCTGCGGCAGCGGGGGCTGGAAGCGGCAGGGTGCCTCCTTGACCAGAACCAGGAGGTGGTCGGCGAGGCCGACCGGCACCGGGCGAAGGCGCGCGACGCCTGATGGGGCTCCACATCGACGTTCCCTGGATCCTGCAGTTCTCCGATCTCGCCGGCGCGGACGATCCCTCGCCGGACGACTGCGGAGACCCGGCGGCGGCGCCTGAACCGCCAGGTCGAAGACCACATGATGTGCCGGCCACGGCGCGACGCCTCGATCGCACCGGCACCGCGCCGGGCGAGCCGCTGCCGAAGCCGCTCGAACGCCGACCGATCCCGCTCCCGCACCACCTGCTCGCCGTCCAGTGCAAAACGGGAATCAGGCCGCGACGAGCTCCTTCTCGCGGTCCGGCGTCTTGACCGTGGGCTTCTTGTTCGGCAGCGAGAGCCGGAAGACCTTGCGCCACGCGGAGAACAGCTGCTTGGGCAGCGGCCCGGTGACGTACTCCAGCTCGTACTTTTCGAACAGCGCGCGCACCTTCACCGCGACCTCGGCGTACCGGTTGCTCGGCAGGTCCGGGAACAGGTGGTGCTCGATCTGGTGCGAGAGGTTGCCGGTCATGAAGTGCATGGCCCTGCTGCCGCTGATGTTCGCCGAGCCCATCATCTGGCGCAGGTACCACTGGCCGCGCGTCTCGCCCTTGATCGACCGGCGCTCGAAGACCTGCACGCCCTCGGGGAAGTGCCCGCACATGATCACCGAGTGGGACCAGATGTTGCGGACCAGGTTCGCGGTGAACGTGGCGGCGAGCGTGGTGAGGAACGACGGGCCCGACAGCAGCGGGTGGATCACGTAGTCCTTGAGCACCTGCTTGCGGATCTTGCGGCCCACGGCCTTGGCCCGCGCGCGGAACTCCGGGTTCTTGCGGCGGCCCTTGCGCAGGTTCCTGCCGAGCTCCAGGTCGTACGCGGCGATGCCGTACTCGAAGAAGCAGGCGTTGATGAAGTTCCACAGCGGCTGGCCGAGGTGGAACGGGTGCCACTTCTGGTCCTCGTCGACGCGCATGATGCCGTAGCCGAGGTCGTTGTCCTTGCCGATCACGTTCGTGTACGTGTGGTGCAGCTCGTTGTGCGAGTGCTTCCACTGCTCGGACGGCGAGACGTGATCCCACTCCCAGGTGGTGGAGTGGATCTTCGGGTCCCGCATCCAGTCCCACTGGCCGTGCAGGATGTTGTGGCCGATCTCCATGTTGTCCATGATCTTCGCCACGGACAGACCGGCGGTGCCGAGCAGCCACGCGGGCGGGAAGAACGAGAACAGCAGCACGCCCCTGCTGACCAGCTCGAGCTTGCGCTGCGCCGAGATGACCCTGCGGATGTAGGCGGCGTCCTTCTCGCCGCGGTCGGCGATCACCTCGTCGCGGATCGCGTCCAGCTCGCGGCCGAGCTCCTCGATCTGCTCCGCGGTCAGGTGGGCGGTGGGGTCGATGGCGGTCAAGGTGTTCCTACCGTTCGATGTCGCAGGGGCCCGCTGCGGCGGACACGCAGGTCTGGATGAGGACGCCCGGTTCGGCCTCGGTGATCTCGCCGGTGCGCAGGTCGCGGACGGCGCCCGCCTTGAGCGGCGTGATGCAGCCGAAGCAGATGCCCATGCGGCACCCGGAGGGCATGAGCACGCCGGCCTCCTCGCCGATGTCCAGCAACGGCGTGGCGCCGTCCGCGTCGACGGTCTTGCCGGTGGCGCTGAACGTGACCTCGCCGCCGTCGCCTGCGACGACGATGCTGGGGCGGAAGCGTTCGGTGTGCAGGCGCTCTGGTATGCCGTGCGCGCTCCAGTGCTCTTCGGCGGCGTCGAGCAGGCCCGCGGGCCCGCAGGCCCAGGTCTCGCGCTCGGCCCAGTCGGGCACGAGTTCGTCGAGACGGGCGACGTCGAGCGTGCCGTCCGTGTCCGTGTGCACCTCGGTGAGCCGCAGCTTCTTGTCCGCGACCAGGTCGTGCAGTTCGTTGCGGAAGATCACGTCCTGCGGCCGTGGCGCGCAGTGGACCAGGACGACGTCGTCGAACTCGGTGTCGCGCAGCATGCCCATCACGGGCGTGATGCCGCTGCCGGCCGTCAGGTAGAGCACCTTGGCGGGCTTGGCCTGCGGCAGCACGAAGTCACCGGTCGGCTGGTCGAGCTGGATCAGCGTGCC
Source organism: Streptomyces sp. NPDC005820 (assembly GCF_040630255.1). Classification (NCBI taxonomy): domain Bacteria; kingdom Bacillati; phylum Actinomycetota; class Actinomycetes; order Kitasatosporales; family Streptomycetaceae; genus Streptomyces; species Streptomyces sp. NPDC005820. Next base: position 56,813 of record NZ_JBEXXE010000043.1, read on the forward strand.
CGGTCTCGCCCTGCGGACCAGGTGGTTGCTGACCTTGCCGTCCGGGATCGCCTTCACGGTGATCGTGAGGCGGCCGTCCTGGCGGTTCGTCGGCGAGGTGATGGAGTAGGCACGCCACAGGCGCACCCCGTCGACGTCGACCCCGATCCGCACGTACTGACCGGCTGTGTGGCCGCGCCAGCCCCGTCCCGGCCTGATCACGATGGTCGCGGCGTCACCCGTCTCGGGGTGCACGGCGTCGATGCGCCCACGCAGGTCGGCGCCCGCACGCAGCGGGCTGACCAGGTCGAGGTAGTCCGACGGCAGCAGCGGCGTCGTGACCATCTCCAGCAGTTTCCACGCCCTGCTGCGGAGGGCTGCACTCGTCATGACTCCAGCTTGCTGTGCCTCAAGGCGTAAAGTCCTGACCGCAGGACGTAAATCTGGTCGGTTGAATTGTTCGCAGGGAACAAAAACATGAGCCATGCAGTCCGGAGGGCCAGCGAACTGGCCCTGGATGAGACGACGGTCACCGCACTTCGGTCCGCGCTGAAGACCACCGCCGACGAGGTCGTCCAGGCGATCATCGACGAGGTCCCTCCCTACGCAGGCGCCCTTGCGGGCAGCATGGGCGGCACCATCCGCCGAGCCGTCCGCACCGCCCTGGGGCACTACCTGGACCTCGCGAGCGGGAACGCCACAGGCGGCGACGCCGGTGACGCAGCCTACGAGCTGGGCCGCGGCGAGGTGCGCGACGGCCGTTCGATGGACGCCCTGCTCAGCGCCTACCGCGTCGGCGCCCGCGTGGCCTGGCGATGCCTCGCAGCGGGTGCCGTACCCGCGGGTCTGCCCGCCGCCGAGGTCGCCAAGTTCGCCGAGCTGACCTTCGCCTACATCGACGAGCTCTCCGCCGCGAGCGCCGCGGGCCACGCCGACGAACTGGCCGCCCGGGGCAGGGCCCACGAGCGTCACCTCGAACACCTGGCCCGCGACCTTCTCGCCGGCGCGAGCCCGGACGTCCTGCTGGCCTCTGCCCAACGGGCCGGGTGGCAGCCTCCGGTTTCGCTGACCGCGGTCCTGCTGCCCGCCGCCCAGGCCCGGCCCGCCTACCGCGCGCTCGACCCGGGCACCCTCGTCCTCGACGATCTGCCGGACGCCTTCGGCCTGCTGCTCGTCCCCGATGCCGACCGATCACATCTCTTGCGGCAGCTGACCGACCGCACCGCCGTGGTCGGCCCGGCCCGGCCATGGACTCGTGCGTCCGCGTCGTACGCACGAGCCATGCGCGCGCGCTCCCTCTCCTCCGATATTCGCGACACCGAGGACCACCTGCCCGAGCTGGTGCTGAGCGCCGATGTGGACGCGTTCGCAGACCTGCGTGCCCGAGCCCTCGCACCGTTGCGGACCTTGCCTGTCGCGACCGCACAGCGGCTGGAGGAGACGCTGCGGGAGTGGCTGCTGCACCAGGGCAGGCGGGACGAGGTGGCGGCGGCGCTGTTCGTCCATCCCCAGACCGTCCGCTACCGGATGTCGCAGCTGCGGGAGCTGTTTCCGGATCTCGCATCGCCACACCGGGTCCTGGAACTGACGCTGGCGGTCGGTCTTCGGGGCAGCTGACGCGTACCCGACTGTCCACGAAGACGTCCGCGAGCTGTCCAGGAATCGTGCCTGGTTCTCGGTGCCGTCAGCCGGCTCACGCGGCCGGGAAGAGCGGTATCAGCCGGCTGAGACCGGGGGTGGACGTGGAGACCGGACAAGGCGTCGCAAAGCCCGTCGGGGGCGCTGTCTCCGAGAAGCGCGTGTCCGGTGGCTGCCACGCCGCACCGCTCGGGGAGCCGGCAGCGGCCTGGTTCCCGTCGATGGCCTGAGTCGTTCTCAACTCCTGTCCTTTCTGGAGCTGTCCGTGGGGCGACCACGGTGGACGTGCCGATGAACCGGCGCCCCCCGTCAGGCTCGGCCGATCGCGTCCTCGCGCTCGGCGCTGGTGACCCGCGTGCGGGCCCGGGTGATTTCGGCGCGGGCGGCACCACGAAGAAGCGAATGGCGAGACAGCGGCCATGTCCCGTCGCGGGGAACTGCTCCAGCAGCTTCAGCACCAGGGCGACGGCACGATCAGCCGGTCTCCTGATCGGGGTCGTGGTGTTGCGCTGAAGGGGGTTTCCTGGCCGGTTGTGCACTGTCGTTGGGTGCGCGTGCGGATCAGGGGAGGTCGGGGTGCGGTTAGAGCTGCAGGTCGGGCTGGGGGCGGGGGAGTTGCGTTCGCTGCAGGGTTGGTTGCGTGCGGATCCAGGGGTGCGCCGGTCTGCTGCGGTGGAGCTGCGGGGTGGTGTGCCGGGGCCGGGGGAGATGGGCACTTCGGGCCTGGGCGGGGGAGCCGGGGCTGTCGATGCGGGCCGTCGCCCAGGAGCAGGTCCTCACGACAGGTGGCGCCACGCGTCTGGTGGACCGTATGGAGGCGGCCGGCCTGGTCGAACGCGTCGAGGATCCCGGTGACCGGCGCGGAAGGCTGGTGCGCCTGACGCCGCTCGGCGAGGAGACCACGGTCTTCGCGTCCCGGGGTCATGTCGAGAACATCTGGCGCTACTTCCCGGTGGAGGACCGGGACCGGTTCGCCGAACACCTTCGCATCCTGAGCCACACGGCACGTGACACACTGCCCCGGCTTCCCTGAGGGGTGTGGGCCGTCCCGGAGGCCCCTCCCCGCGTGCGTCGCTGCACCGGCGACGACCTCCAAGCCGCGCAGCACCTCGTCGACCCGTGCCCCCGCGTCATGGCACACGTCAACCTGGCTGTGGCCCTGCTCCCGGCGATCTCCCCCGCACCCCCCAGCCGTGACCCGAACCAGCACCCGAGACATCGCCCGCAGTGCCGTACAGGCCGAGCTGGACCAGGTGGCCTTCGACCTGGTCCAGCCGCGAGGGGTACGAGAACGTCACCGTGAACGACCTTGCCACCGCCGCCCGCTGCGTACGACCTCCGCTGACTGCGCAGCCTCTGCGCACCGGCCCGATGCAAGGTTTCGTGATCGAGACCGCCGCCGCATCGCTTCCGCTCGTCTGCGGCAGGCCGGGCTCCCCGATCCGCGGCAATTGCCGCTTGTCGCGGCTGTTCCGCCGCGGCTGCAACCGCGCCCGGACTGCAGACGCTACCTCTGGGCGCCCGCGCTCGGCTGCTTCGGGATCCAGCGCACCCACCCGCTCAAGAACGTCATCGTGAACGCGGGCGCCGGCGTCGGCGGCCGTTCACTCGTCTACGCCAACACGCCGTACCGGCCGCCCCAGGCCGTTCTACACGGACCGGCAGTGGGCGCACATCACCGACTGGGAGTCGGAACTGGCGCCCTACCACGACCAGGCCGGCCGCATGCTGGGCGTCGTCACCAACCCGACCACGACCGCCTGCGACAAGGTGATGCTCAAGGTCGCGGTACTTCGGCGGCGCCGGCCCCCGGCGGACCGGCTGCACCGAGTACGGCCCTGCATGACGGGGCGCCGGGTCGGCGCGAAGAACGCCCTGGTGAAGAACTACCTCTACCTCGCGGAACGCGCCGGTGCGACGGTCATGCCGATGACCACGGTGGACGCCGTGCGGCCCCGGTCCGACGGGTCCTTCGTGGTGGATGTCCACAGGACCGGGAGGCGCTCCCGCAGCTTCCGGCGGAGCCTGACGGCGACCCAGGTCGTCCTGGCCGCCGGCACGTGGGGCACGCAACGCCTGTTGCACCGGATGCGGGACAACGGCGTACTGCCCGAGCTCTCCCTGCGGCTGGGGGAGCTGACCCGCACGAACTCGGAGGCGATCCTCGTCGTCATCCGGCCCGCGGTCGCCCCGGAGCTCGACCTCACCCACGGTCTGTCGATCACCTCGTCGATCCACCCGGACGACGACACACACATCGAGGCCGTGCGGTACGGCAAGGGCAGCAACTCGATCACGACGTACACCAGGCGGGGACTGTTCGGGGGCCGCAGGTTCACCTCGAAGCAGGGGCACGGCGCGCAGAACCCGACGTTCATCCCCGCCGGGCACTCGGCGAGCCTGCGCGCGGCCGGGCACATCGGCGGCATCGCGGCCGGGACGTGGGGCGAGATCTTCAACAGGCCGATGACCGCGCACTTCTTCGGCGGTTCACTGATCGGGACCTCTGCGCAGGGCGGGGTGATCGACCCGTACCACCGGGTCTTCAACTACCCGGGGCTGTCCGTCGTGGACGGGACCGCGCTGACGGCGAACCTCGGTGTGAACCCGGCGCTGACCATCACCGCCCAGGCGGAGCGCGACTGGCCCTGTGGCCCAACAAGGGCGAGCGCGATCCGTGCCCAGTGCCGTCGCGGCCCTACCGTCGGCTCACCACGGTGGCCCCCGCCAATCCCGCCGTGCCCGCCGCGGCCCCGGCTGCCCTGCGGCGGCCGATCGTGGGGTGGACCTCCCTCCCGCGACGGGGCCGGAATGCCGGCCCCGTCGGCGACAAGGCGTCCGCCCGGCCGGATGAGGCCGACGTGGTCGCATGGGCAGACTGCCCGCAGGAACAGGGGAGCGGTCCGGAGAAGGGGCGTGCCGTCAGTGGCCGGACATGCCGCCGTCGACGGCGAGTGTGGTGCCGGTGATGTAGGACGAGGCGGGGCTGGCGAGGAAGACGACCGCGGCGTCGAGCTCATGCTGCAGTCCCGGCCTGCCCATCGGGCTGGTCTGCCGGATGAACGTCATGAGCTGTTCCTCGGGGATCTGGGAGGTCATCTCGCTGGCGAAGTATCCCGGTGCGACGGCGTTGACGCGGATGCCCCGGCGTCCCGTCCATTGCTGGGCGAGGTCGCGGGTGAGGCCGATCAGGCCCGCCTTGCTGGCGGCGTAGGCTGCTTGTGGGGCATAGGACTTGATGAGTCCGAGCACGCTGGCCACGTTGACGATGCTGGAGCCGGGCTGCATGACGCGGCCGCAGGCCTGTGCCGCCCAGTAGGCGCCGTTGAGGTTGATGTCGATCACGCGGCGGAAGTCCTCGGGGCGTTCCTTCAGGGCGGGGACCGCCGTGCCGGTGCCGGCGTTGTTGATCAGGATGTCGACGCGGCCGAACTCGTCGACCGCCGCGCGGGCCATCGCCTCGCACTGCTCCGGATCGCCGACGTCGGTGGCGACGGTGACGGCGCGGCGGCCGGTCTCCTGCACCTGCCTCGCGGTGCCGGTCAGCCGGTCGGCGCGGCGGGCGGCGAGGACGACGTCGGCGCCGGCCTCCGCGAGCGCCCGGGCGAACCCGGCGCCGAGGCCGGAACTCGCCCCGGTCACGACGGCGACCTTGCCGTCGAGCCGGAAGAGGTCGAGGACGTTGCTCATCAAGGCTCCCGGTGTGTCAGTGCCCGCAGGCCGGCGGCGGTGAGCGGCGCGACGGCGCGGCCGACCGTGTCGAATCCCGTGCCGCGGGTCAGGCCCTGCTGGAAGCGGGCGTGGATCCCCTCGGCGATGACGGCGATCTTGAAGTAGCCCAGCGCGAGGTAGAAGCCGAGGTCGCCGAGGTCGCGGCCGCTGGCCCGGGCGTAGCGCTGGGCGAGGTCGGCCCGAGCGGGCAGGCGGTCGCTGGTGGAGGCGGCCGATCCGCTGAGCACGGGCGAGAAGGCGGGGTCGGCGTAGACGAGGTGCAGACCGAGGTCGGCCAGGGGATCGCCGAGGGTGGCCATCTCCCAGTCGACCACCGCACGCACGATCGCCGGGTCGGCGAGGTCGAGGATGGCGTTGTCGATGCGGTAGTCACCGTGCACGATCGACGCTCCGCTCTCCGCCGGACACGCGGCGGCGAGGCGGGTGTACAGCCGCTCCATGTCGGCGAGTTCGCGGGTCCGGACGCGCTGCCACTGGTCGTACCAGCGCCGTACCTGGCGGGTCAGATAGCCCTCGGGCCGCCCGAACCCGGCCAGCCCGACCGCGCCGGGATCGACGGCGTGCAGGTGCGCGAGCACGTCGACCAGAGCGTGGGCGCAGCGTGTGATCTCGCCGCCGGGCAGGGCGTGCAGCTGCTCGCGCGTCCGGATGACCTGGCCGTCGATGTGCTCGACGACCGAGAAGGGCACCCCGAGTCCGGTGCCGGTGTCCCCGAAGGCCACGGCACGGGCCACGGGGACGTCACTGTCCGCGAGTGCGGCGACGACCCGGTACTCGCGCTGCATGTCGTGCGCGGAGGGGGTGAGCCCGCCCAGCGGAGGACGGCGCACGACCCACCGCGTGTGCCCGTCGGTGACCAGGTAGGTCAGGTTCGACCGCCCGCCCTGCAGCAGCTCGGCGGCAAGTCCGCCGCGGAAGCCGGGCACGTGCTCGCCGAAGAACCGCTCGAGTGCGGGCAGGTCCAGGCCGTCCACGGTGACGCGGTCCGTGTCGCTCATCGCGTGGCCGTCTCGGTGTGGCGGCGCAGGACGCGGCGGGCGATGGCCCAGCGGTGGGTCTCGGACGGGCCGTCGTAGATCCTGAAGGGCCTCACCTCGCGCAGGAACCGGCCGAGCAGGATGTCGCCGGACACCCCGAGCGAGCCGCAGATCTGCAGCGACCGGTCCACGACCCGCCACACGGCCTCGGCGCAGAAGGTCTTGGCGATCGAGGTGGACTGCGCGGCGGAGCGGCCCTGGTCTAGCTCCCAGCAGGCCTGGAGGATCAGTCCGCGGGCGGCGGCGATGTCGATCTCGTTGTCGGCGATCATCTGCTGCGCCATGCCGAGATCACCGAGCCGCGAGCCGAACAGCCGACGCTCCGCGGCCCGGGCGACGGCGATGTCCTGCGCACGGCGGGCGATGCCCAGCCACCGCATGCAGTGGGTCGTACGGGCGGGCCCGAGCCGCACCTGTGCGTAGCGAAAGCCCTGGTCGACCTCGCCGAGCACCGCCTCGTCCGGTACGACACAGTTGTCGAAGCGCAGCTCGACGTGACCGCCGTAGAGGCTCTCGTCGAGCGTCTCGATGTGCCGGACGATCTTCATGCCGGGGTTGTCGGCGTCGACCAGGAACATGGTCGCGCCGCCCTGCTCACCTGCTTCGCCCGAGGTCCTGGCCATGCAGATCGCGAACCCGGCGCCGTCGGCGCCGGTGATGAACCATTTGTGTCCGTCGATGCGCCAGCCGCCCGGCACGCGCTGCGCGCGGGTCGTCAGGGCGCTGGGGTCGGAGCCCGCGCCGGGTGCCGGTTCGGTCATCGCGAAGCAGGAGCGGACGGTGCCGGCGGCGAGCGGGAGCAGGTAGCGCTCCTTCTGCTCGGCGGTCGCGATGGCTTCCAGCATGTGCATGTTGCCCTCGTCGGGGGCGGCGATGTTCAGTGCCAGCGGACCGAGCAGGGAGTACCCGGCCTCCTCGAACACGGCGGCCCTGCCCCGCATGTCCAGGCCCTGCCCGCCGTACTGGGTGCCCACGTGCGGCGCGAAGACTCCCGCGTCCTTCGCGGCCCGCTGGAGTCCGATCCGGACGTTCTCGGTCCGCGCGACGCCGCGGTGCTGTTCCTCGGCCGGGATCACCAGCTCGCGGACGAAGTCGGCGGTGCGGCTCGCGAGGTCCGCGGCGACGGGATCGTGGGTGAGGTCGACTGCCATGGCGACTCCCGATCTGGCTAATGGGTATTAGCCGTGACTCTAAGCGGTCGCTTGGTGAAGCGCACCATGGTGCATGTCACAGCCGCCGGGACGGTGGGCTATCGTGTGTTAGTCCTGAAGGGGTGGAGGCGAGGGTGGGTCGAGCCGACGACATTCGTGCCGCGGCGCTGGAGCTGTTCACGCGCCTCGGCTACGAGGCGACCACGATGGCCGACATCGGCCGTGCGGTGGGCATCCGCGGACCGAGTCTGTACAAGCACGTCGCGTCCAAGCAGGACCTGCTCGCCCAGATCATGATCGGCACGATGGAGGACCTCCTCGCCGCGCACCGCGCAGCCGTCGCCAGCAGCGACGGACCGGTGTCCCTCCTTCGCCGGGCCACCGAGGCGCACGTGCGCTACCACGCCCGGCACCGGCTCGAGGCCTTCGTCGGGAACCGTGAGATCCGCTCTCTCGCCGAGCCGCATCGCGGCCGTGTGCTGGCTCTGCGCGCGCAGTACGAAGCGGGCTTCCGCGCGATCGTCGACGCGGGCGTCAGGGAGGGGTGCTTCACGGTCGCCTCCCCCCGGCTGGTCTCCTATGCCGTCCTAGACCTCGGCATGGGGGTCGCGGCCTGGTACCGCGAGGACGGCGAACTCTCCGAGGACACGATCGTCTGGCAGTACGGCGACTTCGCCCTCCGCCTCGCGGGCGTGAAGCCGCAGGGCTAGTGCGGGATCCTGCGTTCGCCACGTCGAGGCGTGTGCGGCGAGCAAAACCCGTCCAACCGAACGCCGGCACGTCGACCTCGGCCACGTGCTGCCAGAAGCCGCCTGATCAGTCTCCGGTCCGCCGGACCCGGCCAGCCGGTTCACGCAGTGCCACTGAATGCCTGAGCAGTTCACGGTGGTCGGCAGGCGTTCTGCTCGAGCAGTCAACCCCGGGCTGTATCCAGAACTTCGTCCCGGTCGCGTGCCACTGGGTGCGGCTCTTTGACGATCTCTTCATCCGGTGGGATCGGTGCATCGTAGGTACGGCCCGTACGGTCCGCGTCCTCGGCTTCCGTCAAGATCAGCATGGCCCCGCCTGACAGGCGGTACTTCCCGTTCCCGGCAGGCACGCCATAGGTTCGCTCGCCGAAGAACCGGGTGTCCGGACGCCCCCGGAAGGCCACCACGACCGCTTCACCGGCCCGGCGGGGCACTCCCTGCACCTCGAGCAGCCCAGGACGGTCGCCGATCACATCCTGGGCTTTCTGAACGGCTGACGCCCTGCCCACCAGCCAGGGTCAGGAGTCCTTCCTCTGCAGCCTCTGTTCGGGCCGGCCTGCTACCAGGCGGCCAGTGAGCCGTCGGTGTTGCGCCAGACCGGATTGCGCCAGCGGTGGCCGCGTTCGGCGGCGGCGCGGACCGCGTCCTCGTCGATGGTGATGCCGAGACCGGGTGCTGTCGGGCGGTCGATGTAGCCGTCGCGGAACGTGAAGGGCGTGGTGTCGGCGAGGTAGTCGAGGAGGCCGCTGCTGTCGCCGTAGCCGATGCCCAGTGCCTGTTCCTGGATGAGGAAGTTGGGGATGGCGAAGTCGAGTTGGAGGCTGGCGGCGAGGGCGATCGGGCCGAGCGGGCAGTGCGGTGCCACCAGGACGTCGTAGGTTTCCGCCATCGCGGCGATGCGACGGGTCTCGGAGATGCCGCCGGCGTGGCTGATGTCGGGCTGGGCCACCGCGATGCCGTCGGAGAGCACCGAGCGGAAGTCCCAGCGGGAGTAGAGCCGTTCGCCGGTGGCGATGGGGATGGACGTGGAGCGCACGACGGCGCCGAGGTCCTGGGAGAACTCCGGCAGCACGGGCTCCTCGACGAAGAGCGGCAGGAGCGGCTCCAGGAAGGGCAGGACACGGCGGGACATCGCCCCGCTGAACCGTCCGTGGAAGTCCAGCGCCAGATCGCGGTCCGGCCCGATGGCCTCGCGGACCGCGGACACGCCGGCCACGATGGCATCGATCGCGGCGGGTGTGGCGAGGGGTTCCAGCTGGCCGCAGGGGTTGAGCTTGACCGCGGTCATGCCCTTGGCGACCTGTTCGGCGGCCGACTCGGCCAGTTCCGCGGGGGTTTCGCCGCCGACCCAGCCGTAGACGCGTACCCGGTCGCGCACGTGGCCGCCGAGCAGTTGGTGGACCGGGACGCCGTGGGTCTTGCCCGCGATGTCCCACAACGCCTGGTCGATTCCGGCCAGGGCGCTGCTGAGGACGACTCCGCCGCGGTAGAAGCCGCTCTTGGCGAGCACCTGCCAGTGCTCCTCGATACGGGCCGGGTCCTGGCCCAGGAGGTAGTCGAACATCTCCTCGACGCAGCGGGCGACGGTCTGGGCCTTGCCCTCGACTATGGGCTCGCCCCAGCCGGAGATGCCCTCGTCGGTGTCGACGCGGAGGAAGAGCCAGCGCGGTTCGACGAGGAAGAGCTCGTATCCAGTGATCTTCATGGGAGGGACCTCCGGGTCCTGTGCTGTGTGCGGCCTGATGCGGGGCCGGGGGCTCGTGAGGGGTGAGTCAGGGGCGTGGTCGCACCGAGGCAGTGGGCCATTGCCCGCTCGGTGGCTCGGGAGAGACGTCGTAAGGGCGTGCAGGGCCGTTGCGGGCGCAGGAGGGGAGTCGCGGTGGTGTCGGGTCGTTGCCGGAGCGGGCGGGGCGGGTCTTCGCCCGGGACGGGTGCGGCCGGTGGCCTACTCGTGGGAGCTGATGCTGCGGCCACCGTCCACGAGCAGGTTCTGGCCGGTGACGAAAGAGGCGTCCTCGGAGGCGAGGAAGGCCACGGCGGCGGCGATGTCCTCGGGGACCCCGAGCCTGCCGACGGGGGCGCGGGCGGCGGTCTGCGCCTTGTACTCCTCGGGCACCTCGGCCCACAGGGCGGTGACCACGGCTCCGGGAAGGACGGCGTTGAACCTGATCTGACCTCCGTACTCGACGGCCAGCTGGCGTACGAGGGCGTCGATCCCGCCCTTGGCGGCCGCGTAGGCGGGGAAGCCCTTGAAGCCGATGGCAGCGTGCACGGACGAGGTGATCACCACCGCGCCCCTGGCCGTTCTCAGCAGGGGCACAGCGGCCCGGACGCCGTAGAACACCGAGTCGAGGGAGAGCCGCAGCTGGTCGTGCCAGCAGGTGTCGTCCAGTTCGTGTGCCGCCGCGGGCAGGTTGCGGCCGGCATTGAGGTGGAGCACGTCCAGGTGTCCCGTCCAGGCCTCGGCCTCGGCGACGGCCTCGGCCCATTCCCCCGGCGAGGTGACGTCGAGGCGCCGGTCCCGTGCCCGTCCGCCCTTGTCGCGGATCTCCTCGGCCACTCGCCGGGCGCCTTTGGCGTCCACGTCGGTGACCATGACGGATGCGCCCTCCGCCGCCAGCCGGTGGGCGGTGGCCGCCCCGATGCCGGAGGCGGCCGCGGTGAGCAGGGCCGTACGGCCGGTGAAACGCGCCGTTGCGGCGGCGGTCATGGCGTTCCTCCTGGTTCTGCAGGTCTTGCCGTGGAGCTGCGCAGCACCAGCCGCGGCTCGGTCGGTACGACGACGTCTCCCGTCGGCCTGCCCTCGATGGTGGCCACCAGGGCATCCACCGCGGCGGTTCCCAGCTCGTGCAGGGGCATCGCGACGGTGGTCAGCGGTGGATTGAGGTGCGCGGCCACGGGCAGGTCGTCGTTGCCGACCACGGAGACGTCTTCCGGGATCCTGAGGCCGAGGTCCCTGATCGCGGCCATGGCACCTATCGCCTGCGCGAGCGAGCTGGTGTAGAGCGCGGTGACGGGTGACCGCCCGCCACCGTCGGCGGGGCGCAGCAGTTCCCGCGCGGCGGACCCGCCACCCTCCTCGGTGAAGTCCCCGGACGCGACGGGCGCCGCGTCCAGCCCGAGTGTGTCGGCGTACCGGAGAAACGCCTCCTTGCGGCACTCGCTGGGGGTGATCCCGGGGGGACCCGCGATGTGGCCGATCGCGCGGTGACCGAGGCCGTGCAGGTGGTCGAGTGCCGTCACGCTGGAGCGGGCGACGTCCATGGTCACGTTGCGGCCCGATCCCTCGACCGAGCGGTTGAGGAAGACATGGGGGACCGCGCTGCGGCTCAGCGCGTCCACCAGTGGGTGGCCCGGACGGGCCGAGGCGATGAGCAGTCCGTCGACCCTGCCTTCCTGGACCAGGTCGTTGAAGGACTCGTCAGCCTCCTGCCCGTCGAAGTCCTCGGCCAGCAGGGAGAGGTAGCCCAGTTCACGGGCCCGCTGGTAGGCGCCGCGGGCGATGGTGACGTACGTGGGGTTGGCGAGTGCGGGGATCAGCAGGGCCAGCGCGTGTGTGTTGGCGCCGGCCAGTGCCCGAGCCCCGGAGTGGGGCCGGTAGCCGAGCGCCTCGGCGGCCTCGTGGACGCGCCGGCGCGTCTCCGGCCGTACGGACAGGTCCTGGCGGCCGTTGAGCACCTTGGACACGGTGGCCTTGGAGACCCCGGCCGCGTGTGCCACATCCACGAGCTTGGCCCGGACGGGCTTTTCCGGCACGTGCTCCCCCCCTTCGGTGGGCGTTGCCCTGGTCCGCCGTGCGGGACTCAGAGTGACGCGTTCTGGCCTCTTGACACCTTCTGGAAACGCAACTTAACGTTCGCGAAAGTTCCAGTCAACCGGTTTCCTCAGACCGAAATAAGCGATAAGTCTGAGCGAAATCCACAAAATCGGTCATAACGATACAGCTGGATGTCGGCCACAGTTGACGGCACGTCAACTGCGGTCGAGGGGTCACCTCCAGGCTCACCGCGTACGCGACCACCGTCGCACTCGCGATCCAATGCCCCCGAGCGCGCACTCGTCCACGCAGACGGATGCGCCCGATTCGGGGCACCGCGCACCACCCCCGGGCGAGCCGGTGCACCGCCGGCCGCCGTACTCACCCGTTCGCTTCCCGCGACAGCCCTTCATGCCGCCATGGACTCCGTGGTACGCCCCGCAGCCGCCGTACGTTCCGCAACGCGTACGTTCCGCCCCGAAAGGCCTATCAGCATGCCTATGTCAACGACGACATCCCTCGACAGACGGCGCTTCCTCGCCCTCTCCGCCACCACCGCGCTCGCCGCGACCGGTCTGTCCGCCTGCGCCGGCTCGGCCGGCACCAGCACGAGCGGATCCGGCGGCGGCAAGACGACCCTCACGTTGATGTCGGTCGCGAACGAGTGGGACAAGAAGACCCTCAAGGCCGCCGAAGAGGCGCTCGGGATGAACATCAACCTCATCCTCTGGGACGCCACCAAGCTGAACGCCATGCTGGCCGCCAAGAACGCACCGGACGTTGTCCGCGGGTTCGGCGCCACCGAGACCCCGTACTTCGCCGCCCGCGGCCTGATGACGGACCTGGACCCGTACTTCGCCAAGAGCTCGGTGCTGAAGGACTCCGACCTCGCGCCGGTCAACGACGTGTGGCGCTACGACGGCAAGAAGCAGGGCACCGGACCGCGCTACGGCATGGCCAAGGACTACTCCCAGGACTCCATGTTCTGGTACCGCGACGACTTCTTCGAGGCCGCCAGGCTCGACGCGCCCAGCGCGACCGAACCGATCTCCTACGACGAGTGGCTCGACCTCGGCAAGAAGCTGGTCAAGCGCCGCCTGGGCAAGGTCAAGGTGTACGGCCTGAACGCCACCGGCATGGGCGTGTTCCCGCAGCTCATGGGCATGACCGCTTCCGCAGGCGGCAGCGTGTTCACCGAGGACCTGGCCAAGGTGGACTTTTCCTCCCCGGAGGCCCGCAGGGCAGTGCAGTGGTACCTGGACTACGCCAAGGCCGACATCGGCCCCAGCGTCATCAACCCCAACCCGGACGGCTGGGACGGCCCCACCTACCAGGCCAACCGGATGGCGATGAGCTGCAACGGCTACTGGTTCGGCGGGCTGATAGGCGCCGACCCCAAGCTCGCCGGGGTCTCCCGCTTCGCGCCCGCGCCGCAGCTCGGCGACCACCGCGTCAGCTCCTGCTTCGGCGCCACCGGCTACTGGATCCCGAGGGACGCCAAGAACAAGGACGCGGCCTGGAAGTTCTTCGAGTGGTACTTCGGCGGCCAGCCCGCCCAGGACCGCGCCGCCAGCGGCTGGGGCATCCCCTCGCTGACGTCCCTGAACTCGAAGATGCCGCAGACCAACGACTTCCAGAAGCAGGCGTTCCAGGTGCAGCAGCAGGAACTGCCGCACTTCTCCGTCATCAGCTTCACCCCGTACGCCCAGCAGGCCGCCCTGGAGGGCGTGCTGACCAAGGTCCTGCCGGGTGCCGTGAAGTCCGGCACACCCGCGGGCAAGGTCGCCGACACACTCAACTCGCAGATGAACGAGCTGCTCGCCCAGGGCAAGGAGCTCGTTGGGTGATTACCGAACAGATCACCGCGCCGGGCGCGCCGTCCCCCTCCGGGGAGACGGCCGCCCGGCCCGGGCCCCGCACCGGCGCCCCCGCCGGTCGTCGATTCCGCTCGCTCACCACCCGCCGCGCCTTCGCCTTCTACGTGTTCGCCGGCCCCTGGATGCTCGGCTTCCTGGCCCTGACGGCCTTCCCACTCGGCTACGCGTTCTGGCTGAGCCTGACCAACTCCGACGGGCTGTCGAACAACTCCCGATTCGTGGGCCTGGACAACTACCGCGAGGTCTTCTCCGACCCGGAGACGATGTCCTCCCTGGCCCGCACCGGTGTCTTCACGGCGATCACCGTGCCGCTCACCATCGTGGCGGGCCTGCTGCTGGCGATTCTGGTCAACCAGCCCATCAGGGCCCGCGGCCTGTTCCGCACCCTGCTGTACCTGCCGGCGGTCGTCCCGCCGGTCGGCGCCGCCCTCACCTTCAAGCTGATCTTCGACCGGGACTCGGGCGCGGCCAACGGAGCGCTGGACGCCCTGCACATCGACGGTGTGAGCTGGCTGACGGACCCCTACGCCCGCTGGGTCCTGATCAGCCTGACCCTGTGGGGCGCCGGCAACGTCATGATCATCTCGCTGGCGGGGCTCCAGGACATCCCCAAGGAGATGCACGAGGCCGCCCGCATGGACGGCGCGAACGCCTGGCAGACCTTCACCCGGATCACCGTGCCGCTGCTCTCCCCGGTGCTGTTCTTCCAGGTCATCACCGGCATCATCGCCGCCGTGCAGAGCTTCCTGCCGCTGCTGATCTCGCTGGATCCCACCCCCAGGGGCGTCACAGCGGTACCCGAGGGCAACTACCTGTTCATGATCCACGTGTTCGCCCAGTACTTCGCCAACGGCCGTTACGGCTACGCGTCCGCGATGCTCTGGGTGCTGTTCCTGATCATCGTCGCGGTGACCTTCCTCGTCTTCAAACTCAGCAAGGGCGCGGTCTTCTACGCCGTCGACCCGGAGTCGGCCAAGCCGTCCCGGCCCCGCACGATCGGAGGCAAGTGATGGTGTTCCCCCGCAGAAGTGCCGTCTACATGCTGCTGGTCGGCATCGTCGTCCTCTTCCTGGGCCCGTTCGCCTGGCTGCTGGACACCGCCCTGAAGGCACCCTCCGAGCTGCGCGTGCTGCCCATCCACTGGTGGCCGCACCACCTGAGCCTGAACAACTTCCAGGACGCGCTGACCCAGATCGACTACCTCGGCTACGCCCGCAACTCCCTGACGATCGCCACCCTCTACGCCGTCCTGGTCACCCTCGCCTCGGCATGGGCGGGCTACGGCTTCGCCCGTCTCAACGCGCCCGGCAAACGGGCCATCTTCAACGTCCTGCTGTCGACGATGATGCTGCCGCAGGTCCTCACCCTCATCCCGACCTATCTGCTGTTCGCCAAGATGCACCTCACCAACACCTATGTGCCGTGGGTGCTGTGGGGCCTGTGCGGAGCGCCGTACCTGATCTTCCTCTTCCGGCAGTTCTTCTCGAACATGCCCAAGGAACTGGAGGAGGCCGCGATCGTCGACGGCTGCGGGCAGATCCGAATCTTCTGGCGTATCTTCCTGCCGCAGTCCTGGCCGGTCATCGCCACCAGCCTCATCCTCTCCTTCAGCTGGACCTGGGGCGACTACATCGCGCCCGCCCTGCTGCTCGACGACAACCACACCACCCTCGCGGTCAAGCTCGCCTACGGATACATGAACGAGCACGGGGCACCGCTCTGGAACCTGGTCGCCGCGGGCGCGGTGATGTACGTCGTGCCGGTGCTGGCGCTGTTCCTGATCATGCAGCGGGGCTTCGTCGCCGGCGTCGCCACCTCTGGACTCAAGTAATTCCCTTCACCAACGCACCTCGCAGCAAAGGAACTTCGCATGACGGACACCCAGGCAACCGCCATGTCCCCTGCGGCGGTGGGGTCATGACGGAGCGTCCCGCTCTCACCCCGCAACTCGACCGGACACGGGTCATGGCCATCCTCAGGTCGGCCGACGCCTCCGGCCTGCCCGCCGTGGCCCGGGCCCTCGCGTCCGCCGGTGTCACCTGCCTCGAAGTCACCCTCACCACCGCCGGAGCGCTCGACGCGCTGGCCGCCATCAGGGCGGAACTCGGCCCGGACGTCGCGGTCGGCGCCGGCACCGTGGTCACCGAGGACGAGGCCAGGGACGCCCTGGCGGCGGGAGCGGAGTTCCTGGTCGCCCCCGTCGTGGACACCGCCGTCGTCCGGTACGCGGCGGACCGGGGCGTGGCCTGCTACCCGGGCGCCTGGACCCCGACCGAGGTGTCCGAGGCGTGGCGGGCCGGCGCCGCCGCCGTCAAGCTGTTCCCCGCGAGCACGGGCGGGCCCGCTCACCTGCGCCAACTGCGCGCCCCACTGCCGGACATCCCCGTCGTCGCCGTCGGCGGTGTCGCCATCGACGAGGCGCGGGACTACCTGGACGCCGGCGCCCGCGCGGTCGGCATCGGCTCCCCGCTGCTGCGCGGGGCCGACCAGAACCCGACTCCCCAGGCCCTGGACGCCCTCGTCACCAGGGCGCGCACCCTGCTGGACGCGGTGGGGACCACCGCACGGGCCGGGGAGGCGAGCGCGTGAGCACCTCCGCACCCCCGCCCGACGAGCCCTACCTCGTCACCTTCGGCGACGTGCTCGCCGTCATGGCGGCCCGGGATCCCGGCCCGTTCGCGCTCGGCACGACACTGCGCCTGGGTATCGCCGGCGCGGAGTCCAACGTCGCCATCGGGGTCAGCCGACTCGGCGGAGCCGCGACCTGGATCGGCCGCGTGGGCGACGACGAACTCGGCGGACTCGTCCTGCGGGAACTACAGGCCGAAGGGGTCACCACCGTCGCCGTACGCGACCCCGCCCCCACCTCCCTGCTGCTGAAGGAACGCCGCACGTCCACGCACAGCCGTACGCGCTACTACCGCACCCACACGGCCGGAGCCCGGCTGACCGCCGACGACATCCCCGAGCACGTCGTCGCGGGGGCGGCGGTCCTGCACATCACGGGCATCACCCCGGCACTCGGGGAGGGCCCCGCCGCGGCCGTGACCCGGGCCGTGGACATCGCCGCCGACGCCGGTGTGACCATCTCACTGGACATCAACTTCCGTTCGCTGCTCTGGAGCGAGGCCGAGGCCCGGACGATCCTGCTGCCCCTGCTGCGCAGGAGCGACCTGGTCTTCGCCGGACCGCACGAGGCCGCTCTCATGGTGCCCGGCGCCGACGGACCGGAGGAACTCGCCAGGGCCATCTGCGATCTGGGACCCGGCGGGGCCGTGATCAAGCTCGGCGCCGACGGGGCGTACGCCCTCCTCGACGGGCTTCCTCACCGGCAGCCCGCCATACCCGTCCACGTGCACGACTCGGTGGGCGCGGGAGACGCGTTCGCCGCCGGGTACCTCGCCGAACTGCTCGCGGGAAAGCCCCCGGAGCGGCGGCTGAGGACGGCGGCCCTGGTCGGCGCCTTCGCGGTGAGCACCGCCGGCGACTGGGAAGGCCTGCCCCGGCGCTCCGAACTGGAACTGCTCGACCACCACGACGACATCGTCCGCTGAGACGTTCTCCACCCACCCCGCTCGATGAACCTCCCAGGACCACCCATGCACACCAGCGCCCGCACCGACGCGATCCCCGTCCTCACCGGCTCCCACACCCCCGCCACCGGTGGCGACGGCCCCGGCGTCGCCGCCCTGCGGCTCGATCCCACGACCGGACAGCTCTCGTACGACGAGGTGGAGCCGCTGCCCGTGAGCGGGGCCTCGTTCCTGGCGGCGCACCCGTCGCTGGCCGTCGTCTACAGCACCAACGAGACCGAGACGGGAACCGTCAGCGCCGTCACCCGTGACGGCGGGCTGTCCCCGCTGGGCGACCCGATGAGCAGCGGCGGGGCGAACCCGTGCCACCTCACCGTCCACCCGGACGGAGAGTGGCTGCTCACCGCGAACTACGGCAGCGACACCGCGCCGGGCACGGTCGCGGTGCACCGGCTCGGCGCGGACGGACGCCTGCTGGAACCGGCCGACCTCGTCGTCCACGACGGGGCGGGACCGGTCGCAGGACGGCAGGAGGGCAGCCACGCCCATCAGGTACTCGTCGACCCGGCGGGCCGTTTCGTGCTGGCCACCGACCTGGGGGCGGACGCCGTTCTCACCTACCGGCTGGACACCCGCACCGGAACCCTGGAACGGGTCGCGGTGAACTCGATGCGCGCGGGATCCGGCCCCCGCCACCTCGCCTTCGCGTCCGACGGCGACCTGGTGTTCAGCGCGGACGAACTGTCCTCGACCGTCACCTGCCACCGCTACGACACCGGTACGGGCACCCTGACCGCTCTCTCCTCCGTACCCGCCACGGCAGCCGAGGACGTCGCCAACCAGCCCGGGGGAATCGTCGCCTCGCCCTGCGGACGCTTCGTGTGGGTGACCAACCGGGGCGCGGACACGGTCGCCGCGTTCCGGCTCGCAGGCAGCACCCTGGAACCGCTCGGCGAGATCTCCGCCGGCGGCACATGGCCCCGCGGCCTCGCCCTGGTGGACGGTCATCTGCTGGTCGCCAACCAGCACAGCGGCTCGCTCGCCGTCCTGCGCGTCCTGGGCGACGGAACCCTGACCCAGCCCCGACCACCGGTCTCCGCCCCCTCGGTGGTCTGCGCACTCGCGCTCTGACCACCCTCTCCTCCCTCTCCTCCCTCTCCTCCCTCCCTCCCTCCCTCCCTCCTGCCCCTCCTTGTCACCTACGAAGTGACGTTCGAAAGGCATTCATGTCCGAGCCCACCTCCTCCTCCGCCGCCCGCTTCGCCCTCGACTCGGCGTTCACCGTCGGCAGTGTCAACCCGCGTCTGTACGGATCGTTCGTCGAGCACATGGGCCGCTGCGTCTACACCGGCATCTACGAGCCCGGCCACCCCGCCGCCGACGCCGAGGGCCTGCGTCAGGACGTCCTGGCGCTGGTCAGGGAGCTCGGTGTCACCACCGTCCGCTACCCCGGCGGCAACTTCGTCTCGGGCTACCGCTGGGAGGACAGCGTGGGCCCGCGCGAGGAACGCCCGGCGCGGCTGGACCTGGCGTGGAAGTCCACCGAGACCAACGAGTTCGGCCTCGGCGAGTTCATGGACTTCTGCGGCAAGACCGGCATGGAGCCCATGATGGCCGTCAACCTCGGCACGCGGGGCGTGGAGGACGCGGTACGGCTCCTGGAGTACGCGAACCACCCCGGCGGCACCGAACTGTCCGACCGCCGCGTCGCCGACGGCGCCAAGGAGCCGTACGGCATCCGGATGTGGTGCCTGGGCAACGAGATGGACGGCCCCTGGCAGACCGGGCACAAGACCCCCGAGGAGTACGGCCGCCTCGCCGCCGAAACCGCCCGCGCCATGCGGCAGGTCGACCCCGACCTCGAGCTGGTCGCCTGCGGCAGCTCCAGCTCCTCCATGCCGACGTTCGCCTCCTGGGAGGCGACCGTCCTCCAGGCCGCGTACGACCTCGTGGACTACGTCTCCCTGCACGCCTACTACGAGGAGACCGACGGTGACCGAGACTCCTTCCTGGCGTCCGCGGTGGACATGGAGCACTTCATCGAGTCGGTCGTCGCCACCTGCGACCATGTCCGCGCCCGCCTCAAGGCGGACAAGCGCATCAACCTCTCCTTCGACGAGTGGAACGTCTGGTACCAGAAGCGGCCCAACCCACACCCGGTGCAGGAGTGGCAGCAGGCGCCGCGCCTGCTGGAGGACGTCTACACCGTCACCGACGCGGTCGTCTTCGGTTCGCTGCTCATCGCGCTGCTGCGGCACGCCGACCGGGTCACCGCCGCCTCGCTGGCTCAGCTCGTCAACGTCATCGCGCCGATCATGACCGAACCGGAGGGGCCCGCCTGGCGGCAGACCACCTTCTTCCCCTTCGCGCACGCCGCACGGTACGGGCGCGGCCGGGTGCTGCGCGTCGAGGTGGCCAGCCCGACCTACACCACCGCCCGCTTCGGTGACGTACCGCTGCTGCACGCCACCGCGGTGATCGACGACGAGACGGACGCCGTCACCGTCTTCGCGGTCAACCGCAGCCAGACGGACGCCCTTCCCCTGAGGGTCGACCTGCGCGGCGTCGACGCCCACACCCTGGTGGAGCACCTCGTCCTGGCCGACAGCGACCCGGAGGCCACCAACACCGCGGACCGGCCCGACCGTGTCACCCCGCACGCGGCCACGGGCACGGCCGTCACCGACGGCGTCCTGCACGCCGAACTCGAGCCGCTCTCCTGGAACATGATCCGCCTGACGCGCCGGCCCGCCTGACGACGTCGCCGAACCGGCCGCCCATGGGCCACCGCCTCCTCACTCCTGGGAAGAACCGATGACAACCGTTGCCCGCCCCCTGTTCCGCGACCCCGTTCACGACGGGGCGACCGACCCCACCGTCATCTGGAACCGGCACGCCGGCGAGTGGTGGATGTTCTACACGAGCCGTCGCGCCGACGCGCCGCCGATGAACGACGTGAGCTGGGTACACGGGACCGACATCGGGATCGCGTCCTCCTCGGACGGCGGGGCCACCTGGCTGTACCGGGGAGTCGCCGGGGGGCTGGACATCGAGCCCGGACGGCACACCTACTGGGCCCCCGAGATCGTGGACGACGGAACCGAGTACCACATGTTCGTCAGCGTCATCCGCGGTGTTCCGACCCGGTGGGAGGGCCACGCCCGCACGATCCGCCACTACACGAGCCACGACCTCTTCTCCTGGACCTACCGCTCCACCTTGTCGTTGTCGTCCGACAAAGTGATCGACGCCTGCGTCCTGCGGCTTCCCACGGGCGGCTACCGCATGTGGTACAAGGACGAGGCCGACCACGCGCACACCTATGCGGCGGACAGCGACGACCTGACGCGGTGGACCGTCCGGGGACCCGCCGTCGAGTGCTCCGCGCACGAAGGTCCCAACGTCTTCGAGTTCGGCGACAGCTACTGGATGCTGGTCGACGAATGGCATGGCCTGCGCGTTCTTCACTCACGGGACCTGGAGACATGGGAACCGCGAGGACTCGTCCTCGATCGTCCCGGAAAGGGCCCGGACGACGGCTCGTACGGCTTCCACGCCGATGTCGTCACCAGCGAACTCGGCGCGTTCGTCTTCTACTTCACCCATCCCGGGCGATCCGGCGACAGCCCCGGACAACGACACGGCGACCACGACGACCGCCGAAGCTCGATCCAGGTCGCCCGCCTGCGGCTGCACGCGGACAGCCTCGCGTGCGACCGCGACGAAACGCTGGAAGCACCCATCCTGCCTCTCGAAGGGCCGGTCAGGTGACGGCGATCCGACGAGTGACCGTGAGGGCCCGCCGCGCGGGGATGATCCCGTTTGTCGCCGCGCTCCTGCTCCTCAGCGCATGCCGAGCCGAAGCACCGGCAGGCTCCGGTGTGACCCTGCTCGACGGGAACCACATCTCCCTGTCCGGCCCGACCGTCGTCTCGGCCCTTCCCGTCGACGACCAGGGCGACGTCGACGTGGTGGCGGCGCGGAACCAGATCCCGTCGCTCAAGAGCGTGGCGCTCCAGTACCCCGACGTCAGGGTCCTCGTCACCGACTCGGACGGGCACACGACCGACGACGCACTGCAGAACTTCGCGGCGAACTGGGCCCTCCCGCCCGAACTCGTGGTCGCCGCGGACTCCGCCTCCGTGGGCGCACAACTGCCCACGGACGGACAGCTCCACACCCTGCTGATCGGAGCCGACGGACACGTCGCCGCCGAATGGTCGAACCAGGCCGCTCCGACGCAGGCCATCGTCGCCGCACTCCGCAAGGTCACGGCGAGCCCCTCCACCCCTTCCGACAACGTCGTACGGAAAGAAGCACCATGAGACAAGTCGCAGAGATCAGACGGCTGTTCGCAGGCGCGGTCGTCACCATGCTGCTCGCCTGCGCCGCGGTGGCCCTGACCCCGGCCACACCCGCCCACGCGGCGGGCTCGGCCTACTACGTGGACTGCTCGGCGGCATCCAACGGCACCGGAACCTCCGCCTCGCCGTGGAACTCGCTGGCGGGCCCGAACGCGACGACGTTCGCCCCCGGCGACCAGTTGCTGTTCAAGCGGGGCACGACCTGCACCGGCCTGCTGCACCCGCTCGGCTCGGGCAGCGCGGCAGGCGGATCGATCACCATGAGCGCGTACGGCACCGGCGCCCTGCCGGTCATCGCCGGTGGCGGCGGCACAGACGCGATCTACCTTTACAACCAGGAGTACTGGGAGATCTCCGACCTGGAGGTGACCAACACCGGCGCCGTGAAGGGCGCGAACGCGCGGCGAGGCGTCTACGTGGTCCTCGAGAACTTCGGGACCGGAGATCACTACAAGATCAGCAACCTCAACATCCACGACGTGAACGGAGACCAGTCGAAGGAGGTCAACGGCAGCGCCGGAATCCTTTTCGCCGTCATCGGGACCACCACCCCCAGCGCCTTCAACGACGTCGACATAGACGGCAACACCGTGGCCAACGTCTCCCGCAGCGGTATCAACATGGGCAGCACCTGGCTCTGCCGGGCGTCCATAGGCTGCAACAACCCGGCCTGGACTCCCTGGAGCGGCGTCGTCGTCCAGAACAACACCGTCCACGACACGGACGGCGACGGCATCGTCGTCCAGATGTCGCAGAACGCCCTCATCGACCACAACGTGGTCTACAACGCGGCCAAGACCAACTCGGCGAACGCCGGCATCTGGGCCTGGGACTCCGACGGCACCGTGATCCAGTACAACGAGGCATACGGGACCCAGAAGAACACCGGGAACACCGACGGCCAGGGCTTCGACGTCGACTACGGCCAGGACGGCACCATCGTCCAGTACAACTACAGCCACGACAACGCGGGAGGGTTCATCCTCTTCTGCGGCTGCGGCGGCGGATCGCACCTCGCGAGCAACGCGGTGGTCCGCTACAACGTCAGCGAGAACGACCTTCTTCGCGCCATCACCATGGACGGCTCGCAGGACTCCGCGCTCTACAACAACACCATCTACATCCCGTCCGGATCCACCGCCAACGTCCTGGAGGTCACCGGCGCCTGGAACGACCTCACGCTCGCCAACAACATCATCTACAACCTGGGCAGCGGCGGCTACGTCTACACGGCGGGCCAGCCGGCCTCGAACTTCGCCTGGCGCAACAACCTCTTCTACGGCAACCACCCGGCCAGTGAGCCCGCCGACCCGGGGAAGATCACGGCGGATCCGCTGCTCGCCTCGCCGGGCAGCGGCGGCACGGGCATCGGCAGCGTCGCGGGCTACCAGCTGACCGCGTCCTCCCCGGCCATCGGCGCGGGTGTCGTCGTCCCGAACAATGGCGGCAAGGACTACTGGGGATCGGCCGTTCCCGCGACCTGCGCACCCGACATCGGCGCCGACCAGTACAGCTCGCCCTCCGACGCGACCTGCCTCGCCAACGAGAACCTCGGCTTCGAGAAGGGGACGACCTCGGGCTGGAGCGCGTGGAACTCCGCCTCGGTGGTGAACACGGGCGCCCACTCCGGGACCTACGACGCGCGCGTCGGGCCGTCGCCCGCCTCGCTCGAACAGTACGTTCCGGTCGCGCCCCGGACGACGTACCGCGTCTCGGGCTGGGTGAAGTCGGCCGTCGCCGGCGAGGTCATGAACGTCGGTGTCAAGAACACCGGTGGTCTGGAAACGGTGGCGAGCTCCAGCGGTACCTCGTGGACGTTCGTCTCCGCCGACTTCACCACCGGGGCGACGAACAACACCGTGCGGCTGTACTGCTACAAGAGTTCGGGTACGGGCAACGGCTACTGCGACGACATGGCCGTCACCCCCGTCAAGAACTACGCGATCAACGGCAACTTCGAGTCCGGCCACACCGTGCCCTGGCGCAACGGCGACTTCTCGCTCACGAGCACGGCGGCCAACGGCAACGCGGCCGGGCTGGCGAACGCGTCCCTGACCTCAGCCTCCCTGTTCCAGATCGTCACCGGCCTCACGCCGAACACCACCTACCGGCTGACCGGCTCCCTCGCGAGCCAGACCGCCGGCACCACGACAGCACTGGAGGCCAAGCTCTACAACGGCAGCGCCGTCACGAGTGCCTCGACCACGTCGAGCACCTACTCGAAGCAGTCGACGACCTTCACCACGGGCGCGGGCGTGACCTCCGCCCGCATCTACTGCCACCTCGTCTCCGGAAGCGGCGACGGCTACTGCGACGAAGTCACCCTGACCCAGCAGTGACCGGCAGCGTGGGCGTCCCGCACGGTCCCGCATCGCGCGGGACGCCCACGTGCTCCCCCTGTCGATCGAGCAGGTCGGCGAGGGCCGCGGTGGCGCTGTCACCACGGACGCTTTCCGTAGTGAGGCCGTCATGCTCACCACCCGCGGTGGTGAGCATGACGGCCATGTGCGTACAGTCCTCGTTCCGCTGCCACGGGGGAATCCTCCACTCGAAGGCGATGCGCTCATCCTGCCCACGCAATAAGCCGGTTGATGGCAGTCGTGGTGTCCCACGTCGTGGTTTCGGCTGCTCGAGGACTGTCGAGGATTGTCGAGGCAGACGGAGTGGACGTCTTGAGGAGAGCCGGCTCATCGGCCTCTGAGCGGCTTGTCGCCGGTAGTGGCTGGTCTGGGATCGGGCCTGGTGGCGGCGTCGCCAGACGGACCAGTCAAGCCGGTGGACAGGGTCAAAGACGGGCCGGTTGACGAGCGTGATGAACGTTCTTTGGATCTCGTTGCAGGTGAGCGGTATCAGCTCGTCGGGTGCGGGGTGACGGTCGTGTTCGTTCGCGCGAACGACGGCGAGGAAGGCGTGCGCGAGCATCGCCAGGGTGACCCAGCGGGACCAGGACGAGTAGCGGCGGACCTGGTGCTCCTCCAGGGCCGCCAGGCCCTGGCCGGACTGGAAGAACTCCTCGACCCGCCACCTTGATCCAGAGACGCGTGCGAGGGTGGTCAGCGGCACTGCGGCGGGTGCATAGCAGCGGTAGTAAGCGAGTTCGCCGGTGTTGCGGTTACGGCGGATCAGCAACTGCCGGCTCCCGGGCCGGGGTCGGTGAGGTCGATGACGGCCCAGTCGTAGAAGCGGTGGCCCTTGGCTCCGACCCCTGCGGACAGCTTCTGCCAGGCCCTCTTGGGCACCTTCCTGGCCAGCGTGTCGGCGCGGAACTTCCCGGCGCCTGTGGTGACTTCGTGCGAGCAGGCCACCGCGAGGACGTAGCCGGTGCCGCGTTCCTCCAGGGCGGTGCGCAGCCTCGGGTTGCCGCCGTAGACTTCGTCTCCTGCGACCCAGGCGGCCTGGTGGCCGGCGTCCAGGAATCGGATGACCATGCGAGCGGCCAGCTCTGGCTTGGTCGCGAACTCCGTCTTGTCACCGAGTCCGGCGGCCCGGCAGCGGTCGGGGTCGGAGGTCCAGGAACGCGGAACATGGAGTTCCCGGTCTACCGCGGCGTGCCCGCGGCGGCCGGCGTAGACCAGGTAGACGGCGACCTGGGCGTTCTCGATCCTGCCTGCGGTGCCGGTGTACTGGCGCTGGACACCGACGGTGTCGGTGCCTTTCTTCACGTCGCCGGTCTCGTCGACCACCAGCACCGCCTCGTCGTCGTGCAGATACTGCACCACGTAGTCACCTACGT
Organism: Streptomyces sp. NPDC005820; assembly: GCF_040630255.1. Taxonomy (NCBI): domain Bacteria; kingdom Bacillati; phylum Actinomycetota; class Actinomycetes; order Kitasatosporales; family Streptomycetaceae; genus Streptomyces; species Streptomyces sp. NPDC005820. The sequence goes on from NZ_JBEXXE010000043.1 coordinate 82,363, forward strand.
CGCCGCGGACCTGGTCGGCGTCCCACTTGGCCCGCCCGAGCAGGTGCTGCATGCCGTCCGGGGTCCTGTCCCCGGCCCACTCGGCGATGGTCCAGCAGTTCTTGCGCGGCAGGTCCGACAGCAGGCCGAGTACCAACTCCGGGCCCGGCACCGGGATTCGACCCGCGTGAACCGTCCCGCTATCCGGTTCATCAGGCCCTCGAACGCCTCCTGCCAGCGGGCAGGGTCTACGCTGTGACCTGCGGCCACCGCATGATCTTCAGTCTTCACACACCGATGATCAACGGTGGCCACACCCCTCTCCGCAGTGCGTCAGGATCGCGCAGCGTCTGCCTGCCGTCCCGTGTCTGGAGGACTTGTGCAACGTGGCGAAGTCTGGTGGGTCCAGTTCGACGAGAGGAGGTTGGTCGTACTGCTGTCGGGAGACGACACGTCCGGGATCCGGGTGATGCAGGTCGTCGCTCCGGCGGGCGTCGACATCAGCGGTCTGGGCATCGAAGTGATGGTCGGCGCCGGTGAAGGACTGCCGTTCGAAGGCGTGCTGCGGCTCGCGTTCCCGCGTCCGGGCTTCACCCCTTGCACGTGGCTGACCACTGTGTCCCGGGACGACCTGATAGAGCGGGCAGCCGTCCTGTCCTCCGTGAAGCTCAGCGAGATTGACGATGCCCTCCGACTCGCTGAACAGGCGCAGGAGCGGACCCCGGCAACGACCGCGAAGCTCAGCGAGATAAGGGACGCCCTCCGTCTCGGTGAACTCGGGTAGACGGAGAAGGAACCGACGCCCGCGACGGCGTGGGCGATCTCGGGCGGGATGATCGACGCTGGCCACCTGTCGCCTCAGCGTCCCTAACCACCGAGATCACGTACTCCAGCCGTAGATCGTGATCTTCATAACCGGGCGGCTTGCCGCCGGCAGTGGCTGGCCTGGGACCGGGCTTGGTGGCGGCGTCGCCAGTGGGACCAGCCAAGCCGGTGGGCCGTGTCGTGGACGGGTCGGACTACGAGGGTGATGAAGAGTCGCTGGATCTCGTTGCAGGTGAGCGGTATGAGGGCGTCCGGGGCGGGGTGGCGGGTGTGTTCGTCGGCGCGGAGGACGGCGAGGAAGGCGTGGGCGAGCATAGCCAGGGTGACCCAGCGGGACCATGATGCGCAGCGGCGGACCTGATGCTCATCGAGTCCGGCCAGGCCTTTGCCGGACTGGAACGTCTCTTCCGCTCGCCACCGTGATCCAGCGACCCGCGCCAGGGCAGTCAGGGGCACGGGCTGGGATGAGTAGCAACGGTAGTAGGCGAGTTCGCCGGTGGTGCGGTTACGGCGGATCAGCAAATGGCGGCTGCCCGGTGCGAAGTCGGCCAGGCTGATGGCGGCCCAGTCGTAGAAGCGGTGGCCCTTGGCCCCGGCCCCTGCGGAGAGTTTCTGCCAGGCCCGCTCGGGCACCTTCTTGGCCAGGGCGTCCGCGCAGAACTTTCCGGCCCTGGTGGTGACTTCGTGCGAGCAGGCCACGGCCGGCACGTAGCCTGTGCCCCGCTCTTCCAGCGCGGCCCGCAGTTTCGGGTTGCCGCCGTAGACCTCGTCGGCCGCGACCCACGCGGCCTGGTGGCCGGCGTCCAGGAACCTGGCAATCATGTGCGTGGCCAGTTCCGGCTTGGTCGCGAAGGCGGTGTCCTCGCCGAGTCCGGCATCACGGCAGCGGTGGGGGTCCGCTGTCCACGAGCGCGGAACGTAGAGCTCCCGGTCCACTGCCGCGTGCCCGCGGCGACCGGCGTAGACGAGGTAAACGGCGACCTGGGCGTTCTCGATCCGGCCGGCGGTGCCGGTGTACTGACGCTGGACTCCGACCGTTCTCATGCCCTTCTTCACGTCCCCGGTCTCGTCGACGACCAGCACCGCATGGTCGTCGTGCAGGTGTTCCACCACGTACTCGCGCACGTCATCGCGTACCTGGTCGGCCTCCCATTTGGCCCGGCCGAGCAGGTGCTGCATACCGTCCGGGGTGGCATCCCCTGCCCACTCGGCGATGGTCCAGCAGTTCTTGCGCGGCAGATCCGCCAGCAGACCGAGCACCAGCCGCCCCGCCCGCCGACGGGGCTCGACCCGGCTGAAGCGGCCCGCGATCCGGCCCATCAGACCCGCGAACGCAACCCGCCAACGGGCAGGATCCATGTCGTGGCCCGCGGCCACCGTCTCTACGTCGGTCCACACAGCTCACGATGATCGACAGTGACCGCACACACGCCCGTACCGGCCCCGGTCTGCAATGGTTCCCAGGTTGCCGGAAGTGGCAGCAGGACAATGCAGTTGCTGCTCTGGGCATGACCGTCAGTCATGGACATACTGAGTTCCACGGCTACGGATGGGGGACAGTCGATGGCGGCCCTTGACAGCGAGTGGACGGTACAACGGCTCACCGCGAACTACACCATCGAGTACCAGGGCTCCCACAGCGGCCGAACGTTCCGGCTGCTGCACCGCGTGCGGTCGAACCAGCCCATCGAGGTGCATGAAACCCACAACGGCGAACACTTCTGCGCGGTGCTGGCCCAAAGCGCTCTCCGGCGCCGGTGGCGGCGTGCCGTCCCGGGCTCCTGGCTGGTGACGCGTCAGGTCGACAGAGACGGGCGTCTGGCCAATTCACGGTATCGCCACGAAGCGACGAAGCTCGGCGCAGCCAAGGAGTACCTGTTCTTGCGACCGCATTCCACTCTCTCGCAAGAACTCGACGAAGCCGAGGCCCGCCCGATGCCGGAGCAACTGTGGGCCTGTGGATGGACGATGGTTGCTCGTACACCCGATGGCTGGGCGGAGATCTACGAGGGTGACGGGCTGCCTGTCGTCCTTCACCTCGTGGAGGACGGGACTGCCTGGCTGCTGAGATGGGGGTGGGAACTGGTGGTGTGGGATACAAAGACGAGGGAGCTCGTGTACGAGAAGGGCGGGATGGTGCCGGTGCCGCTTGGGTTGAAGAGTCACTCGTACTACTCCGGCGGTCTCGACGACCTGTTGGAGTTGCACCGGCAAGACCGGCCGGACGAGGGCGGATCCACCGGCTCGTACACCTGGCGAATGCCCGACTTTCACTACCACACCTCGGACGGCGCCGTGGTCTGCACCGAATCTGACGGCATGTCTGCGGACAGACGGAACGATCCGTGGCCGTACACGGACGAACCCCTCGGCCCCGGCGACTGACGACGGCAGCCCCGTATTCGGAAGTGTCGCCCATCGCACGATGTGGGAGTGTCCGCGCGAACAGGCTTGTCGCGCCAATAACCGCCTGTTCGGGCCGGACGACTGCCATGTCAGCCGCTGCGTCCTGGCGCCTCTGGATCACCCTTATCATCCGACCCGTCCACGACACGACCCACCGGCTTGGCTGGTCCCACTGGCGACGCCCGCCACCAAGCCCGACCCCAGGCCAGCCACTACCGGCGGCAGGCCGCCCGGTTATGAAGATCACGATCTACGGCTGGAGTATTAACCGCATCGGATGTCTGGTCACAGCCTTGCCCTGTCCACAGTCATCTGGAACAGAACAGCACGGAATAAGCCAGCAGGATCGGTGACGCGGTTCTTACCGGCACCCCTACGAGAACAGGGCCGAGATCCCCGCGGGTTCGCGGAAACTGAAGCCTATCCAGCGGGAACCCGAGAAGGCCAGGGTTGCCATTCTCGGGGGTTGACCCGTGGGTTCGCGGTGAACACGCGGGATCGGCTTCGAGGTCGGCCTGGAGGAGCTGCCGGGCCGAGTCCGCGTAGCGGATGGATGTCTTCTCGTCGATGCCGAAGACGAGCGCGAGGCGGAGCGGATCGGGCCCGGGGCCTGGGGAAGGGGGCTCACACACCGCCCTCAATGAGGGTCCAGCCCGAGGAGACCTGGGGTAGCGGGCCGACGTTGGTGTAGTTGCCGTTCACCAGCGTCGAGGTCCAGGCGGTGCCGTCGTCTTTGTAGAAGAACAGGCTGTCCGAGGTCCGGCCCACCTTGTTCCACATGCCGGAGGTTCCGATCTTCTGGAAGGAGATGCCGGTGCCGTTAGCAGCCTTGGACGCCCGGAACTCGAGTTCGCCGCCCGCCCTGGCCCACGACAGCGCGGAGTCGCTCGTGGCGGTCAGCTCCCCCAGGAAGTCGTCCCTCGGGATGCTGCCCTTGTCCGTGTAGACGCCGTCGGAGAGGGTGCCGTACCCCACGTTGCTCCAGGGGAACTCGGTAGAACCGTGCCGGGCCGCCGCGACCAGCGTGTCGTAGGAGGAGGCCATGGTGCCCCAGCCCGAGCTGAAGTCGTTGTACACGCGGACCTGCTGGAACGCGCCGTTCTTGAGGGTGCCCGTTACTCCGCGGCCGGTCGCGTTGTAGAAGATCACGGAGTCGCCGGACGCCTCGATGAAGGTCCAGTTCGGGGCGAACCCGTAGGTCTTGACTCTGGTGTACGTGCCGCCCGTGAAGGTGCCGACCTCCCCGGCCCCGGTGCCCTGGTTGTAGAGCAGTAGCGAGTCACGGCTCGCGGCGCCGTGCGTGTACCCGGTCGGGAGGCGCAGCGTCGCCTTGGCCTGCCAGCGGCCGCCGGAGAGAGTGCCCGTGCCGGCTTGGCCGTTGTCGGACCTGTAGAACAGGATCGAAGTGTTCGGCGTGGTCATGGATGCTCCCCTTTCCTCGCGCTCGGAGGCGCGCGGTGCGGCTGGATTCGGCGGGGCACGCGCCGCCGCCGTGCGGTCTGCAGGAGGACGCCCCTACGCGCTGACCGGCCAGCCACTGCTCCGCCCCCGCAGGCCCGGCCGTTGCTGCTGCTGGGACGTTCTCATTCATCCTGTGCCGTGGGGAGCCGCCTCGCATCTCGGCGCAGGTCAGGCGAGCAGCCCCAGGTGGACCGGTTCGGCGGGGGTGCGGGCGAGAGGGGCCCGGACCTCGCCGCCCTCCAGGCCGGCGAAGTTCCCGGGCCCTGCCTTGCTCCCTCTGACCGTGCGTCACTCTGATTACAGAGAGCTATTTGCCGCTTTGCCTCAGCTTCGGGAGAACAGGGCCGTGATCCCCGTGGGTTCATGGAAACCGAAGGCTCTTCAGCCTGAACCCACGGGTCCATCGGTCTGCTTCAGGTCGGTGCATCCGCGGGTTCGGTGGGAAAATGAGGATGCTGTGCAAGCCGAAGAGCTTCGGCTGTGACATCGGCGTCGACCTGTGCCGGTGTTCTGTCGCCCGCTCGTGCGCCTCACCACGTAGGACACGGTCCTATGCAGGCCGGCGGTTCAACGGCGGTACCCCGGGCCCGGTGTAGCGTCCTGCCGTCGTGCTCAGGGCGGGCTGCCATCCGTCGGTATTGCTGAAGCTTTCCCAGGACACGCTCGTGAGCTGGTCGTGCGGCGCTCCGGTCCGGGCCTCGTAAGCATTGCTGGCGAGGTACAGGAGAGACTCGAATTCCATCCCGGTAGGGAAACGCGAGGGATCAGCGAGTACTCCCTCGTAGAACTCCCTGCCGTTCGCTACCACCACACAACGCCGGTACAGGAAGTCGTCAGCGGAGATGTAATCGTCTCCATCGTCCGGATCTGCCTCCCCCTGATAGCACCAACGAGCGTGCTCTCGCGTATCCAGTGCGTAGAGCTTGGCGGCAAGCAGTTCCTCGAACGCGACGATCTCCTCAGGTGCCAGCCCTCGAAGCACCTGTGAGGCAGGAGCGAGCACCGCCTCGTCATCACCGGCTCGTTCCCAGTCGAACGATGCGATGAGGGCCCAGAAACGTATTTCATTCATGGTTCGATCCTTGCACAGGCTCAAGGCCGCTCAGCCTGCGGAAGCTGCGTCCACCGACTTGCATCATTCCACTTCTGTACATGGCCACTTTGTCATCGGTCAGGTCTTGTGGAGCCCAGCGGCGGTTCGAAAACAAGCGCTCAACGCTTAATTGTGAAGACCGCCGAGGACGCCTGCCCTTCGCCGAACTCCCATCCGGCGATCGTTTCGTGGCCGGGCCGGCGGCTGACCCAATCGAGCTGAAAGGGGCATGTGCCAGGTCCAGAGCCGAGAAAGTGTGCACCATAGCCACGAGCCCAATGAGCTGTCAGGGACAGCATGCGAAGGTGGTCGCGCAGCTGGGTGTTGGGAATCCGCTGCAGACTCCTGTCCCACTCAGGCTCCACCTCTGCCCCCTCCTCCATCTCGACGAGGCTGTCCGGGCCGCCCATCGTCCACGTCGCGGCACGCATTGCGTCGAACAACGTCCCGTCCGTGTCGATCCGCAGGACCAGGTCCACCATCACCCCATCACTGTCGACCTCGTCCAGCTCGTTGCTGTGCGCGGCGAGCACGCCTGCGAGGTCAGCACCGGAGACCGCCCATCGCCCGTCATCAGTGTCGGCCGAGACCGTCCTCAAGGCCGTACCGATCGACACCCCGAACCCTCCGTCCGCTTCGAACGCGTCCTCTTCGAGTAGCCATGTCGACCGTCCGAGATCCAGGGCCCGCTGGCTCAAGCCGAACGGGCTGTCCTCGTGCCAGCGGGCACCGTCGATCGGTTCGTCCCGCATGACCGAACTCAGGTCCAGCTCGCCACTGACGAGTTTCTCGAGCATCATGGACGACATTTCGTCGTCCAAGTAGTAGAACGCGTACTCCGTCGCTGTCGGGAACTCGCCGAGCGGCTTGCCCAGCAGCACCTCGAAGGAGTTGGCCAACTCGTGCTTCCACGCCTCAAGGGCAACGACGGAATCGGGGGCGGACATCAGGGGTGCTCCTCGTGCAGTATGACTTCCGGGCCTACCTGGCCTGTCGAACAGTCCTGCGGTTTGCCCGCATCAGTGGAACTACGTAATGGTCTGCCGCATCCTCGGCCAGGAAGTGGGTCCGACGAGTCGCACACGCCTGATCCGCCGGGCCCCGGCAAACCACCCCCGATACCGAGTCGACCGTGCCCGAGGGCACGCCTCGCGCAGGCTCAGCAGGATCTCGTGCACGGGGCGCTCCGCAGCCGCTGGCGGCGCGCACCGTCTCCTTCGCCCGGCTGGTGTCTGAGCCTGGCTCGGGGAGCGGGATCCCGAAGGCGTTCCGGTCAGCTGCGGCGGACGTGGGGTGTGGTCGGTGTCTGCTGGCGGTGCAGGATCGGGATGGACGGCGGGATGGCCGTGCGCGGGGCGGGGGCTGGCTGGTAGGTGATGCCGGTGTCGCGGGTGTAGCGGTGGGCCTCGGCGGCGGAGCCGGTGGTCTTGTACGCGAGGATTCCCCGGTGTGCCGGGTCGTCATCCGTGAAGTCGAATCCGACCTGGCCACGGGCGGCGCCGACAAGGTGAACATGCTCGCGATCGGTGCGGGGCTGACGGCCTGGCTCGCCGAGGAAGGTGACCGCGACACGGCCGACATCATCGCCGAGTTCGAGAAGACGGTCGCCGCCCGCAGCCTCCAGCCGGCTCCGCCGGTGGAGATGCTCAAGACGTTGCTGACCGGCCCCACCGGTATGGAACAGACCGCGGACTTCATGGTCAGGCTCTTCCACGACGACGAAGAGGCCTTCTACGACCTCATCGTCGACCTCGGCGGCTACATCGCCGACTGCATCGGCCTGCTGACCGCGCTCGGTATCAGCAGCCCCGACGACACCCTGGACCCGCTGGAGGACATGCTCACCACGTTTTTCGTCCGCTAGCGCCCCGTGCGGCCCTGCCCGGCCCAGCCCCGGCGGCCGCGGTGCCGTGGTCCGTGCCCGGGGTGATTGTGCCCTCCCGGATCGTTCGTGTCGGCGGGACGCTGTGGGAGTCGGGCGCCGTTGCCCGGGGATGCCGGCCCGAACTGGCGGTACTGTGATTCGACGTGCCGCAGCCGTCACTGGCGGCGGGTCCAGCGACACAACGAGATCTGCCAGCGGGCCGTGTACCAGGGGCTGGGGCTCATCAGGGGCGAGCTTTTGTGGGCGCAGGCGCGGTGTCCGGTGTGCGGGGTGCCCGTCTCGATCCGCAAGCGGACCGACTCGGTGTATTGCTCGCCGAAGTGCCGGACGCGGGCATGGCGTCTTCGCCGCGAGGCCGCCGACCGCGTGTGACGCATTCGAACGGCCGTTGCGCTACCCGTCACCGCGTGACGGCTTCTCGGGAGGTGAGGAGCATCGACGTCGGATCGTGCGCTTATGCCGCGTCCGTCGTGGATCGTCAGGTCCCGGCCGCCGTCGGCTTCTGAACCGGCGTGCGGTCGTGGGTGTTCCAGGCTGTTCTCGCGTTCGGAACACCCACGACGCCAGAGCAACAGCAATGGCTTACCTGGCAAGTTCGACCGATGTGTCCAGCCGCGTCAGCTTCTGCGGGTTTCTCACCAGGTAGACCCGGGTGACTTGCCCGTTCTCCACCACGAGGCTCAGTGCCGTGGCCAGCTCTCCGTCGATCTCGATCCGGCCCGCAGGCGCGCCGTTGAGCCACACGGCCGTCGCGTCGAGCGCGGCCGCTTCCACCCGGTTCGCGCGTGCGAGCACCTTCGCCACCAGTTCGACCCCGTGGATCGGAGCCAGAGCAGCAGCCGCAAGCCCGCCACCATCGGCGATCAGGACCACGTCCGGCGCCATGACCTCCATCAGCTCCTGCAACTGCCCGGTTCGCAACGAGGCCAAGAACTGCTCCACCACGGCCTGCTGCTCCGACCGGCTCACCTGCACCCGCGGCCGCCGAGCCGCCACATGCTCGCGGGCCCGCCGCGCGATCTGCCGGACCGTGGTCGCGGGCTTCCCCACGGCCCCGGCGATCTCGCCGTACGGCATCTCGAAGACCTCGCGGAGCACGAACACCGCCCGCTCCGTCGGCCCGAGCGTTTCCAGCACGGTGAGCATCGCGATCGAGACGCTCTCCGCGAGTTCGACGTCCTCGGCGACATCAGGGCTGGTCAGCAGAGGCTCCGGCAGCCACTCGCCAACGTATTCCTCGCGGCTGCGCGACAACGAACGCAGGCGGTTGAGTGCTTGCCGTGTGACGACCCGAACAAGGTACGCCCGCGGGTCACGTACCTGCGAGTGGTCGACGTCGGCCCACCGCAGCCAGGACTCCTGCACCACGTCCTCCGCATCGGCCGCCGACCCGAGCATCTCGTAGGCGACCGTGAACAGCAGGCTGCGATGGGCGACGAAGGGGTTCTCGGTCATGCCGACGACGCCACGCGGGTCTCAGGACGCGTGGCCAGCGGAATCTCGCACGCGTCGGAGAAGCCCTGCGAGCTGATCCCGTTCGCGTTGTTGTTCCTGGTCGCCATGTTGACGAAGGCGATGTACGCGGTGAGCTCGACCATCGCCGCCGGGCCGAGCCGGTCGAGCAGGCTCGCGTACATTTCGTCGGTGACGGTCGGCGGCGTGTTCGTCATGGCCTCGGCGTACTCGAGGACGTCCCGCTCCAGCGGGGTGAACACCTCTGACTCCCGCCACCTCGGCACCTGGCTCGCCTTGGCCAGGTCCAGGTTCTGGTTCTGCGCCTGGAAGTAGCCGACGTCGAGGCACCAGCTGCAGCCGACCTGCGCCGCGACCGCCATGTGCGCGAACGACTTGAGGCTCGCGTCGGCCTCGTCCCACTCGGCCAGCTTGGCGGAGAACTCCAGGTTGGACGTGGCGACCTTGGGGCTGTGCCACACCACCTCGACGGGCTCGGCCACAGCACCGAGCTGCTTGATCATGTTTTCACCGAGTTCGATGGGGAGCTCCGCCTTCGGAACGCGCAGTGCCATGGTGTCCTCCTTGGACGTTTGCTTGTCGGGCATGAAGACACCGCCGGGCCCGCGATTGTGACAACCGCCGTCGCCGCCGCGCACGGAGATCGTTAGCGTGCACAGGCCCGCAGCCGCTCTGGGACGACGACGGCCGGAAGACCGTTCCTCGTCGCCAGGCGCGCTCGGGTCAGCGGCTGCCTCACTCCCTGGAAGCGGTCAAACCCCACGGCGGAGCCGGACCAGATCAACTGAGACAACTCGCCATCCCTATTCCCGGGACCAGATCACCCGAGACTCCCGGCGACCCGGCGCCAACTCATCTGGTCGCCGCAGGTCACAGCACCGTCCACGGACCGGATCAGTTGGGACGGGACACTTGGCCAGAAAATCAAACATGTGTCCCAATGGGGGTGTAGGCCGTGTCGACTTCCCCCACCATCTGGTGCGTCTGCAGGCGGACTGGTACCGCACCTACGACGCGCTTGCCGCGCCCCGTCCGGCCCGGGTGACCGCGTTGCGCCGGCGGCTGCATGCGCTCTCCGTCCGGTTGCGCTGGCATCCCTACTGGTCGCGTGAGGTGGTGGCGGTGCCGACGGCGCGCTCGGAGCTGCGCCGCCGGGGCCGTGCTCTGGAACGTGGCCGGTGAACCGGCGTCCGCAGCACCTCATCCTCCGCGAGGAGGGCGCGGCGCGGTCCTGAACGGCATGCCCTCCCGGGCGCGTGAACACCCCTCGGCCGTCGCCCTGGCCCGGCTGCGGCTCTCGGTGGTCCAGGCGTACGCGGACGGCGCCCTGAGCGCGGGCACGCCGGAGAACGCCGTCCGTGAACTGCGCAAGGCGGCCGACCTGGAGCCACTGCACGAAGGAGTCCACGCCTGGCTGATGCTGGCGCTCGCCGCCTCGGGCGAACAGGGCGCGGCCCTGAGCCTGTACTCGGCACTGCGCGACCGCCTGGACGAACAGCTCGGCGTCCGCCCCGGCCCGGAACTGACCGACGCCCACCTGCGCGTCCTGCGCATGGACGTCCCGTCCCCCTCCGCCGCCCGGGCGACCGCGTCATCGGCGCCTCTCACCCTGTCGACAGCCCCCGCGCTGCTGCCGTACGACGCGGCGTTCTTCACCGGACGCGACGATCACCTGGCACGTCTGGACGCCCTGCTCGCCGCCGCCGGGGACAACCCCGCGCGCGGGAGCGTGGTCTGTGCCCTGACCGGCGCCGCGGGCGTGGGCAAGACCGCCCTGGCGGTGCACTGGGCGCACCGGGTACGCGATCACTTCCCGGACGGTCAGCTGTTCGTGGACCTGCGAGGTCACTCGGCGCAGGCTCCGGTGCGTCCGGTCGAGGCGTTGGCCCGGTTCCTGCTGGCGCTGGGCGTGGCGGCGGAGCGGATTCCCGGGACGCCCGAGACCGCCGCCGACCTGTACCGCACACTCACCGACGGACGGCGGATGCTCGTCGTGCTGGACAACGCCGTGGACCCGGAGCAGGTCCGGCCGTTGCTGCCCGGCGGCCCCGGCTGCGCGGTACTGGTCACCAGCCGCGACCGGCTGGCCGGTCTGGCCGCCCGCGACGGGGCCCGCCGTATCGAGGTGGACATGTTCGCTCCGGAGGAGTCCCGGCTGCTGCTGCGCCGCACCCTCGGCGAGAGCCGGGTCGACGCGGACCCGCAGGCCGCGGCGGACCTCGCCCACGCCTGCGGCCACCTCCCGCTGGCCCTGCGGATCTCGGCCGCCAACGTCGACCACACCCCCTGGCGCACCCTGCGCGACCAGGTCGACGAGTTGCGCGAGGGCGACCGGCTGACCGCCCTGTCCGTCACCGGCGACCGGACCACTGCCGTACGGACCGCCTTCGATCTCTCCTACCACGCCCTCGACGCCCCGGTCCGGCGGATGTTCCGCCTGCTGGCCCTCCTGCCCGGCCCGGAAACCGGCCTCCAGGCCGCCGCCGTCGTCACGGGTACCACCATCAAGGACGCCGCCCGGCTGGTGGAGCGGCTCACCGCCGCCCACCTGCTCCGCGAGCACCGGCCCGGACGCTACCGCTTCCACGACCTCGTGGCGCTGTACGCCGCCGAACGGCTCCGCCTGGAGGAGACCGGTACCTCCCGCCGAGCTGCCTCCGACGCCCTCCACGCCTGGCTGCTGGCCACCGTGGATCGCTGCGCGCTCCTGCTCTACCCCGGGATGAAACAGCGCCTGCCCGGTGACGAGAACGCTGCCCGCAGCGATGCGGAGCTGCCGGAGATCACCGACGCCACGGCGGCGATGCGCTGGCTGGACGCTGAACTGCCCAACCTGGCGGCGGCCGTTCACCAGGCCGCCGCCGAGGGCCGTCCCACGGCCTGGCTGCTCGCCAACGCCCTGCGCGGCTACGCCTGGATACGCAAGCACACGGTGGACTGGACGGCCCTCGGCCAGGCCGCTGCCGGCGCCGCCGGGGAGCCTCTCGCCGAGGCCGCCATGCACCATGTTCTCGGCCACGCGCAGGTGCAGCAGGGCCGCGCCGACATCGCGACCACCCACTTCGAGCAGTTGCTCGCCCTCGCCGAGGCCGTCGGGTGGCCGGAGGGCGCCGCCATCGCGCATACCAATCTCAGCATGATCACCCGGCTCAGCGGCCGGCTGCGGCACAGCGCGGAGCACCTGGAGCGGGCCATGGAACTCGACCGGCATGGCGGCCTGTCGGACGGGCACCCCGTCGTCCTCGGCAACCTCGCCCACGTACTGCGTGACCTGGGCCGCCTGTCCGAGTCCCTCGACTGCCTCGTTCGGGCGGAACGCCTTCCGGCGGCCCTGGACAACCAGCACAATCAGATACGGAGGCTGGCCGACCTCGGCCGTGTCCGGCACCTGCTCGGCGACACGGCGGATGCGACGCGCCACCTTCGAGCGGCCCTGACGACGGCCAGGGAGTGCGGCGACCTGGGGGGCGAGGCGTATGTGCTGCGGCTGACCGCCTCCGCCCGCAGGGACGCGGGCGACCTCGTCCACGCCCTGGAACTGGCACGGACCGCCACCGCCCTCAGCGACCAGGACGTCGACGGATATTTCCGGGCCGCTGCCCGCCTCACCCTCGGCAGTGTGCTGCTCGCCCTCGACCGGCCCGGCGAAGCCTCCGATGCATGGCGGGAAGCACTGAAGCTGGCCCGCGAGCGCGGCGCGCATGACCTGGAGGCGCGCTCCCTGATCGGGCTGGCGTCCTGCTGGCGCCCCCTGGACCGCGAACAGGTGGCCACAGCGCTGAGCATCGCCCGCCGCACGGAGTACGTTCTGGTGGAAGGCGAGGCACTGACCGTCCTGGCCCGCGGGGGCCTGGAACACGGCGAACCCGCCGTCGCAGCCGGCTACGCCCGCCAGGCCCTTGCCATGCACCGCCGTTCCGGCCACCGCAAGGGTCAGGCCAAGGCCCTGGACCTTCTCGGCCAGGCCGTCGACGCGACGGGTGAAGAGGACCCTGCGCCGTACTGGCGAGAGGCCCGGGAGATCTTCCGGGCACTCGGCGTCCCGGCCCAGCGGCACTGAGGCCCGCCGCTGCCCTGAGCGGAGCGGGGGGGCCGGACTTCCGGCCTCGCGTCGGCTCAACCGTGGCGGCTACCGGCAGGCCAACGCCGCCCTGCACCGTATCGTGTTCACCCGGCTGCGCGTCGCCCCCGCACCCTGAGGTACTTCGTGAGGAGGCCGAACGCTGGCAGGAGGCTGCGTGCTTGGCGGGTACTGCGATGCCCTGGAGGGCCGTCTGGCCCAACCGGGCGGTGCCGTGGACGAGCCGGGTCTGGAATCGACCAGACGCTGGTTGGAGTGGGCACGTGCATTCGTGCGGGCGATCGACCCATTGCACCGACTTCCGGGGATGCCCACTCCAAGGGAGCCGACGCCAGATGAGCTCCAGGCATACCTCACGGGTGGAGTCCGTACGGACCGGAACGCCAAGGCGGACGATGAAGCGTAGTACGGACGGTTCGCTGAGTGCGTTGTGGCTAACCGGATTTCGTTTGAGGTGTGCGGCGCGGGTGGTCATCTGGACGGAGGTTCGGGTGCGGTCGCGGGCATGAGAGAACGGGCCCCTTGGCAGTGACGCGGTTACGACACCAGCACGGCCAGGGAAGCCCGCTGCCCGGTCAGTTGAGCAGCATCTCTGTGCCTGTGTCCACCGCGGTCACCCCTGGGTGTGACTGCTAGGTGCACCGGTTCGGTTCGCTCGCTCCGGGACGGCGGGCAGCCTGCTGTCCCAGTGACATGACGGATGCGGAGCGGGCTGAGGTCCGCCCGGCGATGCCGGTGCCGGCGTGGCTGCTCAGGCGAGGCCGGCGTCCGCAGGCGTATTGCCACCGCGAGATACTCGACGATGTGCGTTATCTGGCCGACAACGGTGTGAAGTGGACGGCCATGCCGGTCGACTTCCCGTACCGGCGGGCGCTCTACGACTTCTTCCGCCGCCGGCGGTCCTACGACTATGTGCGTGAGCTGTACGAACGCCTGCGCCGTTCGGCGAGGGAACGCTCAGGCCGCAGTGCCGAGCCCGGTGCGGCAATCATCGACAGTCAGTCGGTGGACGCCTCCGAGACCGTCGGCGAGGACAGCCGCGGATACGACGGCGGCACGTCACGTGACGGGCGCAAGAGTCAGATCCTGACCGATACCGAGGGCCTGCTCCTGGAGGTCACCGTGACCACGGCCGATGTGCACGACTCCAAGGCCGCCCCCGCGCTGCTGGAGACGTTCATGGACCAGCCGGGCCGGCTGCTGAGGCTGGTGTGGGTCGACAGTGCCTACCAGGGGCCGGCGCCGGCGAAGGCGTTCGCCCGTCACGGAGTCCGGATCGAGATCGTGCGCCGCTCCGACGGACAACGCGGATTTGTCGTACTGGCCCGCAGATGGGTCGTGGAGCGGACGCTGAGCCGGCTGGCCCGCTCACGCCGCCTCAACCGCGACCACGAACGCCGCCCCGACCACCACCGGCAGATGGTGTGGTGGGCTGCTGTGATCAGGCTGTCGAGGCGCCTGGCCGCAGACGCTCCGCGCTGGCCGGAGAAGCGCTCCGGCCGGCTGCCCCGGGCGCGGGCATGAACCGTCCGTCCTTCGCCCGCAGCAGCCAGCCCCGCTTCTCCAGCACGCAGGCACGGTGACGGATCTTCTCCACCTCGTTCTTGATCTCCGTCTCCCGGCCCACCGCCCGCGTCAGCTCCACCCCGTTCACCGGCCCCGAAGCGGCCACCACCGCGGCGGACACCTCCCGATACAGGCCGCCGAGCACCTCTTCACCCATGCCCGACCGCCACACCGGCGGCCGCTCGCCATACCCCGCGCCGGAGCCGCTCGATCCCACGGCGGCAGCCATCCCACCACCAGAAGGCACAACCCCAGCACCGACGGCATCGCACCCTCCTCGATCCACAACAAGCCGTCCGCTGCCTGCCCCTACCCCGCCGCGATCATGCTCCGCACACGACGAAGCCCCTGCTCATCGACCAGGCACTCCCTTTGCCACAACGCACTTACCTCTACACCAGGGTGACCGACCGTTCCCCGCGCCCCTGCTTTCCCGGGGACGAGGGGAACCGCGTGAACGGGCTGGACCGCAATGTCTGTGGGTGCCACAGAGATCACAGCGTCGTACGCGCATCTGCGATGCTGGGCAGATGAGCAAGGTGTGGCAAGGACACGCCATCGATGGCACGCGCTTCGTGGTCCCGGCGTCCGGTGTGACGCCGAGGCACGTGCTGTGCGCGGTCGGCGTCGGCCTGGATCCCGATGTCATCAGCCGGGTGGTCGAGGAGGCGGGCGCGGGGGACTTCACGCTCGACGAGTTCCAGCGGGAGCCTGACCCCCGGATGCGTGAGGCGTTCGACGTCGCGGTGGCTTCCCGCCGGGCCACCGGCGTCGACGAGTTCGGCGACGACGACTGGGCCGCGGTGGACGCACATGACTCGGTCGCCTATGTCCTGTCACCGCCGGTCTCCCAGGCCACCGGCCTCGACGTGTCCCGCCGGGCGCTGGCCGTCACGGCTGCCCTGCTGGCCAACGGAGCCACCGCGGTGAAGAACGAGTCCAGTGGGGTGGCCTGGGGTCGGGAGCGGTGGCTGGCCCTGGCGAGCGAGGCGGCGGCCGCCGAGACCGCGGACGATCTGGTCGGCGCCCTCGTCCGGGCGTGGGTCGTGCCGGTGATTCACGACGGGGAGGTCTACTACAGCTGCGGCATGCATCTCCTGGGCGAGGCCGACGTGGAGTTGGCCCCCGGAAGCACCGCGGTGCCCGAGCCGGAGCTGCTGTGGGAGTGGGTGAGCACCATGGAGATCGCGTCGTACTACCTGCTGACCGAGCAGCCGGACCACGGCGTCCAGAATGGCGAGGGCTTCCGCATCGCGCAGGACGCCACGCGCTGGATCATGAACCGTGTGGAGTGTGAACGGTTCGAGGACGACGACTTCTTCCACAACCCGTACGGATACTGGCGCCTGACCCCGGCTGCCCGCGACCCACGAAGGGGGGCGAGGCTCAAGAGGCGCAACCCCCGCACGACCTTTGGAACGCGACGGAAGGGGTGAGAGCGGGGAATGCGTGGAGATCTCCGGACCACGGGCCGAACGCCGCGCCCTTCTCCGGCGTCTCAGTACCAGTCGCGGTCCCGCCCACCCGGGCAACCGCACATGGGGCGAAGTGCGATGTGCCGGTTTTGGTGTCAGTGGGTGGGTGTCAGTGACGGCACATCAGATCTGGGTGTTTTCGATGGTCGGGTGCTGAGGACGGCGGGGTCACTGTCGTCGGGCCGTTTCTGTAGCGGTGCGGCTGTCATGGGGGCGGTACACCCCGCTCCGTTCCACTGTCTTGAGAACGGCACTTCTGATTCTTCCGAGGGCTGCGCGGCGGCACGGTGGTCCGTGTCGGTCTTGCGCGGGCGGAAGGGGGCGGGGTGGGGGAGCCGGGCGCGTGGGGTGAGGTCACGGCGGGGTTGAGGGTGTCCATACCGGTGCTGGTTGCGCGGCTGCTGGAGCTCGAGGCGGCTGGGGCGTTGACCACGGCGCATGTGCGTGCGGGCGCCCAGGACGGCGGGGTGAATGTGCGCACGGTGTGGCGCTGGCTGGATGCGGCGCGGACGGAGGGCCGTGTCGAGCGCAGGCCGTGGGCCCGGCTGGAGTTGTCCGACCAGATGTGGGAGGCACTGGCTCAGGCGGGCGGGAACGTTGCGGCGCTGCACCGGCATCTGAAGGCGGCCGGGGGCGAGGTGCCTTCCCTGGCGTC
This sequence comes from Streptomyces sp. NPDC005820, assembly GCF_040630255.1. NCBI lineage: Bacteria > Bacillati > Actinomycetota > Actinomycetes > Kitasatosporales > Streptomycetaceae > Streptomyces > Streptomyces sp. NPDC005820. Next base: position 99,262 of record NZ_JBEXXE010000043.1, read on the forward strand.
GTTGCACCGGGCGGTGCGCCGGGACCTTCAGGCCGGCAGGGTCCTGCCGGACCGCGCGGTGGCGCGGCGGGAGCGGGAAGAACAGCAAACGCGGCAGGCACTGGCTGACCTCGCCCTGGCCGGACCGAGTGAGGGAGGTGCGGCGAAAGTGGCTGCGCGCCGACTGCCGCGTCTCGTACCAGAGGCGACCGGGCGCTTGCCGGTGGGGGAGAACGGTGCGCTGGCAGGCGTGGCCTTGCCGGCGGGAGCGCGGCTGGTGCCGACGTCGTCGGTGCGGGCCGTGGCCGAGGCGGTCGGGCAGGCGATGGCGACCCAGGGCGCGGTGTGTCTGTTCGGCGACCCGGGGTGGGGCAGGGCCGTCGGCTCAGGGCGCGGCGCCCGGCCGTACGGGGCAGCGCTGCGGCGGGGGCCGGTGCTGTCTGGTCTGCAAGCCGTTCGGCAGCGAGCCGGGCGCGCGGTGCGTTAGGCAATGCGGTACCGGCGGGACGGGGCCGGTGCCCAGCGGGCGGCGGTCAGTCATTGCCCCATCCTGTCTGCTCGCGCCGCCCGGCCCGCACCACCGCGGAGGGGCACGCCTGGCTGAACGCTGCGGCCGTGTGGGCCTGGTTCATCGGGCGAGGACTACGCCGAGCAGGGTGGCCATGAGGGTCACGGCGCCGAATGCGGCGGTGAGTGGCTGGCTCCAGGCCGGATGGCGGTGGACGGCGTACGCGGTGCCGGCCGCGAGCATCGCCATCACGACGGCCAGGAGCAGCAGCACGATCAGGGTGAGCGTGGACACGAACGGTTCCCCCTCAGGGTTCAGGCACGCCGCGGTACGGAGGCGGGCAAGTCCAACGAATGAAGATGGGCGCGGATCTGGGCTGTGCGGGCCACTGTCGTGGGTGTGAGAGATCTGTGGGGTATCGCTGTCCCCAGGGTGTTATCGCGCCCTGTGACGGTGGCTTTGCAAGCCACCGCCCGGGGCGTGGCGCCCTTCCGGATCGGTCGTGTCGGCGGGACGCTGGGAGGGTGGCGAAGAAGTCTGTGCGCCGGTGCGGGCAGTGTCGGGCGCCGTTGCCCAGGGACGCCGGCCTGAACCGGCGCTACTGCGGTTCGGCGTGCCGCAGCCGTCACTGGCGGCGGGTCCGGCGGCACAACGAGATCTACCAGCGGGCCGTCTACCAGGGGCTGGGGCTCATCAAGCGGACCGACTCGGTGTACTGCTCGCCAGCCGTCGCCGAGTCCCTCCTGGACCGCCTCATCAACACCAGCCACCAGGTCATCATGAACGGCCCCAACAAGCGCCCGAAGAGCCCCACCGACAAGAACGGCAGGACCCCAACCAAGTAGGAAAACCGGTGGACGCCGTCGAGATACTGCCGTCATGGCCGTCACCCAGCAACTCGCCCGCGTCCCGGTGGAGTATCTCGCCGCCTGCCGCCTGCCGCCTGCCGCCTGCCGCCTGCCGCCTGCCGCCTGCCGCCAGTCAGCCGGAACGTCGACCGATGGAGATCCCAATTGGGATCTCCATCGGCGGACGTCCTGGACCTGGACTGGGCGCCGGCCGTGTTGGAACGGGTCTGCGAGCTGGCAGGTCTCGACGGCGTCCACCTCGATGCTCTTCGGCAGGCCACCGAGGGTGACTCGGTGATCGATCTCGGCTTCCTCAACACGCACCCGCATGCCATTGGTCCCTTCGGACCGCCTCCCACTGCCCTTTCCGCAGCTCAAGTGGCCCGCGTCTCGGAACTGCTCGGTCAAATCGACTTTCCGGCCGTCCTGGCAGGCCTGCCGGCCGAAGACACCGAGGCAGCTTCCTTGATCGGTCATGGGGCGGACAAGATCGTCAGCGGCCCGAGGAAGTACCTGCTGGGCCACTTCAATGCCCTGCGCGAGTTCTACCTTGCTGCATCCCAACGGCACCTTCTCCTCGTGCTCTGGTGGAACTGACCCAGGACCTCCCCGTACGAGGCCGGCGAGGCGGGGGACGTGAGGTTCTTCCTGGCCGACGAGACCGGCCGGGAGCAGTGGCTGCGGCTGGATTGAGATCCCGCTGCCGCCTTCCGTCCCGGCCGCCTGGCCTCGATCGTAGGTGGGTCTCGGGACTCAGCCGTCGGTGGGGCGTCGGCTGCGGCGAGCTGCTCGGCGAGGGCGGTGCCGAGGAACATCGTCGGCGGGGGGCGTCGTCCAGAGCGAAAGCCCGGATATCGGCCATGAACTGGTCGGGGGACGCCGCGACGAAGGCACCGAGGGCGTCGAGGTCCACGCCGCCCTGCCACTGGCGCACGAAGTCCAGGAAGACGTCCGGCTCGGCGACGGCGGCCTCGGCGGGGCCGGACTCGGCGAGCGCGGCGGTGACGATCCACCTGGCCTCGCTCTCGCCGACGACGGTGCTGGGCTCCAGCAGGGCGCCGGTGTTGGTGTAGTCGACGTACAGGCCGCGTGGTCGGTGCTCTGACATCCCCCCCTCAGAGCACCCCACGGCCGCCCCGGCCTGGAAGTAGAAGGGTGGGAGGGAGCGGGCGGGGTGTGGGGAGCGCTGTGGGGGATCGGGTGGCTCGCCGGTTGTCTTGCGCGTCGGTGGGGCCGCGCGCGGGCCGGGCGGTGGGTGCTGCCCGGCCGGTGGAGTGTGATGAGCCGAAGCTCAGTAGTTGTCACCGGCAGAGCTGGCTGACGTGGCGAACGAGACCGAAGGAAGCAGCGCGGTTGTCACCGATGAGGCACGCGGCTTGTCACACGTGCTCATTCAGCAGCCTTTCTGTCACCAGCACCGCGACTGGCTCCGTTCGCAAGCCCGTCGGCGACGGCGCTAGTGATCATTCTACTGTCAGTAAGAAGATCACTGTGCCCAGGATGAGGAGGAGCCCGCCCAGTACGGCCGCGATGAAGAGCGTGCTGGCGACACGAGCAATCAAGGCGCCCCAGAACTCTGCCCGTCGGCCGTCGGGAGTGTCGGTGCGCCAGTCTGACGGGATGTCGACGTGTCCCTTGGCGATGGCCGGCGCGGCCCTGCGTACATCCCCTGGGTGGAAGGAGTAGAAGGTCGGCTCCGCTCCCCACGTGCCCCGGCTTGCCCCGCCGAAGCTGCGGACGCGGACATCCGCACGACGGGCGACACCCGGCAGCCAGTCCTTGCGCACCGGCCACAGCTTCGCGACTTCGTTACTGCTGAGCCAGGGTTCCTCCTCATGCCCTGACTCCGGTGTTCCCGGCTCCGGCGTGTTCGGCATGCCTCCCCCTCGATGCAGTAGACATTCAGTACACATCAGCTGCCCTGCACGCCGATAGAGCGCCTGCGGCACAGTGCGACACGGGACAGGGCCGGCCCTTCCGGACCGTTAGGTGTGGACGATCGCGAACCTCGCGCCGATGTCCTCCGTGTGGTGGCTGGGCCAGTCCTGCATGCTCGGTCTCGACAACAGCAGCCAGACGACCGCGAACCTGCTTCGCGAGGGCGAATGCGTGCTCAACCTGCCCTCATCGGCGATGGTTGACGCCGTGGACCGGATCGCGCTCACCGGATCGCGCTCACCACTGGGAAGCCGACCGTGTCGGACCACAAGGCGAAGCAGGGCTACCGGTACGAACCGGACAAGTTCTCGGCCGCACAGCTGACTGAGCAGGAATCGGAGCTGATCCGGGCGCCTCGGGTCGCGGAATGTCCGATCCAGCTGGAGTGCAAGGTCGTCTCGTCTCATCCCTTTGGCAGCCCCGCTTCCTATGCCACCGCTTTCCAGGCCGAGGTCCTTCGGGCCCATGTCGAGGATGAGTTGGTCATCCCGGGAACGCACTATGAGCTCGTAACACGATCATGATCGGTGCTTCTTGAGGCGTCTCCAGCAGATGAGGCTGCAGGCCAGCGTGAGGAAGGCGTCGTGGAGTTCGGTTCGGCGTTCCCACCGGACGGCGAGGCGCTTGAACTGGTGGAGCAGCGCGAAGGACTGCTCGACGACGTAGCGGAGTTTGCCCAGGCCCTTGATGTTCGGGGCGCCCTTGCGGGAGATGACCGGCAGGATCCGGCGCTTGCGCAGTTCCTCGCGGTTGGGGTTGGAGTCGTAGCCCTTGTCGCCGAGCAGCGAATCGGGGCGGCGGCGTGGCCCGGCCGGGACGTCCGGCCACGGGCGGGATGCCGTCGACCAGGGCGAGGGTCTGGGTGACGTCGTTCACGTTGGCAGCGGTGGTGATGGCCTTGAACGGGGTGCCGCGTCCGTCGCAGATCAAGTGGTGCTTGCTGCCTGTCTTCCGCCGGTCGACCGGCGACGGACCGGTGTCGGCTCCCCCTTTTTCGCGCGGATGTGGGAGCCGTCCACACACGCCCTGGACCAGTCGAGTTCACCGGCCGCGTTCAGCTCGGCCAGCAGAATGCGGTGCAGCCGGTCGAAGACTCCGGCCTGCTGCCAGCGGTCCAACCGTCGCCAGCAGGTCTGTCCCGAGCCGAACCCCAGCTCCAGCGGCAGGAGTTGCCAGGCTATGTCGTTGTGCAGGACGTACAGGATGCCCTGCAGACACAGCCGGTCCGCCACCGGCCGCGGGCCCGGCGACTTCTCCGGCCACGGCGGCAGTAACGGCTCGATCAGCGCCCACAAGTCATCGTCCACGATCCACGGCCGAGTACTCACACCATCCCGAACGGCCGAATCGTCACACCGGTCACGCCCAACCAGGGCACTTCAACAAGATCGTGTTACGAGCTCTATGTGGATCCATGCGGCTGGGATCCGCTCATCATGAAGTTCTGCGAGTACTTCGGCGGTGGACGCAACGTTCATCCCTCGAAACTCGCCGAAGGCTGGATCATGCCGCATCAGCTCCAGCCAGCGGCCGTCTGAGCTGGTACCGCCTGGCAGTTGTAACCCGCTTGCATTTGGTAAGCATTCATGCGGGATGATCACGGTATGCACGATGGGGACGGGCTGTTCGACGAGGTCAAGCTGGTCGAGAGGAAGCGGACGCAAGGCCGTCCGGTGGCGGTGGGCAAGCGGTTCCGGGCGTTCGACCCGCATCAGGTCCTGCTGCTGCCGCCGTCGCTGGACGACTGGCTGCCCGAGGACCACTTCGCCCGGTTCGTCGCCGACCTGGTCGACGAGGTCCTCGGCCCCTCCCCGATCCTTGCTGATTACACCGAAAAGTGCGGCTTCCCGCCCTACGATCCCCGTCTGATGGTGCGGCTGCTGATCTACGGCTACACCACCGGCGTCCGCTCCTCGCGGGCCATCGAGCGCAAGTGCACCGACGACGTCGCGTTCCGGTTCCTGGCCGTCGGCCAGGAACCCGACTGCCGCTCGATCGCCCGGTTCCGCCGCCGTCACCTGGACGCACTCGCCGACCTCTTTACCCAGTCGCTGCACCTCGCGCAGAAGCTCGGCATGGTCAAGATGGGCCGCGTCGCCCTGGACGGCACGAAACTGGAGGCCAACGCCTCCAAACACAAGGCGATGAGCTACGGCCGCCTGGTCGACAAGGAGGAGCGGATCGAGGCCGAGATCGCCGAACTGGAGGCCAAGGCCGCCGCCCTGCTGGCCGATGCCGAGCACGTCGACACCGAAGAGGACCAGGCATTCGGCGTCGACGGCAAGGAGAGTGACCTGCCCGCCGAGCTGGACCGGCGCGAAAAGCGCCTTGCCAGGCCAGAACGGCCGCCGGCTCCTTCTGCGCGGCGAAGACGGCGCCCGCGGCGAGTGGCGCCTGCTGGCCGCTGCCACGACCTCCGCAAGATCTTCCGACACGCCAGAACCGCCGGATTCGCCACCACGATCGGCTGATCAGCCGGGCCACGGCTCCACCATGGCCCAACCAGGCCGCCCACCTGACGGGCAGAACCTCACCCCACCCTCACAGGCGCCAACCGGGCGACCGCGACGGATCCCACCGCTCACGGCCCCCCGACCAGTTGCCCGTTACTGACCCACGCTCTCCTAGCCGCGCCCTGGTCGGGCACAGCAGACAAACAGCCGGGCCCGGACCTCCCGCAGGAGGTCCGGGCCCGGCGCTTTGTCT
>NZ_JBEXXE010000044.1:0-104111 GCF_040630255.1 Streptomyces sp. NPDC005820
GCATGCCGACCGGCAGGCTCCGCGCCCGCCTGACCTCCATGGCCGATACCACCGGTATCACGGTCATCGCCGTGGACCCGGCCTACACCAGCAAGCGGGGCGCCCAGCACTGGCAAAAGCCCCTCACCGGCAAGACGCGCAAGACGACCCGTCACGATGCCGCGGGCATCGCGATCGGGCGACGCGCCCAGGGGCACCCGATCCGGCGACGGACGACACCGCCCCGTGCACACCAGAGCGATGTGCACGGGCATCGGACCGTCCAGGCCGATCGGCGTGCCCCCCGGGCGTGAGGGACCCCGCCCCGCATCCCCGGACCACGGACCCGATCCGTGCCGTCGGACGCGGCGAGTACACGGGCGACCAGGACAACCAGAACCGTTCGGGATGTCCGCAGTGACCAGGCATGGGTCCAAGACTCACTCCTGCTCACTGATGAGGAACGGTGGCTGTGAGACCCGCGCCGCAGCTCGCCCCGCCCCGCTAGGTTTTGGCCATGACCACTACGGGGAGCGCGCCGGTCCCGGGCAGACTGCTCGGCTCCGGCCGTACGGCGGACGTGTACGAGATCGACGGGGCGTGGGTGCTGCGCCGCGACCGGGAGGGCTGGAGCGACGCGGCCGCCGAGGCGGCGGTCATGGAGCACGTACGGCGGCACGGCTATCCCGCGCCCGCCGTACGCACCGCCGCCTCGCGCACCGACCTGGTGATGGAGCGGCTGGAGGGGCCGACGATGCTCCAGGCGTTCGCGGCGGGCACGCTGGACGCCGCCGCGGCGGGCACCCTCCTCGCCCGGCTGCTGCGCGCACTGCACGCCGTACCCGGCCGCTCCCCGTCCCTGCCCGGTGTGCGCGTCCTGCACCTCGACCTCCACCCCGAGAACGTGATCCTCACCGCCGACGGCCCCCGGGTCATCGACTGGGGGACCGCGGAGGACGGCGATCCCGGCCTGGACTGGGGCATGTCCGCGGTGATCCTCGCCCAGGCCGCCGTCTCGGCCGAGCCGTACGCCGGTGTGGCCCGCGCGACCCTGACCGCGCTGCTCGCCGACCCTTCGGGGCTCGACCCTTCAGGGCTCGACCCTTCCGGGCCTTCCGGGCTCGACGAGAAGGGCCTGGCGGAGGCGCTGCGGCGGCGGGCGGCGAATCCGACGATGAGCGGGGAGGAGGTCGGACTGCTGGCAGCGGCCGAGGAGTTGATCCGGTCGCTGTCCGCCCGGGACCTGCCCTGAAGCGTGTGGGAGAAGGCTGCGAACGCGCTTCAGAGGCGGGGTGTGGGGCGGTCGCAGGGCAGACGCAGGGTGCGGGCCTCGAGCAGCCAGGAGCCGTCGGGGGTGCGGCGCAGGGTGTCCTCGTAGTGGCCGATCCCTACGGGGGCAGGGGCCTTGGCCGGAGCCGGGGTCGGACTGGGGATGAAGGCCGGGACGGGTTCCACGCGGAAGGTCGTGAAGTACGAGGTCGCCGTCGCCGTGTCCGGGGACGTCACCCGGACCCGGACGTCCGCCATCAGCCGGCGGGCGTGCCGGTCGGCGGGGCGGGAGCCGAAGTGGGCGCGCAGGGCGGCGCGCCCCTTCACCAGCCGGTCGCCCTCCGGCCAGGTCCAGACGCCGTCCTCGGTGAACAGCTCGGCCACGGAGCCGGGTTCGCCGAGGTCGAGGCGGCGGACGAGGTCGAGGAGCAGACGCTGGCAGGCGCGTTCGGCGAGAAGCTGCGCGATCGGGTCCATGGGTGACGGCACCTAGGGGTCCGGGACAGAGGTGGCAGCACCGTAGGCCCACGGCGTGAACGGAGCGGTTCCCTCCCGTGAACGGCACCGCTCCTGCGCGCCCCCGGCTTTCCCTAGGTGGCCACGTACGTCATGGGATCGCTCCCCGGCACCGCCTCCGCCCGCCCCAGCTTCACCAGGCGCCGCAGATGGGACTCCGCCTCCGAGACGGCGATGGTCCGGGAACCGTAGGGGATCTGCTCCCAGGGGCGGTTCCACTCCATGCGCTCGGCGAGCTGCCAGGGGGTGAGGGGGGTGGCGAGCAGGGTGAGGAGGCCGGTGAGGCGGGTCTCGTGGTGGGTGAGCAGCTCCCGTACCCGGGACGGGGCGTCGGTGAAGGGGTGCTGGTGGGCCGGGAGGACCTCGGCGGGGGCGAGGCGGCCGACGCGTTCTAGGGAGTCGAGGTAGTCGCCGAGGGGGTCGGTGACGGTGGTGTCGTCGGGGTCCTCGTAGAGGCCGATGTGGGGGCTGATCTCGGGGAGGAGATGGTCCCCGGAGAACAGCCGGCCGTGGCCGGGGAGCCCGGCCGGGTGCTCCTCCTCCAGGTGGAGGCAGACATGGCCTGGGGTGTGGCCCGGCGTCCAGATCGCCCGCAGCCGGCGACCGGGCAGTTCGAGAAGCTCACCGGGGACGATCTCCCGGTCGGGCAGCGCAGGCGAAAGCCCGGGCAGCGTACGCCGCCGGGCCGTCCGCATCGGCGCGATGTGCTCCTCGGGGGCGCCGGCCGCGGCCAGCTTGTCCGCCATGTACGCATACCAGCGCTCGGTACGGGTCTCGCGCGCCCGGCGCACGATCGAGGCGTCCGCCGCGTGCATCGCCACCCACGCCCCGGACACCTCCCGCACCTTGCCCGAAAGCCCGTGGTGATCGGGATGGTGGTGCGTGATGACGACCCCGTGCACCTCCGACACGGCCGTACCGCAGGCAGCGAGCCCGTCGACGAGCGCGTCCATCGACGCCGGATCGTCCCACCCCGTGTCGACCAGCACCGGCCCCCGGTCGGTGTCCACGACATACACCAGCGTGAACCCCAGCGGATTGTCCGGAATCGGCACCCGCAGCGACCGCACACCCCCACCATGATCGAACGCCACCGCCATCTGCCCTCCGTCCCCCGGCCGATCCATGGCCATTGCCCACTATAACTAGAACTGGTATCAGTTTCTGAAACACCGTCAGAAATGATGCGGACGAAGGCAGTGGCCATGGCTGAGCTCGTGGAACACGGAAAGCTGTTCATCGGCGGAGAGTTGACGGATCCCCTCGGCGATGCCGTCATCGAGGTGATCTCGCCGCACACCGAGGAGGTCATCGGGCGGGTGCCGCATGCCTCGGCGGCCGATGTGGACCGGGCCGTCGCCGTCGCCCGGCGGGCCTTCGACGAGGGGCCCTGGTCACGGCTCTCCCTCGACGAGCGGATCGCGGTCGTCAGCCGGATCAAGGACGGCATCGCGATGCGCCACGAGGAGATCGCCCGCGTGATCTCCTCCGAGAACGGCTCCCCGTACTCCTGGAGCGTCCTCGCCCAGGCCCTCGGCGCGATGATGGTCTGGGACGCGGCGATCACCGTCGCCCGGAACTTCACCTACGAGGAGCGCCGCGACGGCGTGCTCGGGAAGATCCTCGTGCGGCGCGAGCCGGTGGGCGTGGTCGCGGCCGTCGTCCCCTGGAACGTGCCGCAGTTCGTCGCCGCCGCCAAGCTCGCGCCCGCGCTGCTCACCGGCTGCTCGGTGATCCTCAAGCCGTCGCCGGAGTCGCCGCTGGACGCCTACCTCCTCGCGGACATCGCGCGCGAGGCCGGGCTGCCGGAGGGGGTGCTGTCGATCCTGCCGGCGGACCGCGAGGTCAGCGAGTACCTGGTCGGGCACCCCGGCGTCGACAAGGTCTCCTTCACCGGCTCGGTCGCGGCGGGCAGGCGGGTCATGGAGGTGGCCTCCCGCAACCTCACCCGCGTCACGCTGGAACTCGGCGGCAAGTCGGCCGCGATCGTGCTGCCGGACGCCGACCTGGAGTCCGCGGTCGCCGGGATCGTCCCGGCCGCCTGGATGAACAACGGGCAGGCCTGTGTGGCCCAGACCCGCATCCTGCTGCCGCGCTCGCGCTACGACGAGTTCGCCGACGCCTTCGCCGCCGCCGCGAGCGCCCTCGTCGTCGGCGACCCGCTGGACCCGGCCACCCAGGTGGGCCCGCTGGTGGCCGAGCGGCAGCAGCGCCGCAACCTCGACTACATCCGCATCGGCCAGGAGGAGGGCGCGAAGGTTCTGACGGGCGGCGGCCGCCCGGCCGGCCTGGAGCGCGGCTGGTACGTCGAGCCGACCCTCTTCGGCGACGTCGACAACTCCATGCGGATCGCCCGCGAGGAGATCTTCGGCCCGGTGATCTGCCTCCTCCCCTACGGCGACGAGTCCGAGGCCCTGAAGATCGCCAACGACTCCGACTACGGGCTGAGCGGCAGCGTGTGGACGGCGGACGTGGCGCACGGCATCGGGATCGCCCGGCAGGTCCGTACGGGGACGTACTCCGTCAACACCTTCAGCCTCGACATGCTCGGCCCGTTCGGCGGCTACAAGAACAGCGGACTGGGCCGGGAGTTCGGGCCCGAGGGCTACGGCGAGTACCTCGAGCACAAGATGATCCATCTGCCGGCGGGCTGGGAAGGCTGAGAGGGCCATGGGGGACCGTTGGCACGTGGAGGTCGACCGCTCGCTGTGCATCGGCTCGGCCCAGTGCATCCACCACGCCCCGGACGGCTTCCGCCTCGACACCGCCCGCCAGTCCCACCCGGTCGCCCCGGACGCGGACGCGAACGAGCGGGTGCTGACGGCGGCGGAGAGCTGCCCCGTGGAGGCGATCGCGATCACCCTGCTGGACAGTGGGGAGGCGGTGTTCCCTCCGGAGGACTGAGACTCCCGAAGGAGCGGAGAAGCCGACTCCCGAAAGGACGGAAAAATCTTCCCCTCAGGGGGTTCCATCCGCTTCTGTCCGTCTTATCCTGTTATTGGCCTACGAGGCGAGTGAGGGAGTCCGACCGGAGTAGCCGACCGCAGCGCGACGCGAAGGCATCCGCTGAGGCCGACGTCGACGGTAGGGCTGAGAGGCCGGAAGGCAGCAGTCGGGCCGGAAGGCGACCCCCAACACCTGATCCGGACCATGCCGGCGAAGGGAACCCGTCTCGTAGGTTTTCGCGTGCCGGTGCGTGGCCTGGCCTGCGGCCATGACCGAGCACGAGCAGCGGTACGGCGCGGCCGACATCCGGGTCGTCGAGGGCGGCGAGGCCGTGCGCCGGACGCCGGGCATGTACTTCGGCGTCGGGCTGGACAGTCCGCAGCTGCCCACACGGGCGTTCGCCCAGGTGGTGGGCTGGTCGCTGCACCCGGCCACGGCGGTCGCCCCCGTGCACGCCCTGCGCGTCGAGGCGGAGATCCTCGGCGACCTCGCCTTCACCGTCGTCGACGACGCGTCCGAGGCGCTGGGGACGGACGGAGCGCCGCGCCCGGGCTTCGGCTCACTGATCGGCCCGTATCGCTGGTGCGGCTGGGCGGCGTCCGTGGTGAGCGCGCGCACGGTGGTCGAGGTCTGGCGGGACGGCCTCGGCTTCCGTCAGGAGCTGGCGGCCGGCCGCTGGGGGAGCCGGAGCGGTTCACCCCGCCGACCGGGTCGGGCACGCGGACGGTCTTCGAGCTCGACGAGGCGTCTCTCGCCCCCGGCGCGGCGATCACCGCCGACCCGGGCTCGCTGGACCTGCACGGTGCGGCGTGCGGGGAGTCCGACGGGCCGGCCCGCCTCCTCCTGCGTGACCTGCGCTGATCAGCCCGAGGCCCGCCCCGGGTCCGTCACGTCGATCAGGCGGCACACCGTCTCGATGTCGATCCGTACCTGGGCGATGGACGCGCGGCCCGAGAGCCAGGTGATCAGGGCCGAGTGCCAGGTGTGCTCGATGACGCGGACCGCCGACAGCTGCTCGGGGGTGGGGTCGGTCAGGCCCATCGCGTCGAGGATGATCGCCGTCGTCTGGCGGGAGACCTGGTCGACCTCGGGGGAGACGCTGCGGTCGGCGAAGGTGAGCGCGCGGACCATCGCGTCGGCCAGATGAGGCTCGCGCTGCAGGGCCCGGAAGGCGCGCATCAGGGTCTCCGCGACCCGCTCCGCCGGGCGCTCCCCGGACGGCGGCTTCTTGCGGAGCGTGCCGTGCATGTGCTCCAGCTGGTCCTGCATGGTGGCGACCAGCAGATGCACCTTGGAGGGGAAGTACCGGTACAGCGTGCCGAGCGCGACCTGCGAGGACTCCGCGACCTCCCGCATCTGCACCGCGTCGAAGCCGCCCCGGCTCGCCAGTTGCGCGCTCGTGTGCAGGATGCGCCGGCGGCGGGCCTCCTGCCGCTCCGTGAGGGGGGAGGAGGCCGGGCGCTGGGGGGAGTCTTGCGCAGGCATGGGGTCCCGTTCCGTTCCGTGACAGTCGGTGAGGGTCGGTGATCACACAGCATGGCAGGGCCGCCGGGGCGCGGTGAGCCGTGGCGTGAATCACCTGATCCACTTCTCCCGGCACCCCTACCAGCCGGTAGATTCGGAGCCTCCCGAACGATCAAGTCTGAAACTTGTTCTAGATTAGCGTCTCGTCGTAATCTCGCGGGACAGTGCAGGCAGAAGGGGGCCCGGAGTGACCGCTGAGGCCAGTCAGGCGGGGTCCCGACATGACCTCGCCGCTGACGGCGGGCGACCGCTCGACATCGCGCTCCTCACCTATAAGGGGAACCCGTTCTGCGGCGGCCAGGGCGTCTACGTACGGCACCTGTCGCGTGAACTGGTCCGGCTCGGCCACCGCGTCGAGGTCATCGGCTCACAGCCGTACCCCGTACTCGACGAGGGCTACGACGGCCTGAGCCTGACCGAGCTGCCCAGCCTCGACCTCTACCGCTCCCCGGACCCCTTCCGGACCCCCGGGCGCGACGAGTACCGCGACTGGATCGACGCCCTCGAGGTCGCCACCATGTGGACCGGCGGCTTCCCCGAGCCGCTCACCTTCTCCCTGCGCGCCCGCCGTCATCTGCGCGCCCGGCGCGGTGAGTTCGACGTCGTGCACGACAACCAGACCCTCGGCTACGGGCTGTTGGGTGACGTGGGCGCTCCTCTCGTCACCACCATCCACCACCCCATCACCGTGGACCGGCAGTTGGAGCTCGACGCCGCGGACAGCTGGCAGCAGCGACTGTCCAAGCGCCGCTGGTACGCGTTCACCCGGATGCAGAAGCGCGTCGCCCGACGGCTGCCGTCGGTGCTCACCGTCTCCGGCACCTCCCGCAAGGAGATCGTCGACCACCTCGGCGTCCGCGACGACCGGATCCACGTCGTCCACATCGGCGCCGACACCGACCTGTTCTGCCCGGACCCGTCCGTGCCCGTCGTGCCCGGCCGGATCGTCACGACCTCCAGCGCGGACGTCCCTCTCAAGGGCCTGGTCTTCCTCGTCGAGGCGCTCGCGAAGGTGCGCACCGAGCACCCCGACGCCCACCTCGTCGTCGTGGGCAGGCGCCCCGCCGAGGGGCCCGTCGCCCAGACGATCGAACGCTACGGCCTCGAAGGCGCCGTCGAGTTCGTCAAGGGCATCTCCGACGCCGAACTCGTCGACCTGGTGCGCTCGGCACAGGTCGCCTGCGTGCCCTCCCTGTACGAGGGCTTCAGCCTGCCCGCCGCCGAGGCCATGGCCACCGGGACCCCGCTCCTCGCCACCACCGGCGGCGCCATCCCCGAGGTCGCCGGACGCGACGGCGAGACCTGCCTCGCCGTCCCGCCGGGCGACGCGGGAGCGCTCGCGGCGGGCCTCGGCCGGCTCCTCGGCGACGCCGACCTGCGCGCCCGCCTCGGCGCGGCCGGACGCGACCGTGTGCTGCGCAACTTCACCTGGGCACGGGCCGCCGAGGGAACCGTGGCCCGCTACCGCGAGGCGATAGCCGGGGGTGCCCACCGGCCGGCGACCGGGGTGCCCCAAGATGTTGACGTCGTAAACCGAGCATCCGATCGCGAAAGCAGGGCCACGTGCTGACCGTCGACTTCTCCCGGTTCCCGCTCGCCCCGGGCGACCGAGTCCTGGACCTCGGCTGCGGCGCCGGCCGGCACGCCTTCGAGTGCTACCGACGCGGCGCCCAGGTCGTGGCCCTCGACCAGAACGGCGAGGAGATCCGCGAGGTCGCCAAGTGGTTCGCCGCGATGAAGGAGGCCGGGGAGGCGCCGGAAGGCGCCACCGCCACGGCCATGGAGGGCGACGCCCTCGCCCTGCCCTTCCCCGACGAGTCCTTCGACGTCGTCATCATCTCCGAGGTCATGGAGCACATACCCGACGACAAGGGCGTGCTCGCGGAGATGGTCCGGGTGCTCAAGCCCGGCGGCCGCATCGCCATCACCGTGCCCCGCTACGGCCCCGAGAAGGTCTGCTGGGCGCTCTCCGACGCCTACCACGAGGTAGAGGGCGGCCACATCCGCATCTACAAGGCCGACGAACTGCTGGCGAAGATCCGCGAGGCGGGACTCAAGCCGTACGGCACCCACCACGCCCACGCGCTGCACTCGCCGTACTGGTGGCTGAAGTGCGCGTTCGGCGTCGACAACGACAAGGCGCTGCCGGTACGGGCGTACCACCAGCTGCTGGTCTGGGACATCATGAAGAAGCCGCTGGCCACCCGGGTCGCCGAGCAGGCGCTGAACCCGCTCATCGGCAAGAGCTTCGTCGCCTACGCCACCAAGCCGCACCTGCCCCGCACCGACGTCGAGGCGGCCGCCCGGTGACGACCCCCCGGACAGAACACCTCGTCCTGCCCGGGGTCCTCACCGCCGAGCAGGCCGCCGCGACCGTCGCCGGCATCCTCGCCGTACAGCGGGAGGACGGCGCGATCCCGTGGTTCCGGGGCCATCACCTCGACCCGTGGGACCACACCGAGGCCGCGATGGCCCTGGACGCGGCCGGCGAGCACGAGGCCGCCGAGCGCGCCTACCTGTGGCTCGCCCGGCACCAGAACGAGGACGGCTCCTGGTACGCCGCCTACGCCGACGGCGCCTTCGACGACGTCACCGACACCGGCCGCGAGTCCAACTTCGTCGCCTACATCGCCGTGGGCGTCTGGCACCACTACCTCTCCACCGGCGACGACACCTTCCTCGACCGCATGTGGCCGGCTGTCTACGCGGCCGTCGAATGGGTGCTGCGGCTCCAGCAGCCGGGCGGGCAGATCGGCTGGCGGCGGGGCGACGACGGCATCCCGACCGCCGACGCGCTCCTCACCGGCTCCTCCTCCGTCCACCAGGCGCTGCGCTGCGCGCTGGCGATCGCCGAGCAGCGGGAAGAGCCCCAGCCGGACTGGGAGTTGGCCGCGGGCGCGCTGCGGCACGCCATACGGCGCCACCCGGAGCGGTTCCTCGACAAGGACCGCTACTCCATGGACTGGTACTACCCGGTGCTGGGCGGCGCGTTGACCGGCCCTGAGGCCAAGTCCCGTATAGAGGCGGACTGGCAGCGCTTCGTCGTCCCCGGACTCGGTGTGCGGTGTGTCGTGCCCAACCCGTGGGTGACCGGCGGGGAGTCGGCCGAACTCGCCCTGGCGCTGTGGGCGATGGGGGAGTCCGACCGGGCGCTGGAGATCCTGCAGTCCATTCAGCATCTGCGGGACGCGGAGTCGGGGCTGTACTGGACCGGGTTCGTCTTCGAGGACCAGGCGATATGGCCGCAGGAGCTGACTACTTGGACTGCGGGGTCCTTGCTGCTTGCGGTGGCTGCGCTGGGTGGGCATGAGGCCACCTGTGCGGTGTTCGGGGGGGAGCAGCTGCCCTGGGGGCTTGAGGTGGACTGCTGCGGGTGACGCGCCATCGGGGCTGGTCGCGCCCACGCGGCGGAGCCGCATATCGACACAGCCCCGCGCCCCTGACGGGGCGCTCCTGTCGGAGGCGCCTTCAGTGGCGGTGGACTCGATTGGCTATGGCGTGTCCTATGAACAGGTACACCACCGCCGCCAAACCGTAGCCCGCCACCACCCTCGCCCACGCCTCGTCGAACGTGAACAGGTCGTGGGACCAGCCGGCGAGCCAGCGGGCCAGCTCGTGGATGAACTGGACGAACTCGTTGCCGCGGTTGGCGTCCAGCAGGTACATGAGGATCCACAGGCCCAGGATCAGGGCCATCACGTCGGCCACGACCGCGATGACGGTGCCGGCCTGGTTCGCGCCGTTGCGATATCGGGACATGTACACCGGGTTACCGCTCCCGCGCGTCCGAAACCCGCCCCACGAAGGACCGTCATTTCGCTCCCTTCGGCGTGGAGTTGACCCTTCCGGGGGACTCCGTTCGAAGGGGTCGCCGATGATCCTGCCCCCTTGAGCGGCAGGAGGGCCGTTGTCCGACTCCGCAAGACACGCGATCGAGGAACCGAGACTCACCACCCGCCGATTACGCCGCCGGCGGGTGCCCCGGTACGTCGTCGCGCTGCCCCTCGCCCTCGACGCCAAGACGGCCTCCAAGTCGGACTTCTTCAAGGACCCCGAGGTACGGCGGCTCCTGCTCCGGCACGGCATCCGCGTCGACATCCACCGGCTCGGCTCACGCGGCATCGCCACCCAGTCCCTGAAGGCATTGGACGTCGTCTTCCCGTCCGGGCAGCCCGCCGACAAGCTCGTCCTCGACCGGCAGGAAGGTTCCGTCGCCTCGGTCCGGCCCTTCGTCACCCCCCTCGTCCTCGGCACGTTCCGCGGCTACGCCGAGACCCTGGTCAAGGCGGGCGTGGCCGAGCCGCAGCAGTCGGACGGCGGCGGCGACACCCTCCGCGAACGCGGCGAACTCACCCTGAACCCGATCGCGATCTTCCTCTGAGCACACCGGCCTTCAGGCGTTCAGGTCGGCCAGCACCCGCAGGGTCTCCGGGTCCGGGGCCACGACCAGCAGATCCGTCACCGGCCCCTTGCGCCACGGCTCCAGCCGCTCCGCGATCCGTTCCCGCGGCCCGACCAGCGAGATCTCGTCGGCGAAGGCGTCGGGCACCGCCAGCACCGCCTCCTCCCGCCGCCCCGCGAGGAACAGCTCCTGGATCCGCCGCGCCTCCTCCTCATACCCCATGCGCCCCATCAGATCGGCGTGGAAGTTACGGGTCGCGTGCCCCATGCCGCCGATGTAGAACCCGAGCATCGCCTTGACCGGCAGCAGCCCCTCGGAGACATCCGCGCACACCTGGGCCCGCACCAGGGGCGCGACCATGAACCCGTCCCGCAGCTCGTCGAGCCCCGGCCCGTACGCGTCCGGCCGGCCCGGCGACCAGTACAACGGCAGCCACCCGTCGGCGATCCGCACGGTCTGCGCCACGTTCCGCGGCCCCTCGGCCCCCAGCAGCACCGGCAGATCCGCCCGCAGCGGATGGGTGATCGACTTCAACGGCCGCCCCAGCCCCGTCCCGTCCGGCCCCCGGTACGGGTGGGCATGGAACCGCCCCTCCAGCTCCACCGGCGCCCGCCGCGCCAGCACCTGCCGTACGACGTCCACGTACTCCCGGGTCGCGGTCAGCGGCGACTTCGGGAACGGCCGCCCGTACCAGCCCTCCACGACCTGCGGACCCGACAGCCCCAGCCCCAGCATCATCCGCCCGCCCGACAGATGGTCCAGCGTCAGCGCCTGCATGGCGGTCGTCGTGGGGGAGCGCGCCGCCATCTGCGCCACGGCCGTCCCCAGCCCGATCCGCGAGGTCCGCGCCGCGATCCAGGTGAGCGGGGTGAACGCGTCCGACCCCCAGGACTCCGCCGTCCACACCGAGCCGTACCCGAGCCGCTCCGCCTCCAGCGCCAGCTCCACATGCCCGGGCGCGGGGCCGCGCCCCCAGTACCCGAGCGCGAGACCGAGCCGCATATCTGCCTCCTGTCTCCTGACGAACCGTCAGATCCTGGACCGGGCTGCGACTGTACGACAACGGCCCCCCACCCGGAAGGGCGAGGGGCCGTCGGTACGAATCGTCTGCTTGCTCAGCCGCGCTGGATACCCGAGGTGTCCCGCAGCACGCCACGCCGGCCGTCCTGCGTCTGGGCGATGAGACCCTGAGCGCCCTGCTCCACCGCGAGGTACCACGTACCCGGCGCCAACTCCGCGATCGGCATCGGCGCACCGTCCTCCGCGTACAGCGGCCGCGGCACCGGCACCGCGAACCAGAACGGCGAGAAGTCCGGCGCCGGCGGCTGCGCGGCCGGCCCCGGCTGCGCCCCGAACGGCTGCCCCTGCTGCGGCTGCCCACCGAACCCGCCCGGCTGCTGCGCCCCCGGATACCCGTAACCGGCGGGCGGCTGAGCACCGTAGGGCTGAGGCGTCGGCGGCTTGGGCGCGGGGATGAGCCCGGCCTGGAGAGCGGGGACGAGGGGGGTGGCGACGGCGGCGCCGGCCATCAGCAGGGTGGCGATCAGGGCGATGACCAGGCCCGTGCCGGCGCTGGGGGCGCTGGAGTTGTCACCGCCGAAGTTGTCCAGGCCGCCCACCGGGTCGATGACGTTGCCGAGGGCGCTCCACGCGGCGAACAGTGCGAACGCGACGCCGAAGGGCCCCAGCTCCAGACCGGCCACCTTGCGCGGCTGCGGGAGGGCGCGGGAGACGACGACGAGCGCGGCACCGATGAAACCCGCCAGGACGACACCGAGGAGAACCGGTCCGTTCGACCACAGGCTCGGGATGTCGAGGCTGTCGGGAGCGTTGTCGTACGAGTAGTTGTCGAGGAACGACGCGATGAACAGCAACACCGCTGCTCCGATCACCACGCCGTCGCCCCGAGTGAGGGAGCGGATATTCACTTCAGGTCCTTCGTCAGTCGTCTCGTCGTCATCGGTACGTCCGGTAGAGGCGTCGCTGTCACCATGCCGCCCTCGGGCCCCGGTGTGAAGCGCGTGGAACCCCCTGATCGCAGGGACGACACTATCGCCCGTGCGATCGGACTGTCCGCCGGGATCCTCGCGCTGATCACTACCCGCGCAGGAAACTCACGATTCCCTCAGAGATCCCCTGCGCCGCCGTCTGCCCCCGGGCGCCGCTGGTCAGCGGTGCCGTGTCCTTGGTATCGCGCATAGTGCCGTACTCGATGAACACCCTCGGAACCGTTGACAGATTGAGACCGCGCAGGTCCTCACGCGTGACGGCGATTATCGGCGCAGGAAGCCTGCGATGCCCTCAGAGATGCCCAGTGCCGCCTCCTGTCTCCACGCGCCGCTCGTCAGTAGGGCCGCGTCCTTGGTGTCGCGCATGTTGCCGCACTCGATGAACACCTTGGGGACCGTCGACAGATTGAGGCCTCCGAGGTCCTTGCGGGTGTCGAGGCCGGTGCCGTCGCCGATGTAGTTGGACGGTGAACTGCCGGTGCTGTGCGCGAAGTCGTCCGCGATCAGCTGCCCCAGTTCCTTCGAGGGGGCGACGATCGCCCGGGTGTCGGCGGCGCCCTCGTGCACCAGGCCCGGCAGGATCACATGGAAACCCCGGTTGCCCTGCGCCGATCCGTCCGCGTGGATCGACACCACCGCGTCGGCGTGCGCGGCGTTCCCGATCCGGGCCCGCTCGTCGACGCACGGACCGAACGGCCGGTCCCCGTCCTGGGTCAGCTTCACCGTCGCGCCCTGCTCCTGCAGCAGCGTCCGCAGCCGGTGCGCCACGTCGAGCGTGAACTTCGCCTCGCTGTACCCCGCGTTGGTGGACGTCCCCGTGGTGTCGCACTCCTTGAGGTTGGTGCCGATGTCCACCTTGCGGTTGATCTCCGCGGTGTGCTGGGCGTTGGCGACGTTGTGGCCGGGGTCGATGACGACGACCTTGCCCTTGAGGGGGGCGGTGGTGGCGGACGCCGAAGCGGAGAGGGTGCCGGCCTTGTCGTCGGGGGTGCCGTCGGACGGCGAGCCGACGGCGCCTGTCGCGGCCGCCCCCGCCGCCCCGCTCCCGCCGTTTCCGGACCCGCCCAGCGCCTCGTACACCAGCCATCCCAGCAGCGCCCCGGGCACCAGCGCGGCCAGCGCCACGGTCAGCGTGCGCCGCAGCGGGGAGCGGCGCGGCTGCGGGGAGCCGTAGGGGTCGTACGGGTCGGTGGGGCCGAAGGGCTCGGAGTGCGGACCGGTGTAGGACACGCCCGCCACCCTAACGGGCACCCCCACCCGGCCCCGGGAACCGCGCCCGCCCGCCGCTCCGCTCTGTCCCGTCCCCTCCGCCGGATCACCTGCCCGGCCGTCCTGGCCGCAGGGCCGATGACCAGGCGCTCGGGCCCTTCGGTGAGCCAGGCAGCCACAGCAGCATCAGCGCCACCCCCACCAGCAGCACCCCCGTCCCCGTCCGGAACGCCAGCGCGTACCCCGCCGTCAGCGCCTGCGGCGTACCGCTGCCGCCGGTGCGGGACGCCGCGAGGGTGGAGAGCACCGCCAGGCCCAGCGAGCCGCCCATCGTGCGGGAGGTGTTGACCAGGCCCGACACCAGACCGGCCTCGCCCGGGGCGGCTCCCGAGGTGGCCAGCGCGGCGAGCGGGGTCGAGGCCAGGCCGGCGCCCAGCATCATCAGCACGCCGGGCAGCATGATCCCGTTGACGTACCCGGAGTCCGCGCGCATCGTCGACTGCCAGCCGAAGCCGGCCGTGGCGACGAGCGTGCCGAGCACGGCCACCGTGCGCGCACCGGCCGTCCGCATCAGGCGGGGCGCGAGCTTGGAGCCGAGGACGATGGCCAGAGAGCTCGGCACCAGGGCGAGACCGGCCTCCAGTGGGTCGTAGCCGAGGACGTTCTGCGCGTACAGCGTCATGAAGAACCACATCGAGAACATCGCGGAGCCGCACAGGAACATCGCGGCGTTCGCGGCGGACACCGAGCGCAGCCGGAACAGTCCGAGCGGCATCAGCGGGGCCGCCGTGCGCGCCTCGACGGCGAGGAAGAGCCCGATGAGGGCGAGTCCGGCGGCCAGCGGGACGAAGGTCGCCGCCGCCGCCCAGCCCTCGGCCTCCGTCCGGGAGACGCCGTAGGCCAGTGTGGCGAGGCCGGCGGTGACCAGGAGCGCCCCGGGGAGATCCAGCCGTCGCCGGTCCCCGGCCCGGCTCTCGGTGAGGCCGCGCAGCGAGCCGAGCAGGACGACGGCCCCGACGGGCACGTTGATCAGCAGCACCCAGCGCCACGACATCAGGTCCACCAGCGCCCCGCCGACCAGTCCGCCGGCGGCCCCGCCGCCCGCGCCGACCGCCGTCCAGGTGGCGATCGCCCGTGCCCGCGCGGCACCCTCGGGCACGGCGGAGGTGACGATCGTCAGCGTCGACGGGGCGAGGACCGCCGCGCCCAGGCCCTGCACGGCTCGCGCGAGCAGCAGCTGCGGGCCCTCCTGGGCGAGGCCGCCGGCCAGCGAGGCCAGCGTGAACAGGGCGAGCCCGGTGAGGAACATCCGCTTGCGGCCGTAGAGGTCGCCGGCCCGGCCGCCGAGCAGCATGAAACCGGCGAAGGCGATGGCGTAGGCGTTCACCACCCACTGCAGTCCCGACGGGCTCATGCCGAGGTTCGCGCGGATCGACGGGAGTGCCACGTTCACGACGGACACGTCCAGGACGACGAGGAACTGGCCGGCACACGCCAGGGCCACGACCAGCCAGGCGGGGGCAGGGGTGCGGAGGATCGTCCGGGGGCGGGCGGTGTCGGCGGACTTCAGCATGAGCGGCATGGTCTCAACCGGCTTGTGCCCCTTGCATCGGGATTTCGGCATAGGGCCGGAGACCGTGTCGCGAGGGTCCGGGGGCCTAGGCCGGTTTCCCAAGAGAAGCTAAAGAAATTGTTAGTACGCCAAAGTATCGGAATAGTTGCCCATGCATACAGGTTCAGCCCCCATGTAGCCATGCATACAGGTTCAGCTCCCATGTAGCTCTGAACATCCCGCCCCGGAGGCCCCACCCCATGACGCACACGACCGACCGGCCCACCCGCGAAGCGAGCGGAGCCGTCGTCCCCGTGCTCGCCTTCGCGGGCATCGTGGTCGCGGTGATGCAGACCCTGCTGGTCCCGGTCATCAAGGACCTGCCGCAGCTGCTGGACACCGCGCCCAGCAACGCCACCTGGGTCCTGACCTCCACCCTGCTGTCCGGCGCCGTCGCCACCCCGATCATGGGCCGCCTCGGCGACCTCTACGGCAAGCGCCGCCTGCTGATCCTCAGCCTCGCCGTGATGGTCGTCGGCGCCCTGGTCAGCGCCCTCACCAGCACCCTGCTCCCGATGATCGTGGGCCGCACCCTCCAGGGCTTCGCGATGGGCGCGATACCTCTCGGCATCGGGCTGATGCGCGACATGCTGCCCCGCGAGAAGCTCGGCTCGGCCATGGCCCTGATGAGCTCCTCCATCGGCGTCGGCGGCGGCCTCGCCCTGCCCGCCGCCGCCCTGGTCGCCCAGCACGCCGACTGGCACGCCCTCTTCTACGGCGCCGCCGGCCTCGGCGTCCTCTCCATCGTCCTCACCCTCCTCGTCGTCCCCGAGTCCCCGATGCGCGCCGAGGGCTCCTTCGACCTGCCGGGCGCGCTCGGCCTCTCCGCCGGGCTGGTCCTCTTCCTGCTGCCGATCACCAAGGGCAGCGACTGGGGCTGGACCTCCGGCACCACCCTCGGCCTGTTCGCCGCCTCGGCCGTCGTCCTCGTCCTGTGGGGCGTGTACGAGCTGCGCATCGCCGCCCCGCTGGTGGACCTGCGGACGACGGCCCGTCCCGCCGTCCTCTTCACCAACCTCGCCTCGATCATGGTCGGCGTCAGCTTCTACGTCGTCTCGCTCGTCCTTCCGCAGCTCCTCCAGCTGCCCACCGCCACCGGCTACGGCCTCGGCCAGTCCATGGTCGTCGCCGGACTGCTGGTCGCCCCGCTCGGCCTGACGATGATGTTCACCGCGCCCGTCTACGCCCGCGTGTCCGCCAAGTACGGCCCCAAGGTCACCCTGATCCTCGGCATGCTGATCATCGCGGTCGGCTACGGCGCGGGCCTCGGCCTGATGGACGCCGCCTGGCAGAGCCTCGTCATCGCGGTCGTCCTCGGCGCGGGCATCGGCCTCGCCTACTCCTCCCTGCCCGCACTGATCGTCGGCGCGGTCCCGGCCTCCGAGACCGGCGCCGCCAACGGCCTCAACACCCTGATGCGGTCCATCGGTACGTCCGTGTCGAGCGCCGTCATCGGCATGGTGCTCGCCAACACGGCGAACGACGTGAACGGCGTCGCCGTCCCGACCATGCACGGCTTCCGGGTCTCCTTCCTCATCGCCACCGGCGCCGTCGCCGTCGGGCTGCTCTTCGCCCTGATGCTGCCGAAGGCGAAGCGGGCGCCGCAGTTGCTGGCGAGTAGTGAGGAGGCGGTGCGCGGCTTCCGGGGGCTGGTGCTGGACGCCGGAGGCGCGCCGGTGGCGCGGGC
Source organism: Streptomyces sp. NPDC005820 (assembly GCF_040630255.1). Taxonomy (NCBI): domain Bacteria; kingdom Bacillati; phylum Actinomycetota; class Actinomycetes; order Kitasatosporales; family Streptomycetaceae; genus Streptomyces; species Streptomyces sp. NPDC005820. The sequence continues at coordinate 17,154 of NZ_JBEXXE010000044.1, forward strand.
CACGGTCACGCTGATCGACCACCGGGGGCGGCAGGCGGGGGCCACCGTCTCGGGGGAGGACGGCAGCTATGCGCTGACCGTGCCGGCCCAGGGGGCGTACGTCCTCGCCGCCAAGGCCTTCGGGCACGGGCCGCTCGCTTCGTCCGCGCGTCACCATGGTGAGGAGCGGGCGGTCGAGCTGGATCTTTCGCTGCCGGGGGAGACGGTGACTGCGTAGCCGCTGGGTGCCGGGTGCGCCGGGGGCGTCGGCGTTCGGCGGGTGCGGGTCCGTCGGGGCTTGTCGCGCCCACGTGGCGGAGCCGCATATGAGTACAGCCCCGCGCCCCTTCGGGGGCGCTGGGCGTACTCCCTGTCGGATGAGCGAGCATGGGGCGCCCAGAGCGTCGTACGACCGAGAGGATGCGCCCCATGCCTGCCGCCGCCCCCAAGCCCGAGATTCTCGCCGCGTTCGAGGCGGCCAAGGGGTTCATGCCTGCCGACGAGGGGCTCGCGTTGTACGCCGCTGCCCTCGTAGCCGGGGGGCTCGGGCTGCCGCTGCTGGAGGTCGGGACCTACTGCGGGCGCTCCACCGTCCTGCTGGCCGACGCGGCCCGGCAGGCCGGGGTCCTCGCGCTCACCGTCGATCATCACCGTGGCAGTGAGGAGCAGCAGCCGGGCTGGGACTACCACGACCCGGAGACCGTCGACCCCGAGATCGGGCTGATGGACACGCTGCCCGCCTTCCGCCGCACGCTGCATCGGGCGGGTCTGGAGGAGCACGTCGTCGCCCTGGTCGGACGCTCCCCGCAGATCGCGAAGATCTGGAACTCGCCCCTCGGTCTCGTCTTCGTCGACGGCGGTCACACCGACGAGCACGCCACCGCCGACTACGAGGGCTGGGCCCCGCATGTCGCCGAGGGCGGCCTTCTCGTCATCCACGACGTCTTTCCCGACCCCGTCGACGAGTTCACCGGGCAGGCCCCCTACCGCGTCTACCTGCGCGCCCTGGCCTCCGGCGCCTTCACCGAGATCTCCGACACCGGCTCACTCCGGGTACTGCGACGCACCGGCACCGGGATCTGACTCCCGGGGTCGGCGATCCCGGCCTTGCCGGCTCCGACGGTCCGGCCCTGGCGGTCCCGGCGGTCCCGGCCTTGCCGGCTCCGGTGGTGCCGGCCCTGGCGGTCCCGGCCGCCCTGCCTCCGACGGTCCGGCCCTGGCCCCGGCGGTTCCGCCCCTCGCCCCGGCCTCGGAGGTTCCGGTAGCGGCGGCTCCGGCGGCTCCGGCCCTGGCGGTCCCGGCCGCCCTGCCTCCGATGGTCTGGCCCTGGCCCCGGCGGTTCCGCCCCTCGCCCCGGCCTTGGAGGTTCCGGTAGCGGCGGCTCCGGTGGTGCCGGCCCTGGCGGTCCCGGCCCCCCGCCTCCGATGGTCCGGCCCTGGCCCCGGCGGCTCTGCCCCCCCGCCCCCCGGCCACGGCCCCGGTCCTCGCCGTCCCGGCGGTCCCGGCCCTGGCCGTCCCGGCCGCCCCGCCTCCGATGGTCCGGCCCTGGCCCCGGCGGCTCTGCCCCCCCGCCCCCCGCCCACGGCCCCGGTCCTCGCCGTCCCAGCGGTCCCGGCCGCCCCGCCTTCGACGGTCCGGCCCTGGCCCCGGCGGCTCCGCCCCCCGCCACCGCCCCCAGACCCCGCCCCCGGAGTTTCCGGCCCGCGGCGGTTTCGGTTCGCTACAGCCAGCCCTGGCGGCGGGCCTCGCGTAGGGCCTCCATGCGGTTGCGGGTGTTCGTCTTGCCGATGGCCGCGGAGAGGTAGTTGCGGACGGTGGACTCCGAGAGGTGCAGCCTCGTCGCGATGTCGGCGACCGTCGCCCCGTCCGCCGACGCCTTCAGTACGTCGCACTCGCGGGCGGTCAGCGGGCTCGGGCCGACGCTGAGCGCGGCCGCGGCGAGCGCCGGATCGACGACCGTCTCGCCCGTCAGCACCCGGCGGATCGCCTCCGCCAGCTCCTCCACGGGACCGTCCTTGACCAGGAACCCGGCGGCCCCGGCCTCCATCGCCCGGCGCAGATAGCCGGGCCGGCCGAACGTCGTCAGGATCAGCACCCGGCAGCCGGGCGCCTCCTCGCGCAGGACCGCGGCGGCGTCCAGGCCGCTCATGCCGGGCAGCTCGATGTCGAGCAGGGCGACATCGGGGCGGTGGACCAGCGCCGCGTCCACGATCCTGTCCCCGGCGCCCACCTGCGCGACGACCTCGATGTCCGGTTCCAGCCCCAGCAGCAGGGCCAGCGCCCCGCGCATCATGCCCTGGTCCTCCGCCAGCAGGACCCTGATGGAGCGGGCGGGACGGCGGTCGCGGGGCATCTCGTTCACGGGCCGGCCGCCGGTCGTGTCGTTCACGGCCCAAGCGTAGGGCCGGCCTGCACCGACGGCACCTCCCCTGCGGCGCCGGAGGGGGCGGCGGGTTCTCGCGCGGGCTCGGGGGCCGTGGCGCGGGTGGCCCTTTGCGGCTGCGCGGCTGCGGACGGGGCCGTGGTCTCTCGCGGCGGCTCGGCTGCGGACCGGGCGGTGGCCCCTCGGGGCTGCTCGGCGGTGATGGGGGTGGCGGTGCCCCGCGTTCGCTCCGGTGCGGAGGAAGTGGTCGCCGGGTCCGGCCGCTCCGGCTCTGTGAACCCCGTTTCCACGGGGAGTTCCGCGGTGACCGTGAAGCCACCCCGGCGGCCCGGGCCGGCCGTCAGGGAGCCGCCCGCCGCCGCCAGGCGCTCGCGCAGGCCGGTCAGGCCCGTGCCTGTGCGGACGGCGCAGGTGGCGGCCGTACCCGTACCGGTGCCGTCGGTTTCGCAGCCGTCGGTTGCGATGGCGGCGCCCGTGCCGTTGTCCGTGACCGTGAGGGAGACCCGCTCCGTCGTGACCGACACCGTGATCTCGCAGGTGGTGGCGCCGCTGTGCCGGACCACGTTGGTGACCGCCTCGCGCACCACCCAGCCCAGCAGGGCCGCCGTCTGCGGCTCCACGGGCGCCCCCGACCGGTGCACGGACGGTGTGACGCCCGCCGCGGTCAGCGCGGAGTGGGCCCGGTCCAGCTCGGTCGCGAGGCTGCCCTCGCGGTAGCCGGTGACCGCCTCCCGTATCTCCGTCAGCGCCTGGCGGCCCACCGACTCGATGTCCGCGATCTGGGTCAGGGCCGCGTCGAGCCGGGCGGGCGCCAGCCGGCGGGCCGCCTCCGACTTCACCACGATCACCGAGAGGGTGTGCCCGAGCAGATCGTGCAGATCGCGGGAGAAGCGCAGCCGCTCCTGGTCCACCGCCTGACGGGCCAGCTCCTCGCGCGCCGCCCGCAGCTCCCGGACGGCTTCCGACAGGCTCAGGATCACGGCCGTCACGATCGTCGAGATCCAGGTGGCGTACGCGGTGTCCAGACCGCCCCAGCCCTTGTGGTGGAAGGCGACCGCGCCCGCCACGACGGCCAGGACCACCCCGGCGATCCTCAGCGGCCGGCCGCGCAGGGAGGCGCCCGTGGCGAGGCCGAGCAGCGGGAAGAACAGCACCCAGCTGCCGCCGTAGCCGAGGGCGAGCCCGATGGTCACCAGCGCCATGAGGGCCAGCGCCACCCGGGTGGAGACCGACTCCCGCTTCTCCTTCACGAAGGCGCGGACGGCGACGTAGATGTAGCAGGAGTTGAAGGTGAGCACGCCCAGGCCGCCGAGCCACGGGTTGGGGGTCTCGCCCTGGAAGAGGTTGGAGAAGGCGCCCATGCCCAGCAGCAGCCACGGCAGCAGGGCGAAGGGGTGCGGCGGCGGGCCCGGGGGCTCGGCCTCCTTGCACGCCCGGCGGCGCTCCCTGTTCCGCCGCACCTGCGCACGCCAGGTCTCCCGGCGGCCGGCGAGCGCACGCCACCACTCGGACCGGCGCTCACTCCGTGTCGACCTCGTCATCTCTGCTGCCCCCGTTCCAGCGGTGCCCACGTTCTCGACGCTACGGCCTCGGGCGGCGCTCCGGCAGATCGGGATGTCACCGGTCCACCGGTACAACTGTCATAGCCCCGGAAGACCGCCCCAGGAGACCGCCCCCGCGGACCGCCCCGCCCGTCTCCGGCCCCCGTCTCTGACACACCGTCAGGAGCCTTCACAACTGTCGAGCCCTGGGCTATACAAAAGGCGCCGGACTGGAACGCGTTCTAGATCGGCGAGCGACGGCCTCGGTGCGCCCGATCGGTGCGGACGGTCGCACCGAGGTCTTGACAGTTCCGTGCCCTCCAGAGTCACCACCGTGCCCTCCACGGACACACAGGAGCCCCATGCCCATCGACGCAGCCAAGGCCCTTGCCGCCGAACCCCGGTCCGGCGGGATCTCCTGGACCCGCAAGGACGTCCAGCTCTACCACCTCGGGATCGGCGCCGGAATCCCCGCCACCGACCCCGACGAGCTGCGGTACACCCTGGAGTCGCGCCTGCACGTCCTGCCCAGCTTCGCCACCGTCGCGGGCTCCGGCTCGCCCGGTGTGATCAGCGGACTGTCCATGCCGGGCGTCGACGTCGACCTCGCCCGCGTCCTGCACGGCGGCCAGCGCCTGGAGATCCACCGCCCCCTGCCCACCGAGGGCGCCGCCACCGCGACGGGCCGGATCGCCGCCGTGTACGACAAGGGCAAGGCCGCCGTCCTGGTCATGCGCACCGAGGTCGCCGACGCCGAGGGCCCGCTGTGGACCAACGACGCCCAGATCTTCGTACGGGGAGAAGGCGGCTGGGGAGGCGACCGGGGGCCGTCCGGACGCCTCGACGCGCCCGTCGGGGAGCCGGACCGGACCGTCGAGCGGGCCGTGCGCGAGGACCAGGCGCTGCTCTACCGGCTCTCCGGCGACTACAACCCGCTGCACGCCGACCCCGAGTTCGCCAAGCGCGCCGGGTTCGACCGGCCCATCCTGCACGGCCTGTGCACCTACGGGATCACCCTCAAGGCCGTCGTCGACACCCTGCTGGACGGGGACGTGAGCCGGGTGCGGTCGTACACCACCCGCTTCGCCGGGGTCGTCTTCCCCGGCGAGACCCTGCGCATCCGGATGTGGCGCGGGCAGGGCGAGGTGCGGGTGGCGGTGAGCGCCGTCGAGCGCGACGACGCCGCCGTCCTCGCAGACACGATCGTCGAACACTCCTGACCTGACCTGACCTGACCTGCCTGACCTGCCTGACCTGAACCGAACTGAACCTGAACCCTGGATGCCCCGAGGGGAGCCGCACCATGCGCGCAGCCGTACTGCACGAGATCGGCCAGGACAAGCTGGAGGTCCTCGACGACGTCGAGGCGGTCGGGTTCGGCCCCGGCCGGGTCAGGATCCGGGTCCGGGCCACCGGGCTGTGCCACTCGGACCTCTCCGCGATGGGCGGGGTGCTGCCGCAGCCCGCGCCGTTCGTGCCCGGACACGAGGGCGCGGGCGAGATCCTGGAGGTGGGCGAGGGCGTCACCCGGGTGAAGCCGGGTGACCGGGTGGTGGTCTGCTGGCTGCCCGCCTGCGGCGCCTGCCCCGCCTGCAAGCGCGGCCAGACCGAGCTGTGCCTGGCCGGGTTCATGAACGCCGGAACCCCCAACTTCCGCCGTCCCGGCGGGGATGTCTTCGGCTTCGCCGGCACCGGCACCTTCGCCGAGGAGGTCGTCGTGGACGCGGGCTGCGCGGTCCCGATCCCGGACGACGTGCCCTTCGACATCGCCGCCCTGATCGGCTGCGGGGTGACCACGGGCCTGGGCGCCGCGCTCAACACCGCCGATGTGGAGGCCGGTTCGTCGGTCGCCGTCATCGGCTGCGGCGGGGTCGGCATCTCCGCCGTGCAGGGGGCCCGGCTCAAGGGCGCCGCCGAGATCGTCGCCGTCGACCCGGTCGCCTCCCGCCGTGAGTCCGCGCTCAGATTCGGGGCCACGCGGGCGGTCTCGCCCGACGAGTTGCCCGGCGCGAAGCAGGAGGTCACCGGCGGTGAGGGCTTCGACTACGTCTTCGAGGTCGTCGGCCGCTCCACCACCGCCCGCACCGCCTACGAGAACACCCGGCGCGGCGGCACCCTCGTCGTCGTCGGCGCGGGCGCCATGGACGACCACCTCCAGCTCAACATGTTCGAGCTGTTCTTCGACGAGAAGCGGATACTGCCCTCGATGTACGGCGGCGGAGACGTCCTGACCTCCTACGAGCGGACCATCGCCCTGTGGCGGGCCGGCCGGATCGACCTCGCCGGGCTCATCACCCACCGCGTTCCGCTCGCCGAGATCAACGAGGCCCTGGACCAGATGCGCACGGGGACGGCCCTGCGCACCTGCATAGAGATCTGAGGGGCGGACCCACGGATGGCGCGGATGACGCAGAGGGCGCAGCTGTCACTGCCGTTGGAGGGGCTCACGGCGATCGTCACCGGTGCCGGGCGCGGGCTCGGCCGGGCCGAGGCGCTGGAGCTGGCCCGGCTGGGCGCGGCGGTCGTCGTCAACGACTACGGGCAGCCCGGGCGCGACGGCTCCGGCGAGGCGTCGGCCGCCCCGGCCGAGGAGGTCGCGGACGAGATCCGGGCGGCGGGCGGCACCGCCCTCGTCCACACGGGCGACGTCTCCGACTTCCGGCAGGCCCGTGACCTGGTCGAGGCGGCGATCGCCGGGTTCGGCAGACTGGACGTCGTGGTCAACAACGCGGGCATCCTCCGTGACCGCATGGTCTTCTCGATGGCGGAGGGGGAGTGGGACTCGGTGATCCGGGTCCACCTCAAGGGCCACTTCAACACCACCCGCTTCGCCGCCGCCCATTGGCGGGAGCGGTCCAAGGCGGCGGGCGCCCCGGTATACGGGCGGATCGTGAACACCTCGTCGGAGGCGTTCCTCGCCGGATCGGCCGGGCAGCCCAACTACGCGGCGGCGAAGGGCGGGATCGTCGGCCTGACGACGTCCAGCGCGCTGGCCCTCGCCAAGTACGGGGTGACGGTCAACGCGATCTGCCCGCGCGCCCGGACCCGGATGACCGAGGACGTCTTCGCCGGGCTCGAGCAGCCCGCCGAGGGGCTCGACCCGCTCGCGCCCGAGCATGTGGCCCCGCTCGTCGGGTACTTGGCGTCACCGGCCGCCGCCCGTGTCAACGGGCAGCTGCTCGTCGTGCACGGCGGGATGGTCGCGGTGGTCGAACGGCCCCGGGTGCGGGCGAAGTTCGACAGCAAGGGCGACACGTTCGGCTTCGAGGAGCTGGACACCGTTCTGGGCGCCCACTTCGCGGACCGGCCGGAGGGGGAGACGTTCGCGGCGGCGGAGGTGCTGGGCCTGAAGAGAGAACAGCAGTCCTGAGAGCAGCATTGTGGCTCGATGCGCGACGGGGCTCCGCCGTCCGGGTATGGACGGCGGAGCCCCGTCGGCGTACTGTCAGGCAGCCGTGCCGCTCAGGCTGCCGCCTCGGCCTTGTCCTCGGCCGGCTTGCGGTGCCGCCCGCTGGGGGCCGCGTTGCCGTCCTGGGCCGAGACCTGACCCCGGTGCCGGCCGTGACCGGCCGCCTCCTGGGCGTCGGCGGACAGCGGCTGCGTCGTGCTTGCGTCGCTCATCTGGTGAGTTCACCCCGTCAACATGATCTTTCTTACAGCCGGGCGATTTTATCCGGCGCACCACGGGGCGAATCCAGGCGGCCACGCCAACCGCAGCTAGTTCGTTACAAGTCGGCCCAGGGGAGCCTGCTGCAGGGGGACCGGACGAGCGGCCGCGGGCTCTGGAACCGTCGGTTCCGGTGCGGCCGGCTCCGGTTCCTCGGGGGTGGTCGGCGGGACCAGGCGGGCCACCGCGCAGGGTTCGTCCCGCGTGGCGTACGGCAGTCGCAGCACGCCGTCCGCCGTCCACAGGCCGCTGCCCGCCAGCCAGCCCTCGGGGGCGGCGAGTTGATGGAGCCGCCGTTCGGCGGGGCGCCAGGTGCCGACCCAGGTGCCGAAGGAGCCGTCGATGCGCAGCGCCACCGCACAGCGCTCGGGGAGCAGTATCTGGCCGGGCTGGACGGCGAACGGCGTGAGCGTGCAGTCGGGCAGCCGCAGGGACTCCGGGAACCGGACCGGCAGGGTGCTGCCGAGGACGCCCCAGCCGAGCCGGGGTGCGCCGGGGGAGGGCGCGTCCGAGCGGATCAGCAGCAGGCCGCTGTCGGGGTCGGCGAGCAGGAGCCGGTCGTCGCTGTCGGCGGCGATCTGCAGCAGCGGGGAGACCTCGCCGTGCTCCAGGTCCACCACGACCGTCTTGGTGCGGCCGCCGAGCTCCCGGTCCAGGGCGAGCATGCGGCCCGTACCGTCCAGCCAGACGCCGCCCGAGCAGCGGCCCGGGACGTCGGCGAGCCGCTCGGGGCCGAAGGCGCCGCCGGCCACCAGCCACACGGTGCTGGTGTGCTCGCCCACGGCGAGGGCGTAGGCGCGTTCGCCGCAGGGCGCCGGCGGCAGCAGCCGCAGCCGGGCCCTCTCGCCCCGGCACTCCACGGCGCCCAGGGGGAGCTCGCCGGTGCCGGGGCCGGTCGGGTAGAGCAGGGAGAAGGTGTGCCGGTCCTCGACGGACCGGCGGACCAGCACCCGGCCGTCGGCCAGCGGCTGCACCTCCGTGCCGGGCTCCTCGGGCTGGTGGACGGGCAGCGGTACCGCATAGGGCTCGGGGCCGTCGAGGGTCCAGCGCTCCGGGAACCACGCGTCGGGGTGGGGTCCGCGGGCGAGACGAGCGCCGTAGGCGCCGCCCGCGGTGATCACACAGGGGGCCGAGGGGACGGGCGGGGTGGGGTCCTCGTCGCCGTCCTCCGCGGTGGGTTCGGTCGCACAGGCCGTCATGGGTCGGTCACCTCCGGCGACGAAGCTAGTTTTCGTACGCGCGGGCGGGGGAGCCGGAGGCGGGGGGCTTCCCTCGTACGAGTGGTGCAGAAGCGATTCGCCCGAGGCGTATGGGGTGGTTGTGCTGCTCCCGGTGGGACCGGGCGCCGAGTCGGGTGCCGGCCCCGGCGCGGCCCGGCCCGGCGCGGCCCGGCGCGGCCCGGCGCGGCGCGGCGTGGCCCGGCGTGGCCCGGCGTGGCCCGGCGTGGCCCGGCGTGGCCCGGCGCGGCCCGGCGCGGGACTCGGCGCGGCCCCGGGCGGGACTCGGCGCGGAACCGGGGCGGGACTCGGTGCCGCACGCGGTCGGACTCGGTGTCGCACGCGGCGGGCGTCGCCGGGGTCATGCGCACGGATCCGGTGGGTGTCATGCGTACGGATCCGGTGGGTGTCATGCGTACGGATCCGTACGGGTGTCATGCGCACGGACTCCCGGCCGTCCCAGGTCCGCAGAGCGGCCAGGTAGCCTTTTCCCCGTGCCCCGTCTGTCTGAAGTCATCGCCGCGCTGGAGAACCTGTGGCCCGCCGAGCGGGCCGAGTCCTGGGACGCGGTCGGCACCGTCGTGGGGGAGCCGGATCAGGACGTCTCCCGGGTGCTGTTCGCCGTCGACCCCGTACAGGACGTCGTAGAGGAAGCCGTGAAGCTGGGGGCCGACCTCCTGGTCACCCACCACCCCCTCTACCTCCGCGGGACGACGACCGTCGCGGCCTCCACCTTCAAGGGCCGGGTCGTGCACACCCTCATCAAGCACGACATCGCCCTGCACGTCGCGCACACCAACGCCGACACCGCCGACCCGGGCGTGAGCGACGCCCTCGCCGGCGCTCTCGACCTGCGCGTCGTACGACCCCTCGTGCCCGACGCGAGCGACCCCGAGGGGCGGCGCGGCCTCGGCCGGATCTGCGAGCTCGACCACCCGGTCACCGTCCGAGAGTTCGCCGCCCGCGCCGCCGAGCGGCTGCCCGCCACCGCGCAGGGCATCAGGGTGGCCGGCGACCCCGAGGCGCTCGTGCGCACGGTCGCCGTCAGCGGCGGCTCCGGGGACAGCCTCTTCAACCACGTCCGCGCCGCCGGCGTGGACGCCTTCCTCACCGCGGACCTCCGCCACCACCCCGCCTCGGAGGCCCGCTCCCACAGTCCTCTCGCGCTGCTCGACGCGGCGCACTGGGCCACCGAATGGCCCTGGTGCGAGCTGGCCGCAGCCCAGCTCGACGAGATCTCCGACCGCAGCGGATGGGGCCTGCGGGTCCATGTCTCGCGTACGGTCACCGACCCCTGGACCGCCCACGCGGCGTCCACCACCTCTAGCGCAATGGGAGCCCCCAACTGAACGCCGCGCCCGCCGACCAGATCCGCCTTCTCGACCTCCAGGCCCTCGACGTCCGCCTGCAGCAGCTCGCCCACAAGCGGAGGTCGCTGCCCGAGCACACCGAGATCGAGTCGCTGACCAAGGATCTGACGCAACTGCGCGACCTGCTCGTGGCCGCGCAGACCGAGGAGAGCGACACCGCCCGCGAGCAGACCAAGGCCGAGCAGGACGTGGACCAGGTGCGCCAGCGTGCCGCCCGCGACCAGCAGCGCCTGGACTCCGGCGCGGTCACCTCCCCCAAGGACCTGGAGAACCTCCAGAAGGAGATCGTCTCCCTCGCCAAGCGCCAGGGCGACCTCGAGGACGTCGTCCTGGAGGTCATGGAGCGCCGCGAGTCCGCGCAGGAGCGGGTCGCCGAGCTGACCGAGCGGGTCGGCGCCGTCCAGGGCAAGATCGACGACGCGACCGCCCGCCGTGAGGCCGCCTGCGAGGAGATCGACGGCGAGGCCGCCTCGGTCACCAAGGAGCGCGAGGTCGTCGCCGGGTCCGTCCCCGCCGACCTGCTCAAGCTGTACGACAAGCTGCGCGAGCAGCAGGGCGGCATCGGCGCGGCCAAGCTGTACGCACGCACCTGCCAGGGCTGCCGCCAGGAGCTCGCCATCACCGAGCTCAGCGAGATCCGGCAGGCGGCGCCCGACACCGTCGTACGGTGCGAGAACTGCCGTCGGATCCTCGTGCGCACGTCCGAGTCCGGGCTGTAAGGGGGCCGCGGCGTGCGGGAGTTCATCGTCGAGGCGGACGGCGGGTCGCGGGGCAACCCCGGGCCCGCGGGGTACGGCAGTGTCGTGATCGACGCGGCGACCGGGGAGACCCTCGTCGAGCGCGCCGAGTTCATCGGGGTCGCCACGAACAACGTGGCCGAGTACCGGGGGCTGCTCGCCGGTCTGCGCGCCGTCCTCGAACTCGACCCGTCGGCCACCGTGCGCGTGCGGATGGACTCCAAGCTCGTCGTCGAGCAGATGTCGGGCCGCTGGAAGATCAAGCACCCCGACATGAAGCCGCTGGCCACCGAGGCCGCCCGGCTTCTCCCGCCCGCCCAGGTCACCTACGAGTGGATCCCGCGCGAGCGGAACAAGCACGCCGACCGTCTCGCCAACGAGGCGATGGACGCGGGGCGACGCGGCGAACAGTGGGACCCGGAGGCGTCCCGGGCCGCCCTGAACACGGCCGCGACCGCCCGCGCCACCGCGACCGCGCCGGAGCCCGCCGGCCCGCCCGGAGACGCGACTGCGGGCGCGGCGAGGGCCCGCGAGGCACTGGCCGCGGCGCGTACGTCGTCCTCGACGGCGGCTGATACGACGGCGGCTGATACGACGGACGCTGATACGACGGACGCTGATGCGACGGAGGCCGGGATGAGCAGCTCGAAGGGCGCTGAGGCCAACGGCTCTGCCGGTGCCGCCGACACCGACCCTGCCGCCGACACCGACCCCACCGCCGTCCCGAAGGCCGCCGCCGATCTGCGGGCGGCCCGGACGGTCGCCACGCCTGCCGGTAAACCCTCCGTCGGCTGGGGTTCCGCCCCCGACCTCGGCGCCCCCGCCACCTTCGTCCTGCTCCGGCACGGCGAGACCCCGCTCACCCCGCAGAAGCGGTTCTCCGGCCGCGGCGGCACCGACCCCTCCCTCTCCGAGGTGGGCCGGGAGCAGGCCGAGCGGGTCGCGGCGGCGCTCGCCCGGCGCGGCACGATCCAGCACATCCTCGCCTCCCCGCTGGCCCGCACCCGCCAGACCGCCGGTGCCGTCGCCGCCCGCCTCGGTCTGGAGGTCACGATCGAGGAAGGGCTGATCGAGACGGACTTCGGCGCCTGGGAGGGCCTCACCTTCGGCGAGGTCCAGGAGCGCCACCCCGAGGATCTGACCCGCTGGCTCGGCGACCCCGAGGCCGAACCGACCGGCGGCGGCGAGAGCTTCGCGGCCACCGCCACCCGGGTCGCCGCCACCCGCGACAAGCTGGTCGCGGCGTACGCGGGCCGTACGGTCCTGCTGGTCACCCATGTAACCCCGATCAAGACGTTCGTCCGGCTGGCCCTGGGCGCCCCGCCCGAGTCGCTGTTCCGTATGGAGCTCTCGGCGGCCTCGCTGTCGGCGGTGGCGTACTACGCCGACGGAAACGCCAGCGTCCGCCTCTTCAACGACACGTCCCACCTGCGTCCCTGAGCCGGGAGGCGGCGCGCGCCAGGCCCTCGATCCGGGCCCAGTCCCGCGCCGCCACCGCGTCCGCCGGCAGCATCCAGGTCCCGCCCACGCACGCCACGTTCGGGAGCGCCAGATACTCCGCCGCGTTGTCCGGGCCGACCCCGCCCGTCGGACAGAAGCGGGCCTGGGGGAGCGGCCCGGCGAGCGAGCGCAGATACGCCGTACCCCCCGCCGCCTGCGCCGGGAAGAACTTCATCTCCCGCACCCCGCGCTCCAGCAGCGCCACCACCTCGGACGTGGTCGACACCCCCGGCAGACACGGCAGCCCGGACGCCCGCATCGCCGTCAGCAGTACGTCCGTCCAGCCCGGGCTCACCAGGAACCGCGCCCCCGCCGCCGCGCACGCCGTGACCTGCTCCGGCGCGATCACGGTCCCGGCCCCGACCACGGCCTCCGGGACCGCCCCGGAGATCTCCCGGATCGCGTCGAGCGCGACCGGCGTCCGCAGCGTCACCTCGATCGCGGTCAGCCCGCCCGCCACCAGCGCCCGCGCCAACGGCACGGCGTCGGACACGTCGTCGAGGACCACGACGGGCACGACCGGCGCCAGATCCAGTACCGAGGCAGCCGAAGAGGAGGGCAGCGGTGAGGTCATGCGCCTCATCCTGCCCTCGGGGTGCAACCCGCGCAAAGGTCATTGCGCATGCTGCAATGACGCAGGCCTGGTGCCCGGGTTCAGTGCACCTCGTCCACCAGCACATCCAGCGTCCAGGGCGTCCCTGCCCGCGCCGGCTCCCGCACCTCCACCACGTACCCGAGCTCGCGCAGCGCCTCCACCAGCTCCGCCGGGCCCTTCGGCGCGATCCCGGCCGCCAGCAGACTCCGTACGATCCGCCCCTTCGTCGCCTTGTTGAAGTGGCTGACGACCTTCCGGGTCGGCGCGTGCAGCACCCGTACCGTCGCGGTCCGCCCGGCGACCTCGCCCCTCGGCTTCCACGCCGCCCCGTACGCCGCCGACCGCAGGTCGAGCACCAGCCCGTCCCCGGCCGCCTCGGGCAACGCCTCCGCCATCGGCGCACGCCAGTGCGTGCCCAGCGCCCCGAGCCCCGGCAGCCGCACCCCCATCGAACAGCGGTACGACGGGATCCGGTCCGTCACCCGGACGGCGCCCCACAGCCCCGAGAACACCAGCAGCGACCGCCCCGCGCGCCTCTTCGCGGGCGCGTCCAGCGAGGCCAGGTCCAGGGCGTCGTACAGGACCCCCGTGTAGATCTCCCCGGCGGGCCGCGCGCCCGCGGTGTGCAGTTCCGCGTTCTTGGCGACCTCGCCGCGCAGTCCCTCGCTGAGCCCGAGCACCTCGCGCGCCTTCTCCTCGTCGCTCGCGCACAGCTCGGCCAGCTCACCGAGCACGGCCTCCCGGGCGGCGGTCAGTCCGGGCAGCGCCAGCGACTCCAGCTTCAACGGCGCGCCACGACCGGACGAGGCCTTTCCCTCGGAGGGCGGCAGCAGGACAAGCACGGGGTTCTCCTTCTCGGTGGGGCTCTGCGACAGCGTACGGCGTGCCACCGGGCCGCCCTCGCCCTACGCTCGCCGTATGCCCCGCCGCCACATCCGCGTGACCGGTGCCCCCGAAGCCGCCCTGCGGGACGCCCTCGACCAGCTGCGCACCGAGCTCGGCGCGCCGCTCGCCTTCCCGCTCGGCGTCCTGGCCGAGGCGGAACGCGCGGCCAGGGCCCCGGCGCTGCCGCCGTACGACGCCACCGACATCCCGTTCCTCACCATCGACCCGCCCGGCGCCACCGACCTCGACCAGGCACTGCACCTGTCCCGGCAGGGCACCGGCTACCGCGTCCGGTACGCCATCGCCGACGTCGCCGCCTTCGTCGTACCCGGCGGACCGGTGGACGAGGAGGCCCACCGCCGCGTCACCACCCTCTACTTCCCCGACGGGAAGCTCCCGCTGCACCCGGCCGTCCTGAGCGAGGGCGCCGCCAGCCTGCTGCCCGGCCGGGACCGCCCCGCCGCGCTGTGGACCGTCGACCTCGACGCGGACGGCCGTACCCTCGCCGTCGACCTGCGCCGCGCCCTCGTCCGCAGCCGCACCAGACTCGACTACGCGCAGGCGCAGCGCCGGATCGACGACGGAACGGCGGAGGAGCCGCTGAGCCTGCTCGCCGAGGTGGGGCGCCTGCGGGAGACCCTGGAGGCGGAGCGCGGCGGCATCTCCCTCAACGCCCCCGAACAGGAGATCGTCGACCACGACCACGGCTACGAACTCACCTACCGCGCCCCGCTCCCCGCCGAGGGCTGGAACGCCCAGCTCTCCCTCCTCACCGGCATGGCCGCGGCCGACCTGATGCTGGCCTCGGGCACCGGCATCCTGCGCACCCTGCCCCCCGCCCCCGACGGCGCCGTCGGCAGACTGCGCCGCACGGCGCACGCCCTGCGCATCGACTGGCCGCATCACGTCTCGTACGCCGCCCTCGTCCGCTCCCTGGACCCGCACCGCCCCGCCCACGCGGCCTTCCTCCAGGAGTGCACGACCCTGCTCCGGGGCGCCGGCTACACCGTCTTCCGTGACGGGAGGCTGCCGGACATCACCACCCACTCCGCCGTCGCCGCCCCCTACGCCCACTGCACGGCCCCTCTCCGCCGCCTCGCCGACCGCTACGCCACCGAACTCTGCCTCGCCGCCGTCGCGGGCGAGCCCCCGCCCGAAGGGGTGCTCGCCGCCCTGGACGCCCTGCCGAAGGAGATGGCCGAGGGCGGACGCCGCGCGAACGCCGTCGAGCGGGCCTGCGTGGACCTCGTCGAGGCGGCGCTGCTGAAGGACCGGGTGGGCGAGGTGTTCGAAGGCTCCGTCGTCGACCTGGACGACCACCGCCCGACCACCGGAACCGTCCAGCTGGAGTCCCCGGCGGTCGTCGGCCGCGTCGACGGCGACCCGCTCCCCCTCGGCGAACGCCTCCGCGTCCGCCTCACCGAGGCCGATCCAGCACACCGGACGGTGCGTTTCGCTCTCGCGTGACGGCTTGTGCGACGGCTTGTACGAGACTGCCGGCGTCGTCGGCGTGCAGACGGACGACGGTGATGTCCCGGCGGCGGCCGAGGAGGCTGAAGTGGGGGACGGGCTCGGTCAGTTCCAGGGTGAGGGAGGTCTGTGACCCGACCGCGAGGTTCAGCTCGGCGTCGGCCCGCTCATGGGTGTGCGCCCGCTCACGCCGTACCGCCGCGACCCGATCCAGCGGGATCCGCAGATCGACGTGACCGGCGTACCGGACGCGCAGCTCATGGCCGTACAGGACATGCGGCCGCACCACCATCGCGGCGTACAGCCCGACCACGAACAGCAGGGTGTAGACGTCGACGACCAGCACCACCCGGTGCGCGGTGGGCCGGTCGCGCAGCAGCACCGACATGGTGAACGTCTCGACGAGGCACACGAACCCGAACCCGGCCATCACCGCGCCCTGCCCCCGCGCATACCCGAACGCCCGCCCGCCCCCGACCCCGTGCAGCCGCCGGCCGGCCCACAGCACCAGGCTGACGAGGAGCCGTATCTCATGCAGGACAAGTGCCCGGACCGCTCTCACGGCTCCTCCGTGAGGATGCGCAGGGTCCGGCGGACGGCTTCCGCCTGGGCGGGGGCGAAGTCGGCGTACAGGGCCCGCAGGAAGGAGTGCTCGTGATCGATGGCGGCGCGGTCCGGGAGCAGCTCGCGCGGGGTGCACTCGGCGAGCCGCCGGGCGGCCGTCTCCACCCGGGGGTCGTCGGGCTCGGCGTCGGCGAGGGCGTCCAGCAGGGCGTACGCCTCGTCGACGCGGGCCACCGCCTCCGGTGACTCGAGGAGCGAGCCGAGGGCCGTGAGCAGCCGTTCCCGTTCGGCCGGGGGCGCGGCCGTCTCCATCAGGGCGAGGACCTCGCGGTCCAGGGCGGCCATGGGGGACTCGGAGACCCGCTCCGCCGTCCGCGCGAACAGCGCGGTGAGCTCCGGGGAGACCGGCCCCTCGGCAGGCAGATGCTCCGCCTCCAGCAACACCCGCAACCGTTCCCGCCGCTCCCGGATCGCCGCCTCCTGCCGGGCCAGCTCCTGATCGAGCTCGGTGAGCACCTCGACGAGGTCCTTCCCGGCGACCTCGGCGAGCTCCTCCCCGGGGCCCTCCGCGAGGACCCTCCCCGCATCCTCGGCGAGGACGTCCCTGATCTCCGCCAGCCCGAGCCCGAGCTCGGTCAACCGCCGGATCCGCGAGAGCACGACGGCGTGCCGCAGCGTGTAGTCCCGATACCCGTTGGCCAGCCGCTCGGGCTCGGGCAGCAGCCCCTGATGGTGGTAATGCCGCACGGCCCGCGTGGTGACGCCGACAGCCTCGGCGAGTTCTCCGATCCGCATGGGACCAGTAGAGACGTTGACGCTGCGGCAGGGTCAAGGGCGGACGCCTTCGCCCCGGACACCTCGGACACCTCGGACACCTCGGACTTTCTCCGACCCGCCCCGTGTTGCACCCTTCGAGCGGACGAAGGGGTGCGGCAGGCATGGAACAGGCACTGTGGACGAGAGCGAGGCTGGGCCGCTGCGGCCCGCCCCTCGACCTCCTGACCGCCCGCTTCGACAAGCACGTCTACGCCCCACACGCCCACGACGAGTTCACGGTCGGCGTCTGCGTCGGAGGCTCGGAGATCATCGACTACCGGGGCGGCCACATCCGCACGGGCCCCGGCTCCATCGTCGTCCTCGCCCCCGGCGAGATGCACACCGGCGGCCCCGGCAACCCCACCGACGGCTACGCCTACCGCGCCCTGTACGCCGGCCCTTCCCTCCTCACCGAGGGCACCCTGGGCGGCACCCCGCACTTCCGCGAGCCCCTGATAGACGACCCGGAACTCGCCGCGGCCTTCCGCGCCGCCCACACCACCCTGAGCACCTGCCCCGACCCCCTGGAGGCGGAATCCCGCCTCCCCTGGCTCCTGACGGCCCTGTCCCGCCGCCACTCGACGGCCAGGCCGCTGCCGGACACCGTCCCCGGCGCACACCGCATAGCGCTCGCGGTACGCGACCGCCTGGCCGACGAACTCCAGGCACCCCCCTCCCTCGCCGACCTGGCCGAGGGCCTGGACCTGTCCCGCTACCAACTCCTCCGCGCATTCCGTACGACGATGGGGGTACCGCCGTACGCCTGGCTGGCCCAGCACCGCGTGCACCGCGCCCGCGCCCTGCTGGACGCCGGCCTGCGCCCCGCCGAGGTGGCCCCGCTGGTCGGCTTCGCGGACCAGGCACACCTGACCCGCTGGTTCCGCAGGGTCCTGGGCGTGACGCCGGCGGCGTACCGCAACAGCGTTCAAGACGCACGGTACTGACCGGACCGAAACTGCGGGCATGACTGCACGCGGCTGGTTCCTGTTCTCCCTGATGGGAGTGGTCTGGGGCATCCCCTACCTGCTGATCAAGGTGGCGGTGGAGGACCTCTCCCCGTCGATGGTGGTGTTCACGCGGTGCGCGCTGGGCGCACTGCTCCTGCTGCCCTTCGCGATCCGCCAAGGCGGCTTCGTGCGGACCGTCCGGGCGCACTGGGCGCCCATGCTGGCCTTCGCGTGCATAGAGATCATCGGCCCCTGGTTCACCCTGACCGACGCCGAGCGCCACCTCTCCAGCTCCACGGCGGGCCTGCTGATCGCGGGAGTCCCGATCGTCGGCGTGCTCGCGGCCCGCTTCTTCGGAGAGGGAGAGATCCTGGGCGCCCGCCGGATGACGGGCCTGGCGGTGGGCCTGGCGGGCGTGGGAGTCCTCACGATCCCCCACCTGACCGGCGGAGACGCGCGCTCCCTGGCCGAGGTGCTGCTGACGGTGGTGGGCTACGCGACGGCCCCTCTGATCGCGGCCCGCCGCCTGAAGGACGTCCCGACGCTGCAGCTCATAGCCCCCTGCCTGGCCCTCTCCGCGCTCGTCTACGCCATACCGGCGGCCCTGACCTGGCCTTCTGAGATGCCGTCCACCCCCGTCCTCTCCTCCCTGGCGGCCCTCGGCACGATCTGCACGGCGATCGCCTTCGTGGCCTTCCTGGAACTGATCAAGGAGATAGGCCCGACGCGCTCGACGGTGATCACGTACGTGAACCCGGCGGTGGCGGTGGCGGCCGGCGCGATCTTCCTGGACGAACCGTTGACGACCGGCGTCCTGCTGGCCTTCGCCCTGATCCTGGCGGGTTCGGTGCTGGCGACGGCGGCTGGTCCCCGCCGGGACAGGCGCCCGGTAACATGGTCGACACGGCAGACGAGCCGGGCGGACGGCCGCGTGGAGTCCCCCTAGGGGGCTTCCCGAGGAACGTCCGGGCTCCACAGGGCAAGGTGGTGGCTAACGGCCACCCGGGGTGACCCGCGGGACAGTGCCACAGAAAACAAACCGCCCGGTGCTTCGGCGCCGGGTAAGGGTGAAACGGTGGTGTAAGAGACCACCAGTGCCCAGGGCGACCTGGGCAGCTAGGTAAACCCCACCCGGAGCAAGGTCAAAAGGAGCCGCTGTAAAAGGCGCGCTCTGCGCGGACGCTCGAGGGCTGCCCGCCCGAGTCCGCGGGTAGACCGCACGAGGCCGGTGGCAACACCGGCCCTAGATGGATGGCCGTCTCCCCGGCCGCCGCGAGGCGGTTGGGTGACAGAACCCGGCGTATAGCTCTGCTCGTCTGCCGCCCTTTATTTCCGCAGGTCAGAGGCTATGTTCACTCGCTGAACAAACTCCCCGGGTCGAATCCGGGGCGAATTTGGGTTCTAGGTATCGTCGTCTCTGTCCGCCATGCGTGCGGCATATCCGGCATCTCGGGTGTCAAATGTGGTCTGGTGCCGGTCTGTAGCGGACATCTCGGCACCGGATGCACCGCGAAGTACATGTACGAGGTGTCTTCTTGCCAACCCACTCTGGCTGAACTCGATCACTGCTGGTCGCCCCCGCGGTAGAACCTGGAAGTGATCACTGGCTAGAACATCTCGCTGATTGTCTTTGCCGGGAACCGGGTCGGTTTTGGCCTCAAATACCGTCAGTTCCGTCCGACCTGTCGATACGCAGGTGGGGCACGTGGGGCGCCCTGTGGGGGTGAGAGTGGTCGGGAAGTCTGCGGAGGGCGGGACGGCAAGCCTCGGACGCGCTCGACAGTCTCGTCAGGCGTGTCCGTGCTGGTGTGGGCTGATGTCGCGTTGCCCCCAGCGATGAACGGTTAACCGCGGAGCGTCTCCCAGTGGATGGTGCGGTCGCACCAGCGGGACAGGAGGGTGCGGTCGTGGCCGACGGCGAGCAGGCCGGCGCCGGTGGTGTGGCGGTAGTCCTCGACGACCGTGACGAGGGCTGCGGTGGTGGAGGCGTCGAGCATGGCGGTCATCTCGTCGCAGATGAGCCAGCGCGGGCGAAGGATGAGGGCGCGGGCGAGGCAGGCGCGTTGGAGTTGGCCGTCGCTGACTTCGTGGGGGCGTCTTCCGAGCAGGTCCGGAGTCAGGCCGACGGTTGCCGCGAGCTCGGTGACCCGTTCGGGCAGTAGTGCCTTGCGGCGGCCGGTGGCGCGCAGGGGTTCGGCGATCAGGTCGGTGAGTTTCAGCCGGGGGTCCGCCGAAAGTCTGGGTTGCTGGAAGACGACGCCGAAGGCAGTGCGCTGTTCACGCGGGGCGCGGTGGCGCCAGTGGCGTACCGGTGTGCCGTCGAGGTGGACGGTTCCGGAGTCGGGACGGTGCAGGAGGGCGGCGACACGGGCGAGGGTGGATTTGCCGCAGCCGCTGGGGCCGAGCAGGCCGACGGCTTCGCCAGGTTCGACGGTGAGAGAGGCGCCTCGGATGACGGGTGCGTGGCGGTCGTATCCGGCGGTGATGGCGTGCAGTTCAAGCACGGGCGTCCTCCGCGACGTGCGGGTGATGGCAGGCGACGGAGTTCGTCATCGGAGGGGCTGTGGTGCAGGTGCCGGTGACGCGGGTGCAGCGTGGTGCGAACGCGCAGCCGTCGGGGAGGTCGCCGAGTTCCGGGGGCATGCCGGGGATGGGGGCGAAGACGCGGTCGGGCAGGGCGTCTAGCAGGCCCCGGCTGTAGGGGTGGCGGGGGCCGGGCGTGCCGAAGAAGGCGTTGGCATCGGTGATCTCGACGATGCGGCCCGCGTACATGACGGCGACGCGGTCGGCTGTTCGCTCGGCGGCGGCCAGGTCATGGGTGATCATCAGCAGGGCGCGGTCGGCGTCGTCGATGTGGCGGCGTAGTTCGTCGACCGTGTGCTCGACCAGGTCACGGTCGAGTCCGGTGGTGGGTTCGTCGGCGAGCAGGAGGGGCGCGTTGCCGACGAGGGCGAGGGCGGTGGCGGCGCGTTGGGCGAGGCCGCCGGAGAGTTCGTGGGGGTGGCGGTCGAGGTGGTCGAGGGGGAATGCCGTGCGGGACGCGGATGCTTCGGCGGCTTTGCGTACGGCCGTGCGGCCTCGGACGTCCGTCAGCGCGGTGACCGTCTCCTCCAGCTGGGAGCGGATGGTGCGCACCGGTGTGAGGTGTGCGGCCGGGCTCTGCGGGACGAGGCCGATGCGGCGGCCCCGGATGGCGCGGGCCAGAGTCCGTTCGTCGGCGGCGAGCAGGTCGAGGTCGCCGAGGCGGGCCTCGCCCGCGGTCTGGGCGTTGGCGGGGAGGAGGCCGAGGAGGGCGGAGGCGAGGACGGACTTGCCGCAGCCGCTCTCGCCGATGAGGGCGAGGCATTCGCCGGCCGCGACGTCGAAGCGGGCGTCGGTGACGGCGGCGATGCGGCGATCGCCGGGCATCAGGAAGCGCACCGACATGCCGCGGACCGAGAGGATCGGGGGTGGCTGTGTCACAGCATCAGCTCCGATCGGCTGCGGGGGTTGATCCGTTCCCGCCATGCCCCGGCGAGGCCGGCGATGGCGAGGGTGGGGATGATGATGAACAGGCCGGGGAAGAGGGTCGGCCACCACTGTCCGGCGAGCAGTGAGCCGCGTGCGCTCTGGATGAGGTTGCCGAGGCTGGCCATGTGGGTGGGCAGGCCCAGTCCGAGGAAGGACAGCGCCGACTCGTGCCACATGGCGTGCGGCACCATCAGCACGGCGGCCAGTGCGGCCTGGGGCAGCACGCCGGGCAGCAGGTGTCGTACCGCGATCCGCCACCGGGATGCGCCGCCGGAGACGGCGGCGTCGATGTAGGGGCGGGAGCGCAGGGACAGCACCTCGGCGCGCACGATCCGGGCGGTGGACAGCCAGTGGGTGAGCGCGACCGAGACCACCACCGGCCATACGCCGGGCCGGAACATCGCGACGATGAAGATGCCGAGCAGCAGGTGGGGTACGGACGAGAAGGTGTCGACCAACCGCATGAGGCCGCGGTCGGCCCAGCCGCCCAGGGCCCCGGCGGCAGCACCGACCGCGGTGCCGATCACGGTGGCCGTGAGCGCTGCGGCCACGCCGACCAGCAGGGAGACCCGCAGGCCGTAGACGCAGCGCAGGAGCAGGTCCCTGCCGACGTCGTCGGTGCCGAAGGGGTGCGACCAGCTCGGCGGGAGCAGTTTCGAGGACAGGTCGACGGCCTGCTGGTCGAGTTGGACCAGCGGCGGCACGAGGAGTACGGCGAGGGCCGTCGCGGTGACCAGAACGGCGGAGGTACGCACCCGTACGGTCCGGGTGGAGCGGCGTTTCGTCCCGTAGGACCGCCAGGCGGCCGGGTCGGGAGCGGGGGAGTCACATGTCACTGAACTTCACCCTCGGGTCGAACAATCCGTAGAGCAGGTCGGCGAGCAGGTTGCCGGCGAGGACGGCGGCGGTGGCGAGTGTGGTGAGGGCGGCGAGGAGGGGGAAGTCGACGGCGGTGGCGGCCTCGACTGTGGCCGCCGCGATGCCCGGCCAGCTGAAGACGGTCTCCACCAGCAGGGCGCCGGTGATGAGTTCGGGGACGCGGGAGCCGATCAGCGTGAGTACCGGGAGCAGTCCGGAGCGCAGGGCGTGGCCGAGCAGGACGGTGTGCTCGCTCAGGCCCCGTGCGCGGGCGCCGCGTACGGGGTCCTCGGCGAGGGCGCCGGTGACCCCTTGGCGTACGTAGAGGGTGAACCAGGGGAGTTGGGAGACTGCGAGCACTCCGGCGGGCAGGATCAGGTGGCTTGTCACCTGGCCTGGGGTGACCTGTTCGCTGGCGGTGTCGGTGAGGCCACCGGCCGGGAGGACGTCCAGCTGGAGGGCGAAGAGCCAGACGGCCAGCAGCGCGATCCAGAAGACCGGTGCGGCCTCCAGGGTGTAGGCGAGCGAGGTGACGCCCCGGTCCAGCCAGGAGCCCGGCCGCCGTGCGGCCAGTACCCCCAGCAGGGTGCCGGTCAGCACGGCGGCCACGAACGCGACCGCGCACAGCAGTGAGGACCACAGGAGGCGTTCGCCGATCACCTGGGCGACCGGCTGGCGCAGCACGCTGGACTGGCCGAGGTCTCCGCCGAGGGCGGAGGTCAGCCAGTGCCACCAGCGGGCGGTGAGGGGCTGGTTGACGCCGAGGTTGTCGCGCAGCCGGTCCAGCGTTTCCTGGTCGGCGCCGAGGGCGGCGGTGCCGGCGTACGCCCTGACGGGGTCGAAGGGGGAGGCGGCGGCGATGGCGAAGACGCCGAAGGTGACGACGAGGAGGATGGGGGCGGCGAACAGCAGTCGCCGCCCCGCCAGGCGTGCCATCGCTCCCCAGGGCAGGGATGCGGCGGTCACTTCTTGGGCTGCCAGTCCTCGATGTTCCACCAGGGGCCGCTGGCGAAGCCGTGCTCGTGCGGTTCGAGCTGGGTGGTCAGCCCGTTCCAGCGGTCGGCGAGGACGTAGAGGTGGTCGATGTGGGTGAGGAAGGTGTAGCCGGGGTTCTTCACCAGCTCGCGCTGCAGTGACTCGTACGCGGCTTTCCGTGTCGCCGTGTCCGAGCTGCGGCGGCCGGTGTCGAGGGCCTGATCGACGATCGGGTCGTCGTAGCGGGCCATGTTGTTGAATCCGTCGCCGGCGAGGGAGGAGTGCAGGAGGGTGTAGAGGCCGAAGTCGGGGTCGCCGGTGCTGCCGAAGCCGGCAAGGACGGCGTCGTTCTTCATCCGCGGCTCGATGACCTCCCAGGTGGCGCTCTCCACCTTCACGTCGATGCCCGCCTTCTTGGCGTCGGAGGCGTAGGCGAGGGCGTGGTCCTGGCGGACCTTGTCGCCGGAGGGGTAGAGGAGCGTGAACGCGGCCCGCCGGCCCTCCTTGGCGCGGATGCCGCCGTCTCCGGTCTTCCAGCCCGCCTGGTCCAGGATCCGCTTGGCCTTGCCGAGGTCCTGGGCGCGCTCGATGCCCTTGGCGAACCAGGGGTCGTCGACGGGGAGGGGCCCGTACGCGGGCCGGCCCGCGCCGTCGAGGATCTTGTCGACCATGGCCTTGCGGTCCACGGCGGCGTCGAGGGCCTGCCGGATCGCGCGGTCGGCGGTGACCTTGTTCTCCTGGGGGAGGGTGACGGTGCGGAAGTCGTAGGATTTGGCGTCGTACGTCTTCAGCCCGTTGTCGTTCTTGAAGGTGGCGGCGAGGTTGGGCGGGAGGATCGCGCCGTCGAGGTCGCCTGAGCGCAGGCGGGTGGCGCGTACGTTGTCGTCGGAGATGACGGCCATGGTGAACGTCTTCACCTTCGGCTTCCCGCCCCAGTAGTTCGGGTTGGCCTTGAAGGTGAGCTTCTCGCCCTTGCTCCAGGTGGAGAGGACGTACGGGCCGGTGCCGACCGGTTTGGTGTTGAAGGAGCCGGTGTTGGGGTCCTGCGCTCCGGCGATGTGCTCGGGGACGATGGGCAGGACCGTGCGCCCGGCGAACGGCGCGTAGGGGTACTTCAGTGTGAAGACCACCTTGTCGCCGTCCGCCCGTACGTCCTTGATGGCGTCCAGTTCGCTGCGGGCGGTGTTGTTGGTCTTCGCGTCGAGGATCGTGTCGTAGGTGAAGACCACGTCGGCGGAGGTGAGCGGCTCGCCGTCGCTGAACTCCACGCCGTCGCGCAGGGCGTAGGTGTAGGTGAGCCCGTCGGCGGCGACCTCGGGGAGGGCCTTCGCCAGGGCGGGTCTGAGCTTCAGGTCGGCGTCGCGGGCGAGGAGCCCGTCGAAGACCTTGGAGTTGCCGTCCTTGCCGTAGCCGAGCAGCGGGCTGAGGGTGTCCGGCTCCGACGCCACCCCGATCACGACGGACTCGGCGGCCTTGCTGTCACCGTCGCCTTCGCCGCTGCTGGGCGCCGAGCAGGCGGCGAGCCCGGTGACCATCGCCGCCGTGACGGCGGCACCTCGTATCCGACGGGTCGTCATCAGCCTCACACCTTTGTTGCGATCGAACTGTTGTTGCGAATCATTTGCGACAACAGGGCTACCCAAGGTCGCCGGGCGTCAGTCCGGTTCGCGTCCGGGATCCTTCGGGAGCGTCGCGTGGGCTTGAACACCCGGCACCCTTCTTGCGTTACATAGGTAACTGCATATGAGTCGCAATAAGAGCTTCGATTGCTGTAACTGCTGTGCAGGCAAGGGGCGTTGGTGTCCGGGTGGGTCGTTCGAGGTGCCGCCCGGCGTCGCGCGGAAGCCGTACGAGATGCGGTCACCCGGCTTCCGGGGGCCGCGGAAAAGGAATGAACGTGACAGCCAAGCGCACCGCCCGTCTCGCGGTACTCGCCGCTCTTCCGGCCGCCTTGCTCGGTGTGGCGGGCTCGGCACCGGTGTTCGCGGAGGAGGACACTCCGGCCTACCAGATCGACCTGGAGCAGCTGAACGACTCCGGCTCCAAGGGAACGGTCTTGCTGAGCGCCCGCGGCACGGAGCTGACGGTGTGGATCAAGTCCGAGGGCATGGTGCCGGGCCAGCCCTCGGCGCAGCACCTGCACGGGTCCACCGAGGGGCACGACTTCGTGTGCCCGGACGACAGTGCCGACACCAACGGCGACGGGATCCTGAACAACACCGAGGCCACGGTCCACTACGGCGACATCAACATCGCGCTCACCGTGTCGGGCGACACCGACGCGGCGACCAGTGGTCTCGCGGTGGACCGGATGCCGGTGGCGGACAAGGAGGGGAAGATCTCCTACAAGCGGACCATCCCCGTCTCGCAGGACGTGATCGACCACATCAAGGACCTGCACGTCGTGCAGCACGGCATCGACCGCAACGGCAACGACAAGTACGACTTCGAGGGGGCGGGCAAGAGTGAACTCGACCCGAAGCTCCCGCAGGAGGCGACCGCTCCGACCAACTGCGGCGAGGTCAAGGGCGCGGCGGTCGGGTCCGTCCCGGTCGGCGGGATCGAGACCGGCACCGGGTCTTCCGGCGCAGGCGGCATGTCCCCGGGAATGCTGATCGGCACCGCCGCCGCGGCCTCGGCGACGGCTGCCGGCGTTTTCGTCGTCACGCGTCGGCGGATGGAGTCCACGTCCCGTGCCGCGGCGACGCCGGCGGAGACCGGGAGTGCCGCGTGAACCGCTCCGTCGGCACCGGCGTACGGGCCGGAGGAAGGCGGGGCCGCGCCGCTCTGATCGTGGCCGCTACGGCGGTCCTGCTCCTCACCGGCTGCGCGGGCCAGGACACAGCGGGCTCGCAGACCTCTCCGGGCCAGACCACGGACCTGGGCACGGGCGGCGTTCAGACACCGGCGGCGGGTTCGGGCGGTGCCCAGGCCGTCGCCGCCCTGGACAGGTCGGTGCCGACGAAGGTCACCATTCCCTCCCTCGGTGTGTCGAGCGCACTGGAGACGCTGGGGCAGAACGAGAAGGGGGCGATGACGACCCCGAAGGACCCCGATCTGGCGGGCTGGTACGAGCCCGGACCCACCCCCGGCTCGGAAGGGCCCGCGGTGATCGCCGGGCACGTCACCTGGAACGGAGCGGACGCGGTCTTCAAGAAGCTGAAGACCGTCAAGACCGGTGACACCGTCGAGGTCTCACGCGAGGACGGCAGGACCGTCACCTTCACGGTGGACCGGGTCGAGGAGTACGAGAAGGCGGCGTTCCCCACCCTGGAGGTGTACAAGAACCTCGACTACGCGGGGCTGCGCCTGGTCACCTGCGGCGGCGAGTTCGACGCGGACCGGCACTACTACCCCAACAACGTCGTGGTGTTCGCCACCATGACAGCCGTCGTGTAGAGCGGCGGCCTCACCGCGCACCGGTCCGGGCCGCCACCCATGGGATGCTGCGGCCGGTGGCTGCCGCCAGTTCCCGGAGCGTGGCGCCCTCGGCCGTCCGCTCGCGCAGCCACACCCTGATGTCCTGGGCGCCGACGCGTTCGGCGGCGGCACGGTCGTTCAGCTGGACGCGTGCGCGTCGGCCGGTGGCGGAGTTCTGTCCGCTGGGGCGGATGGGGATGCCGTACTCGGTCAGCAGCCGTCGCACCGGGTTCCTGCCGATGGCGAGGATGCGGGCTGTGTCCTCGATGCTGTGCTGCTGGTCGGCGTACACGGTCCGCAGCGCCTGTTCGAGGTCGGTGAATCCCTGGGCCCGCAGTGCGGCGGCCGTTCGTTCACCGGCGGCGCGGGTCTGGGTGCGGCGGCCCGCGTCGAGGCTTGCCCGCCGGGCCTGCCGTAGCTCCTCCGAGTCCGGTCGGCGCTGTGCGTCGGTGTTCCAGCGTCTGCGGGCCAGTTCGCCGGAGCGGGCCATCGCCCGGCCTGCCTCGAAGCGCGTCTGGGTCTCTTCCGATGCCCGGTATCCGGCGAGGCGGGTGCGGGACTGCTGCCGGGAGAGGGAACGCGCGCTGAGCGCCCGGGTGCGCAGCAGGCCGAACTCCCGGCGGTACTCGGCCGCGGTCATGTCGTGGACGCGGATGTGCGCCCCGAGTGAGCGGAAGGCCCGCCCGCACACGTGGCAGACCACGGTGTCGGTCGCTTCGTCGCGGATCAGTCGGCCGAAGTTGGGATGCCGGGCCCCGAGGGCGGATGGCGGGATCCCGGGGCCGCTCTCGACAGCCATGATCGGACTTCTCCCGGTTAGGCGGCGGGCGCGGGCGGTGCCCAACCCGTGACGACGGTGTGGCCCGCCCGGCGAGGAGGCGGTGCCGGAGCCCGGCGGTGCCTAGGACGGGGCTCCGGGTTCTCAGAGGGGTTGGGGGGCCAGGGAGCGGGCGGGGTGGTGCGGTCCGAGGAAGACGGCGATGCCCTTGCCGTCGGGGGAGGGGTGGGTGGCCTGGGTCCAGCCCTGGCGGCGGTAGAAGGACATGGCCCGGGGCGACCGGACGGAGGTGAGGAGCCAGGAGCGGCCGTCGGGGGCGTCCGCCGTCACCGCCTCCAGCAGTTCGCCGGCCAGGCCCGTGCCCTGGGCCGCCGGACGGACCGCGAGTTCGTCGATCTCGCGGGCGCCGACCAGCCAGGCCATGGTGTGGTCGGGGCCGAGGCCGGCGGCGGCCTGGGGATAGCAGCGGTCGGTGGGGAAGGGGGCGCGGGTCGTCCAGGCCGTGGCGAAGCCGACGACGTCCGATCCCGTGAAAGCGAGCGCGGCGGTGAAGCCGGGACGCCGGACGTCGTTGACCAGCCGGCCCAGGAATTCGATCGCCTTCTCCTCGTCCTCGTTCCACGGCGGCGCGCAGAACGCCTCGACGTAGACGTCGTGCAAGGCGCCTGAGTGCGCGCGCACTTCGGCGCCCTGGAAGATGCGGATGTCGCTCATCAGGCCGCCACCGTCCCTGTCGAAACCGGGTGCAGGCAGGCGTACTCCAAAGGCGCCGACGGGTCGATCGACACGTCCAGCGGTGCGGGATCGACTCCGGCCCGTACGAGGAGGTCACCGACCGCGGCGATCATCGCGCCGTTGTCCGTGCACAGCTTCAGGGGCGGCACACGGAGCATGATCCCGGCGGCCCGGCATCGCTCCTCGGCCAGCGACCGCACCCGGGAGTTCGCGGCGACCCCGCCCACCACGACCAGGGTCCCCACGCCGTACTCGCGACAGGCCGCGACCGCCTTGCGGGTCAGCACGTCGGCGACCGCCTCCTGGAGCGACGCCGCCCCGTCGGCCACCGGCAGCTCGCGGCCCACGTGGCCCTCGGCCCAGCGGGCGGCGGCCGTCTTCAGCCCCGAGAAGGAGAAGTCGTACGACCCCGGCAGCGGACGGGGGAAGGAGACAGCACGCGGATCCCCCGCGCACGCCACCCGATCGATGGCCGGACCACCGGGATACGGCAGCCCGAAGACCCGCGCGACCTTGTCGAAGCACTCCCCGGCGGCGTCGTCGAGGGTGTCGCCGAGGTGGACGATCGGATCGCGGGCCAGGTCGCGGACGAGGAGGAGGGAGGTGTGGCCGCCGGAGACGATCAGCACCATGCAGGGATCCGGCAGCGGGCCGTGCTCCAGGGTGTCGGCGGCCACATGGCCCGCGAGGTGGTGGACACCGTACAGAGGCACACCCAGCGCGTAGGCGATCCCCTTCGCCCCGGCAAGGCCCACCTGGAGCGCACCCGAGAGTCCCGGCCCGGTGGTGACGGCCACGGCACCGACATCGGACAGCGCCAGGCCGGCCTCGTCCAGCGCCTGCCGGACGACCGGGCGCAGCGCGTGCAGGTGCGCCCGGGAGGCGATCTCGGGCACGACCCCGCCGAAACGGGCGTGCTCGTCCATGCTCGACGCCACCGCATGCCCCAGCAGCCGCCCGTCACGGACCAGCCCGGCGCCGGTCTCGTCACAGGACGACTCGATGCCGAGCACGATCGGAGAAGCCATCGCCCACCCTTCCTGCACTCTGAAAGTTATTGCAAGTAGTGTGCAATAGGTCGGGTGGTCGTGTGTACCCCTTCAGGGGTGTGCAGGTCGCCGCCCGTAGAGTGCGTGTTTGTTTGTCCCCGGACCCGAGGTGTCGAGCAGTGACCCCCGAACGCCCCGTCCTGCCCGCCGCCGTGACCGTCGTCGGGATCGGAGCCGACGGCTGGAGGGGCATCCCGGACACCTCCCGCACCGCCCTGCTCGACGCCGAGGTCCTCGTCGGCGGCCCGCGTCAGCTGGACCTCCTCCCGCCGCAGTGCACGGGGGAGCGGATCTGCTGGCCCTCACGCCTGCGGCCCGCGGTTCCCGGCCTCCTCGCCGCGCACACTGGTCGCCGGGTTGCCGTGCTGGCCAGCGGAGACCCCATGTTCTACGGCATCGGGCGCGCCCTCACCGAGGTCCTCGGCGCCGGTGCCGTGCACGTCCTGCCGCACCCCTCCTCCGTCTCCCAGGCTTGCGCGCGCCTCGGCTGGCCGCTGGAGGACGTCGAGGTCGTCACGCTCGTCGGCCGGCCCGTGGCCCGCCTGGCCGCTTCCCTGCACGAGGGACGACGGCTCCTCGTGCTCAGCGCGGACGCCACCACTCCCGGTGAGGTCGCCGCACTGCTGCGGGACCGTGGCTTCGGGCCGAGCCGGATGCGGGTGCTGGAACAGCTCGGCGGTGCGAAGGAACGTACAACCGCCGCGGCCACCGCCGACGACTGGCGCGACGAGCCCTGCGACCCCCTCCACATCGTCGCCGTCGAGTGCCGCCGCGCCCCGGACACCCTGCGCCTCGGCGCCGCACCGGGACTGCCGGACGAGGCGTACGAGCACGACGGCCAGCTCACCAAACGCCACGTCCGCGCCGCCACACTCGGCGTGCTCGCTCCCGCACCCGGTGAATTGCTGTGGGACATCGGCGGCGGGTCGGGCTCGATCGCGATCGAGTGGATGCGCACACACCCCTCCTGTCGGGCGGTCACCGTCGAACGCGACCCGGTGCGCGCCGAACGCATCACCCGCAACGCCGGCCGGCTCGGCGTGCCGGGACTGTCCGTCGTCACCGGTGCCGCACCCGGCGTCCTGGCCGAACTCCCGCCGCCGGACGCGGTGTTCATCGGCGGCGGCCTCACCGCACCCGGCCTCCTCGACGCCTGCTGGGAAGCGCTGCCCGTCGGCGGACGCCTCGTCGCCAACACCGTGACGCTGGAGTCGGAGGCGCTCCTTGCCGACGCCTACCGCCGCCACGGCGGTGAGCTGGTGAAGCTCGCGGTGGCGCACGCCGTGCCCGTGGGCGGCTTCACCGGCTGGCGGCAGGCGATGCCCGTCACCCAGTGGGCCGCCCGCAAAGCCGCCCGGACCACCGTCAACCCCCTTCCAGGAGCAGACAGATGACCGTGTACTTCATCGGCGCCGGTCCCGGCGCCGCCGACCTGATCACGGTGCGTGGCGCCCGTACGCTCGCCGCCTGCCAGGTCTGCCTGTACGCGGGCAGCCTGGTGCCGCGCGAACTGCTCGCCGAATGCCCGCCGGACGCACGGCTGGTGGACACCGCCCAGCTCGACCTGGACGAGATCACCGCCGAGTTGATCCGCGCCCACGAGGAGGGGCACGACGTGGCGCGACTGCACTCCGGGGACCCGTCCGTGTTCAGTGCGGTCGCCGAACAGATGCGGCGCCTCGACACGGCCGGGGTGCCCTACGAGATGGTCCCCGGCGTGCCCGCGTTCGCCGCCGCCGCGGCGTCCTTGAAGCGGGAGTTGACCGTGCCGGCGGTCGGCCAGACCGTGATCCTCACCCGTGTCGCCCATCGCGCCACCGCCATGCCCGAGGGCGAGGACCTGGCCACCCTCGGCCGCAGCGGCGCGCTCATCGTGCTGCACCTGGCCGCCAAGTACGTGGACCGCGTGGTGGGCGAACTGCTGCCGCACTACGGCGCCGACTGTCCGGCCGCCGTGGTCGCCTACGCCTCCCGCCCGGACGAGGTGATCATCCGGGGCACGCTCGACGAGATCGCCGGGAAGGTGAAGGAGGCCGGAGTCCTGCGCACGGCCGTGATCATGGTCGGGCGGACGCTGGGCGCGGAGCAGTTCCGGGACAGCCACCTGTACTCGCCGGAGCGCGAGCGGCATGTCTGCTGAGATGGTGATCCGTCGGGCGGTCGCCGAGGACGCCGAGCGTCTCACGGGCATGGTGCATGCGTCCGGCGCCTATCAGGGGCAGTACGCCCCGATCATCGTCGGGTACCGGGTCACGGCGGAGGACGTCGCCCGGCACGAGGTCTTCCTGGCCGAGGACGGCGAGGGGCGCCTGCTGGGCTTCTACTCCCTGTGGCCCGACGTCCCGGAGCTGGACCTGCTGTTCGTCGCGGACGATGCCCAGGGCAGGGGCATCGGCCGGCTCCTTGTCGAGCACATGCTCGACCGGGCCCGGCAGGTCGGCCTGAGCGACGTCCGCGTGGTCTCCCACCCGCAGGCCGAAGGGTTCTATCGGAGCGTGGGCGCCGAACGGGCGGGAACAGTGCCTCCGACACCGCCGAAGGTCACCTGGGAACGACCGGAACTGTGGTTCAGGACCGGCTGACCGCAGGTCCGGCGACCTCGCTGCGACCCACGATCGTCCCCGCCCGGTCGATGCAGATCACGTCGACTGCGACGGGCGCGCCCCGCAGCACGGCCAGCGCCTCGTCACGGGCGGTGATGGCCACCAGGTCGCCGAGCGGGACCCCGGCCGCCGCGCACAGCTGGAGGGCGGCCAGTCCGGTGTTGGCGTCGGCCACCTCGGCGACCAGGGCCTCGTCCGCGCCGCCGTGCCGGGCCAGTTCGGCGAGGAAGCCCTTGTCGACCTGGGAGCGGGCGGAGTGCAGGTCCAGGTGGCCGGCCGCCAGCTTCGACAGTTTGGCGAAGCCGCCGCAGATCGTGAGGCGGTCGACGGGGTGGCGGCGGACGTACTTCAGTACCGCGCCCGCGAAGTCGCCCATGTCGAGCAGCGCGTCCTCCGGGAGGCCGTACGCGGCGACGACCGTCTTCTCCGAGGTCGAGCCGGTGCAGCCCGCCACGTGGGTCCGCCCGGCTGCCCGTGCCACGTCGACGCCGCGCCGGATGGAGTCGATCCACGCCGAGCACGAGTACGGCACCACGATCCCGGTCGTCCCCAGGATCGACAGCCCGCCGAGGATCCCGAGGCGGGGGTTCCAGGTGGAGCGGGCGATCTCCTCGCCATGGTCGACGGAAACGGTGATCTCCACGTCTGTGCTGCCGCCGTACGCGGCGGCGACCCGGGCGACGTGGTCGCGCATCATCTGGCGGGGCACCGGGTTGACGGCCGGCTCACCGACGGGCAGGGGAAGGCCGGGCCGGGTGATCGTGCCCACGCCGGGACCCGCCTTGAAAACGACACCGGTCCCTGCGGGCAGCCGCCGTACTCTCGCCCGTACCAGCGCGCCGTGGGTGACGTCCGGGTCGTCGCCCGCGTCCTTCACGACCCCAGCCATGGCTGCCCCGTCCGTCAGCTCCTCCGCCGCCAGGGCGAACGACGGCGTCTGCCCCCTGGGCAGCGTGACCGTCACCGGGTCGGGAAACTCGCCGGTCAGCAGCGCGGTGTACGCGGCCGTCGTCGCCGCGGTCGCGCAGGCGCCGGTGGTCCAGCCGGGCCGCAGACCGGTGTGCTTCAGCTGGGCGCCGCGCGCGCCCGTGGGCTCATTCATGAAGGGAACCGAAGTCTCGTGCACGTGCTGATCCTGGGCGGCACCACCGAGGCCCGCCGCCTCGCCGAACTCCTGGCGGCCGACCCCTCGCCCGGGCTGCGGGTGACGACCTCGCTGGCCGGGCGGGTGGCAGCGCCCCGGCTGCCGCCCGGCGAGGTCAGGGTGGGCGGCTTCGGCGGCGCCGAGGGGCTGGCCGGGTGGCTGCGCGAGCACGAGGTGGACGCGCTCATCGACGCCACACACCCTTTCGCCGGGACCATCAGTTTCCACGCGGCACGGGCCGCCACTGCCGTCCATGTTCCCCTGCTCGCCCTGCGGCGCCTCGGCTGGGTCCCGGCGAAGGGGGACGACTGGCACGAGGCCGACTCGCTGGAACAGGCCGCCGCGCTGCTGCCCGCGCTCGGCCGGCGCGTCTTCCTCACCACCGGGCGCATGGGGCTCGCGGCCTTCGCGAACCTCACCGACCTGTGGTTCCTCGTGCGGTCCGTGGACGCGCCCGAGCCGCCCACCCCGCCCCGCATGAAGGTGCTGCTCGACCGAGGCCCCTTCACCCTCGACGGGGAACGCGAGCTGCTGCGCGCGCACCGCATCGACGTCGTCGTGACGAAGGACAGCGGGGGAGCGGCCACCGCGCCGAAACTGACAGCCGCCCGTGAGGCCGGGCTGCCCGTGGTCGTCGTACGCAGGCCGCAGGCCCCGGAGGGCGTGCAGGCCGTGCAAGACGCGGAACAGGCGCTCCGGTGGGTCAGGCGGGGATGCGACCTGCGGGCTTTCCCGGACGCTGACTGAAAGCTGACACGGGCTTTACCGCCATCGACTTGTAGTTGCAACCCATACGCAGAAGCCTGGAAGGCGCGGCTGAAAACAGCCGTACGCCGAGAAGTAAGGCCCACGTCCCCATGACCACCGCTCCCGATCCCGCCGGCCCGGCCTCCCCAGCCGGGCGGGGCGGCATCTCGTGGCACCGCATCCGCACCTCCATGACCCGAAAAGAGTGGGCCAGTGTCGGCGGGATGGCCGCGTTCATCCTGGCACTGCACGTCATCGGCTGGTTCACGCTGGTCGCGATCGTCGCCCCGGAGCACTACAGCCTGGGCACCAAGACCTTCGGCATCGGCATCGGCGTCACCGCCTACACCCTCGGCATGCGGCACGCCTTCGACGCCGACCACATCGCCGCGATCGACAACACCACCCGGAAGCTGATGAACGAGGGCCAGCGCCCGCTGTCGGTCGGCTTCTGGTTCTCGCTCGGTCACTCCACGATCGTCTTCGCGCTCGCCTTCCTGCTCTCCCTCGGCGTCAAGGCGCTGGCCGGACCGGTCGAGAACGACGACTCCACCCTGCACAGCGTCACCGGCTGGATCGGCACCACCGTCTCCGGGACCTTCCTCTACGTCATCGCGATCATCAACCTGGTGATCATGGTGGGTATCTGGAAGGTGTTCCAGCAGATGCGCTCCGGCCACTTCGACGAGGCCGCCCTGGAGGAGCAGCTCAACAACCGCGGCTTCATGAACCGCATCCTCGGCAAGGTGATGAAGTCGATCACGAAGCCGTGGCAGATGTACCCGCTCGGTGTCCTGTTCGGCCTCGGCTTCGACACCGCCACCGAGATCGCCCTGCTGGTCCTGGCGGGCTCGGGCGCCGCCTCCGGGCTGCCCTGGTACGCGATCCTGTGCCTGCCCATCCTGTTCGCGGCGGGCATGTCGCTGCTCGACACGATCGACGGCTCGTTCATGAACTTCGCCTACGGCTGGGCCTTCTCCAAGCCGGTCCGCAAGGTCTACTACAACCTCACCATCACCGGTCTCTCGGTGGCCGTCGCGCTCATCATCGGCACGGTCGAGCTGCTGGGCCTGGTCGCGGAGAAGGCCGGCCTGCACGGCGCCTTCTGGGACTGGGTCTCCGGTCTCGACCTGAACATCATCGGCTACGTCATCGTCGGACTGTTCTTCGCGACCTGGGCGATCGCCCTGCTGGTGTGGAAGGTCGGCCGGATCGAGGAGAAGTGGACGGCGGGGCTGGCCCAGGGGCCCGCGCCCGTCGAACAGGGCGCCGAGTAGCACCGCGTAGAGTCGCCCGGGCATCGTCGTCCCCACCGGAACGGGCTGGTCAGTGAACCTGGGCATCATCGGGCAGGCCGTCGGCCTGTTCGCCGTCACCAACATCGACGACATCCTCATCCTGTCGTTGTTCTTCGCCCAGGGTGCGGGCGGGCGTGGCGAGGCCCGGCGGATCGTGCTCGGGCAGTACCTGGGCTTCGCCGCCATCCTTGCGGTGGCGGTCGCGGCGGCGTTCGGCGCGACCTTCCTGCCCGAGAGCGCGATCCCGTACCTCGGCCTGCTTCCGCTCGCTCTGGGAATCAAGTCCGCTTGGCAGACCTGGCGAGGGCGCGGCGACGACACGGAAGAGGACGAGGAAGGGTGTGCGGGCGGCCCGCGCCCGCTGGAGGTCGCCGCCGTCACCTTCGCCAACGGCGGCGACAACATCGGCGTCTACGTCCCCGTCTTCGCCACCGCCGGAGTCGGCGGCATGACCGTCTACACCGTCGTCTTCCTGGTCCTGGTCGGTGTGTGGTGCCTGGCGGGCCGGTTCTTCGCGACCCGGCCCGTCGTCGCCCGTGCCCTGAGCCGCTGGGGGCACGTCCTGCTCCCCCTCGTCCTCATCGCGCTCGGCGTGCTCATCCTCGTCGAGGGCGGCGCCTTCGGCCTCTAGGAACTGCCCTGCTCGGGATAGCGGCGCGGCGTCCAGACGACCTCCTCGCCGTTCCCGCGCCGTACTGTCCGGGTCTGGGAGGAGCCGACCAGCAGGATCGTGCGCATGTCGACCTCGGCCGGATCGAGGTCGGCCAGCCGCACGATCCGCACCCCCTCACCAGGGCCGCCGACATCCCGGGCGACCACGACCGGAGTCTCCGGCGCCCGGTGCTCCAGCAGCAGGTCGCGGGCCTTGCCCACCTGCCAGGTGCGGCTGCGCGAGCCCGGGTTGTACAGGGCCAGCACCAGGTCGGCCGAGGCAGCGGCGCGCAGCCGCTCTGCGATGACCTCCCAGGGCTTGAGCCGGTCGGAGAGGGAGATGGCCGCGTAGTCGTGCCCCAGCGGAGCCCCCGCCCGCGCGGCAGCGGCGTTGGCCGCGGTCACACCCGGCAGCACGCGCACCGGGACATTCTCGTACTGCTTCTGTGAGGCGGCCTCCAGCACGGCCGTGGCCATCGCGAAGACGCCCGGGTCGCCGCCGGAGACGACCGCCACCCGCCGTCCCCGTTTGGCGAGCTGGAGGGCGAACTCGGCGCGCTCGGCCTCGACCCGGTTGTCGGATCCGTGGCGGCGCTGGCCGGGGCGTACTGGCACCCGGTCCAGGTAGGTGGTGTAGCCGACCAGGTCGTCGGCGGCGGCGAGCGCGCCGCGTGTCTCGGGCGTCAGCCACAGCGGTCCGGCGGGCCCGGTGCCGACCACCACGACCTCCCCGTGCTCCCGTGCGGGGGGCTCGGCGTCGACCTGGCTCGGCAGGACGGCGACCGAGAAGTACGGCACCGACTCCGGCTCCACGGCGGCCAGTTCGGCGAGGCGTTCGCCGCTCATGGTGGCCCGCTCGACGTACCGGGCCTCGCCCAGCCGCTCCGAACCCTCCAGCGCCCGCCGCACCTTGGTGAAGGTGCGTCCCAGCTTCATCACGACGGCCACGTCCGTCGACGCGAGCCGGGCGGTCAGCTCCTCCTCGGGCAGCGTGCCCGGCAGGATGGTCAGCACCTCCTCGCCTTCGGCGAGCGGGGTGCCCAGGCGGGCCGCGGCGGCCGACACGGAGGTGACACCGGGGATGACCTCGGTGTCGTAGCGGTCGGCGAGCCGCTTGTGCATGTGCATGTAGGAGCCGTAGAAGAGCGGGTCGCCCTCCGCCAGGACCGCCACGGTCCGGCCGGCGTCGAGGTGCGCGGCGAGCCGGGCGGACGCCTCGGCGTAGAAGTCGTCGATGGCGCCCTGGTAGCCGCCGGGATGGTCGGTGCTCTCCGTCGTCACCGGGTAGACCAGCGGCTCCTCGACGTGGTCGGCGCGGATGTGCTTCGCCGCGATGGAGCGGGCGATCGAGCGTCCGTGCCGGGCACTGTGGTACGCGATCACGTCCGCCTCGGCGATGACCTCCACCGCGCGCACGGTCATCAGGGACGGGTCGCCGGGGCCGAGCCCGACGCCGTACAGCTTCCCGCTCACTCTTCCTCACTCGCGATCGCGTTGAGCGCGGCGGCGGCGATGGCGCTGCCCCCACGGCGGCCACGGACGACCAGGTGCTCCAGGCCGGACGGGTGCGTGGTCAGCGCGTCCTTGGACTCGGCGGCGCCGACGAACCCGACCGGGACGCCGATCACGGCGGCGGGGCGGGGCGCGCCCGCCTCGATCATCTCCAGGAGCCGGAAGAGGGCGGTGGGCGCGTTGCCGACGGCGACGATCGCGCCCTCCAGCCGGTCGCGCCACAACTCCAGTGCGGCGGCGCTGCGCGTGGTGCCCAGCTCGGCCGCGAGCTGGGGGACGGCCGGGTCGGAGAGGGTGCACAGCACGTCGTTGCCGGCGGGCAGCCGCTTGCGGGTCACGCCGCTGGCCACCATCTGCACGTCGGTGAAGACGGGCGCGCCCGCGCGCAGCGCCTCCCGGGCGCGGGCCACCACGGCGGGCGTGTACGCGATGTCCCGCACGAGGTCGACCATCCCGCAGGCGTGGATCATCCGGACCGCGACCTGGCCGACATCGGCGGGCAGCCCCGTGAGGTCCGCCTCGGCGCGGATGGTGGCGAACGACTGGCGGTAGATCGCCGCGCCGTCCTTCTCGTACTCGAACACCGTGCTCCTACTGGTCATGCATATGGGCCGCCGCCACAGCGGCGGCGAGAAGGGAAGAGTTGTCGGCCGTGTACGTCGTCAGGACACGGCCGGCGCGTACGACGGAAATCCGGTAGCCGCCGTCCGGGGCGGCGACGACGTCCACGTGGTCGCCGCGCGGCCGGCCGCAGCGCCGCTCGCAGCCGGACCAGTACGCCGGGAGCCCGCCGCCCGCTGTGAGCGCCGCTGCCGCCTCCGTACGGACATCCGCCCGCGACTTGGCGCAACCGGGCCGTCCGATGCAGGCGCCGACGCCGAGCCAGGGGGAAGCCGGGCCGGTGAT
Source organism: Streptomyces sp. NPDC005820 (assembly GCF_040630255.1). Classification (NCBI taxonomy): domain Bacteria; kingdom Bacillati; phylum Actinomycetota; class Actinomycetes; order Kitasatosporales; family Streptomycetaceae; genus Streptomyces; species Streptomyces sp. NPDC005820. The sequence continues at coordinate 55,011 of NZ_JBEXXE010000044.1, forward strand.
CAGACCGACGGCGTCAAGCCCGGGGAGCCGTTCGGCAGGAACCAGAGGGAGGATCACCCCGCGCCACGGGGTGATGCGCAGTTCGCCGGACGCGGCGGCTGTCACCTCGTCCCACTGGGCGGCGGTGAGACGGCCCAGCGGGGCGAGCACACTGAGACTCGTCGTGCCGTCGGGGCGGGTGACCGGACCGGGCGGCGGTTCCCCGGCCCGGGGCCGGGCAGAGGCGCCCCGGACCTCCGGGGTCCGCAGGCGCCGTGCGACCTCCCGCGCCAACTCCTCACCCGATCCCGGTAGTTCAGCCACTCTCCAGGCCTGGCCGGCACTCGCTTCCAGGAAGACCTCGGCGGCCAGCACCGCGGCCCGGGGCGCGTTCTCGGCGTCCACGAGCGCGGCGGAATCCGACGACCCGATCCGCAGCCACGCGCCCCCGTCCGGCGTGGCCTCCAACGTCACGTCCGCACCCAGCGCCGCCACATCCCCGCGCCCGTCGTCGAGCGCGAAGAGGAACCGCCCGGACAGCCCGGCCGCGGCCTCACTCGCGCAGACGAGCCCGTCCAACTCCCGCAGCCACGCCCGGACATCGGCGCAACCGTGCCCGTCCAGCCCGGACAGCGGCGACGCCACGACGTTGCGCACCCGCTCGTGCCGCCACGACGGCAGCAGTCCGGCCGACTCCAGCCGCTGCGTCAACTCGGCACCACAGCCCGTCGGCAGCCCGCGCAGCTGGACGTTGCCCCGCGAGGTCAGATGCAGCTCCCCGTCGCCGAGTTCCTGCGCCGCGAGCCCAAGCGCACCGGCCTGATCGACCCGCAGCACACCCCCGGGAACGCGGATCCGGGCGAGTGCGCCGTCGTCCGCCGCGTGCAGGCGCAGCGCACCCGGGCATGCGTCACCGCGGTCCCGTGAGACGGCTGTGGCCTGGGACGACGGTGGGAGGGATGGCGTGGACACGGCGGCGAGCATACCCACCATCCCGCCGAATGTATGCCCCGCCCTCTCCCGGTGACCCTTACTATGCTCCTCGGCGGATCACCTGGTCCGCCACCGCCACGACGGCGACAGGGGAGGAAGCCGGTGCGAATCCGGCGCGGTCCCGCCACTGTGAGCCCACCCCGCCCGGGGCGGGTGAGCCAGGAACTCCCGCCGTCCGACACCGCCCGGGGCGCGGACACCCCGAGGAAGGCCGACGCCGCATGATCCTTCTGCTGTCGACGTCCGACACCGACCTGCTCAGCGCCCGCGCGGCGACCGGACCGGTGCCCTACCGCTTCGCCAACCCGGCCCGCCTCCCGCTCGACGACCTCCCCGCCCTCCTCGACGGCGCCGACCTGATCGTCGTACGCCTCCTCGGCGGTCTGCGCGCCTGGCAGGACGGTCTCGACCTGCTGCTCGCCGACGGCCGCCCAGTCGTCGTTCTGACCGGCGAACAAGCCCCGGACGCCCAGCTGATGGCCGCCTCGACCGTTCCGGTCGGCATCGCCGCCGAGGCCCACGCCTACCTCGCCCACGGCGGACCGGCCAACCTGGAGCAGCTCGCCCGCTTCCTGTCCGACACGGTCCTGCTCACCGGGCACGGCTTCGAAGCTCCGGCGCCCGCGCCGGCCTGGGGCCCGCTGGAGCGCCCGGAGCGCGACACCCCAGGCTCCGCGACGGTCGCGGTGCTCTACTACCGGGCCCACCACATGAGCGGCAACACCGCCTTCGTCCACGCACTGTGCGACGCCATCGAGGAAGCGGGCGCCCGTCCCCTCCCGCTGTACGTGGCCTCCCTGCGCGCCCCCGAACCCGAGCTGATCGAGAAACTGCGCGCCGCCGACGCGATCGTCACCACCGTCCTGGCCGCCGGCGGCACCAAGCCCGCCGAGGCATCGGCCGGCGGAGACGACGAGTCCTGGGACGCGGGCGCCCTCACCTCCCTCGACGTGCCGATCCTCCAGGCCCTGTGCCTGACCGGCTCCCGCACGGCCTGGGCGGAGAGCGACGAGGGCGTCTCACCCCTCGACGCCGCAAGCCAGATCGCCGTACCCGAATTCGACGGCCGCCTGATCACCGTGCCGTTCTCCTTCAAGGAGATCGACGCCGACGGCCTCCCGGCCTACGTCGCCGACCCCGAGCGCGCGGCCCGCGTCGCCGGGATCGCCGTACGCCATGCGCGACTTCGGCACATCCCGCCCGGCGAGAAGCGCCTCGCGCTGGTCCTGTCCGCCTACCCGACCAAGCACTCCCGGATCGGCAACGCGGTCGGTCTCGACACCCCGGCCAGCGCGGTCGCCCTCCTGCGTCGGCTGCGGGAGGAGGGTTACGACTTCGGCGGCGCCGACATCCCCGGACTGGCCTCCGGCGACGGCGACGAACTGATCCGCGCGCTGATCGAGGCGGGCGGCCACGACCAGGACTGGCTGACCGAGGAGCAGCTGGCCCGCAACCCGGTGCGGATCCCGGCGGCGGACTACCGGCGCTGGTTCGCCACGCTCCCGGAGGAGCTGCGGACGGCGGTCGAGGAGCACTGGGGTCCCGCCCCCGGCGAGATGTTCGTCGACCACAGCCGCAACAAGGAGGGCGACATCGTCCTCGCGGCCCTGCGCTTCGGCAACCTGCTCATCCTGATCCAGCCCCCGCGCGGCTTCGGCGAGAACCCGATCGCCATCTACCACGACCCGGACCTCCCACCCTCCCACCACTACCTGGCCGCCTACCGCTGGATCGCCGCCCCGCAGTCCGAGGGCGGCTTCGGCGCGGACGCGATGATCCATCTCGGCAAGCACGGCAACCTGGAGTGGCTGCCCGGCAAGAACGCCGGTCTGTCCGCCGCCTGCGGCCCCGATGCCGCCCTCGGCGACCTCCCCTTGGTCTACCCCTTCCTGGTCAACGACCCCGGCGAGGGCACCCAGGCCAAGCGCCGCGTCCACGCCACCCTCGTCGACCACCTCGTCCCGCCCATGGCCCGCGCCGACTCCTACGGCGACATCGCGCGCCTGGAGCAACTCCTTGACGAGTACGCCCAGATCTCGGCCATGGACCCGGCCAAGCTCCCGGCCATCCGCGCCCAGATCTGGACGCTCATCCAGGCCGCCAAGCTGGACCACGACCTCGGCCTGGTCGACCGCCCCGGCGACGACGGCTTCGACGACTTCCTCCTGCACGTCGACGGCTGGCTGTGCGAGGTCAAGGACGCACAGATCCGCGACGGCCTGCACGTCCTGGGTAAGCCGCCGCAGGGTGCGGACCGGGTCAACCTGGTCATGGCCATCCTGCGCGCCCGCCAGATCTGGGGCGGCACCGCCGCTCTCCCCGGCCTGCGCGAGGCCCTCGGCCTCGACGAGTCCGCCGCGACTCGTACGACGGCCGACGAGGCGGAGGAGAAGGCCCGCGCCCTCGTCCAGGCGATGGAGGACTCGGGCTGGGACCCGACCGCGGTTCCCACCGAGCACGGTGAACAGGTCGTCGCCATCCTGGAGTTCGCCGCCCGCGAGGTCGTCCCGCGCCTCGCCGCGACCACCGCCGAACTCGACCACACCGTCCACGCGCTGGCCGGTGGCTTCGTACCGGCGGGCCCCTCCGGCTCACCGCTCCGAGGCCTGGTGAACGTCCTGCCGACCGGCCGCAACTTCTACTCCGTCGACCCCAAGGCCGTCCCCTCCCGCCTCGCCTGGGAGACCGGACAGGCCCTCGCCGACTCCCTCCTCGCCCGCTACCGCGCCGACAACGGCGACTGGCCCACCTCCGTCGGCCTCTCCCTCTGGGGCACGAGCGCGATGCGCACCGCCGGCGACGACGTCGCCGAGGCGCTCGCCCTGCTCGGCGTCCGCCCCGTCTGGGACGACGCCTCCCGCCGCGTGACGGGCCTGGAACCCATCCCCTACGAGGAGTTGGGCCGCCCCCGCATCGACGTCACCCTGCGCATCTCCGGCTTCTTCCGCGACGCCTTCCCGCACACCATCGGCCTCCTAGACGACGCCGTACGCCTGGCCGCGTCCCTGGACGAACCGGCCGAGGCCAACCACGTCCGCACACACGTCCAGGCCGACCTGGCCGCCCACGGCGACGAGCGCCGCGCCACCACCCGCATCTTCGGCTCCCGCCCCGGCACCTATGGCGCCGGACTGCTCCAGCTCATCGACTCCCGCGACTGGCGCACCGACGCCGACCTCGCCGAGGTCTACACGGTCTGGGGCGGCTACGCCTACGGCCGCGAACTCGACGGCCGCCCGGCGCGCGAGGAGATGGAGACGGCGTACAAGCGGATCGCGGTGGCGGCGAAGAACACCGATACCCGTGAGCACGATATCGCCGACTCCGACGACTACTTCCAGTACCACGGCGGCATGGTCGCCACCGTCCGCGCCCTGCGCGGCACCGCCCCCGAGGCGTACATCGGCGACTCCACCCGCCCCGAGACGGTCCGCACCCGCACCCTGGTGGAGGAGACCTCCCGCGTCTTCCGCGCCCGGGTCGTCAACCCCAAGTGGATCGAGGCGATGCGCCGCCACGGCTACAAGGGCGCCTTCGAGCTGGCCGCCACCGTGGACTACCTGTTCGGCTACGACGCCACCACCGGCGTGATCGCCGACTGGATGTACGACAAGCTCACCCAGACCTACGTCCTGGACCCGGCCAACCGAGAATTCCTCCAGCAGGCCAACCCCTGGGCCCTGCACGGCATCGCTGAACGTCTTCTTGAGGCGGAGTCGCGCGGCATGTGGGAGAAGCCCGACCCGGCGGTGCTGGAGGAGCTGCGGCGGGTGTACCTGGAGACTGAGGGGGACCTGGAGGGCGGCGAGTGAGGCCCCCGAGCTCTATTGCAAATAATGTGCAATAGCGATGTACTTGCAGAAAGGGGGAGTCGTGCCCGAGACTGTCACTCGGGCGCGGGGCCATCGTGTGTGACACGTCCGTCCTCGGGTGCTGCCCCGCGCCTCCTGCCGGGTTGCGCGCATCGCCTCCACATGCCTACGAATCGGTTGCGATCCCGGCCGGTGCTTGGGTGCTGATCGCCGTCGGGCAATCATGGGGGCATGCGCCGGCCGCTCCACCTCCACGCCCCCGAGTGGTTCACGGCCGACGATTCGACCCTGAACGTCGCGCTCGTGTACCCGATGCAGGGGCCTGCCGGGATCTTCGGTCCCGCCTGTGAGGCGTGCGCGCGGCTGGCCGCCGAGGAGATCAACAAGGCCGGCGGCGTGCTCGGCAAGGAACTGCGGCTGCTGGAGATCGACGGTGGGGCCGACCCGCAGAAGGTCGCCGAGGAGGTCGAGGCCCTGGTGGCAACCGGTGCGGTGCACGGCGTGACCGGCTGGCACATCTCCTCCGTCCGGCAGGCCATGGCGCCGCGCATCGCACACCGGGTGCCGTACGTGTACACCGCTCTCTACGAAGGCGGGGAGCGCACGGACGGTGTCTTCATGACCAGTGAGACCCCCGACTGGCAGCTGCTGCCCGCCATGCGGCTGCTCGCCGAGACGCGGCGGGTACGCCGCTGGTTCGTCGTCGGCAACAACTACGTCTGGCCCCGGCACACCGCCCGGGCCGCCCGCCGCTACGCCCGCGCGCTGCGGGGTGGACGGGTGTGCGGCGAGGCGTACCTGCCGCTGGGTACCGAGGACTTCGCCGACGTGCTGCGGCGCATCGAGCACACGGACGCGGAAGGTGTGCTCATGCTGCTCGTCGGCAGCGACGCGGTCCGCTTCAACCGGGCCTTCGCCGTCTCCGGCCTCGACCAGCGGTGTCTCAGGCTGAGCACCCTGATGGACGAGAACATGTTGATGGCCAGCGGTCCGGGGACGACCGGGGACCTCTTCAGCACGGCCGGATTCTTCGCCTCACTGGCGAACCAGGACACCCTGGACTTCCACGGCCAGTACGCTCACCGCTTCGGCATCGAAGCTCCGGCCCCCGGCAGCCTCGGCGAATCCTGCTACGAAGGGGTGCTGCTGCTCGCCTCGCTCATCGAGCGGGCCCGCACCCTGGACGTCTCAGCGATCTCCGCCACCGCCGAGACGGTCTCCTACGAGGGCCCGCGCGGCCTGCTCCACCTTCATGACCGGCATGTCCGCCAGCGCATCTACCTGGCGGAGGCGGACGGGCTGGACTTCAACGTGCTCGCCCAACTGCCTTCCCCGCACGACCTGTTGTAACGCGTGCCGGGCCGGTCGTGGGCCGTCCTTCCAGGGCCTCGGCCAGCTGCGTGAGCAGGCCGTCCAGCTCCTCGCCCGCAGGCAGATGCTCCAAGTCCCCCCAGTCGGTCCGTACTTCACGCGCCAGCAACTGCCACCGCTGCTTGCCCCGTGGGGTGAGGTGGGCCAGGACGCGGCGCCGGTCGGCCGGGTCGACACGGCGGTAGACCAGGTTCTGGTCGACGAGTTGGTCCATCAGTTTGGTGAGGCTGGGAGCCGGCAGGAAGGCGTGGTCGGCGAGGGCTGTCATGTTGTGGCCCTGCCCGTCGGATAGCAGGTCGAGCACCCGCCACGCCTCCACGGAGCAGTCGAACTCGTCGAGGACGGACTGCACTCGGCGCACGGCGAGACGTTCGGCCCGCGTGAGCAGGTAGAGCAGTTCCTGGGGCCGTCTCGCCATCGTGCTCCTCCAACTCGTGCTCGCCGGCTGGTGCCTGAGCCTATCGTCGATCACCGGGCTCTTGACAAGGGGAATCAGAAAAACTGATCCTTTCCGCAGGAAGCATTGATCGCCGTTGCTGTGATGCCCTCGAACGGGCGTATTCAGCAGCGGCTTCTTCTGTTTTAACGGCTGCGTTACTTCCGCTGGAAACTGTTCTTCAATTGCTCTGAAACGCGGTTGAAACAGTTTCCCCGCAGGCTGTGGTCGCACTTCAGCGACCAGCCCGGAGGTCACCCCGGAACGGCTGGGGAACCCGTGCGTCGACGCCGCCGCCCCTGAAGCGCCTTCCCCTCATCCCTCCCCCCAGAGTCTTTCCGCTCTCTTCGTATCGCCCTTCGGGGCAAGGAGGTTGTGCATGTCCGGGTTCAGCATCAGCAGACGCGGTCTTCTGGCAGGCATATCGGCCGTCGGCGCGTCCGCAGCCCTCAGCGCGTGCGGCGCCAAGACGGGCGACAGCACGTCCACCGGCTCCGGCGCCAAGGCCGACACCTCCGGGGACACGGTCAAGGTCGGTCTGCTGAACTCACTCTCGGGCACGATGGCGATCAGCGAAGTCACCGTCCACAACGCGCTGTTGCTCGCGGTAAAGGAGATCAACGCGGCGGGCGGCGTGCTGGGCAAGAAGCTCAAGGCCGTCAGCCAGGACGGCGCCTCCGACTGGCCCACCTTCGCCGAGAAGGCCGAGGCGCTCATCACCGACGACAAGGTCGTTGCCACCTTCGGCTGCTGGACCTCCGCCAGCCGAAAAGCCGTCAAGCCGGTCTTCGAGCGGTACAAGTCGCTGCTGTTCTACCCCGTCCAGTACGAGGGCCTGGAGCAGTCGCCGTACATCTTCTACATCGGCGCGACCACCAACCAGCAGATCGTGCCGGCCCTCGACTACCTGAAGAAGCAGGGCCTGACCAAGCTCTACCTGGTCGGCAGCGACTACGTCTTCCCGCGGACCGCCAACAAAATCATCAAGGCGTACGCGAAGGCCAACGGCATGGAGGTCGTGGGCGAGGACTACGCGCCCCTGGGGTCCACGGAGTTCGGCACCATCGTCAACAAGGTCAAGGGCGCCGGCGCCGACGCGGTGTTCAACACCCTCAACGGCGACTCCAACGTGGCCTTCTTCAAGGAGTACAAGTCCGCGGGCCTGACCGCCAAGAGCCTGCCGGTGCTCTCCGTCTCCATCGCCGAGGAGGAGGTCAAGAGCATCGGCACCCAGTACCTGGACGGCCAACTCACGGCCTGGAACTACTACGAGACCACCCCGGGCGCGGCCAACACGAAGTTCGTCGCGGCGTACCAGGCGGCGTACGGCAAGGACAAGCCGACCTCCGACCCGATGGAGGCCGCCTACATCTCCGTCTACCTGTGGAAGGAGATGGTCGAGAAGGCCGGCTCCTTCGACGTGGCGAAGGTGAAGGCCGCCTCCGACGGCATCGCACTCGACGCCCCCGAGGGCAAGGTCACCGTCGACGGTGCCACCCAGCACGTCTACAAGACCGCCCGGATCGGCAAGGTCGGCTCCGACGGCCTGATCACCGAGGTGTGGAACTCCGGCAAGCCGATCAAGCCGGACCCGTACCTCAAGGGCTACTCCTGGGCCTCCGGCCTCTCCTGAGCCACGCCCCGCCCGGCACCGGACCCGGCCCTCTCGTGGGGGGCCGGGTCACGCCCATGGCACACGCGCACACCCGCACCTCCGTCCCCGACCCGGAGCCGACCCCATGACGGTCATCCTCAACCAGTCCTTCACCGGCATCAGCATCGGTGCCGTCCTGCTGCTCATCGCCCTCGGCCTGACCCTGACGTTCGGCCAGATGGGCGTCATCAACATGGCGCACGGCGAGTTCATCATGGCCGGCGCCTACACCACGTACGTCCTGCAGAAATCCATCAGCAGCGCGGGCGTCTCCCTGCTCGTCGCCCTGCCCGTCGCCTTCCTGGTCGCCGGAGCCATGGGCGCCCTGCTGGAATGGCTGCTCATCCGCCGCCTCTACACCCGCCCGCTGGACACGCTGCTCGTGACCTGGGGCGTCTCGCTGATGCTCCAGCAACTCGCCCGCGACATCTTCGGCGCCCCCAACGTGCAGACCCACGCCCCGGACCTGCTCACCGGCAGCATCTCCTTCGGCGGCGGCGTCAGTTTCGCCAGCAGCCGGCTGTTCATCCTCGGCCTCGCCCTGCTGAGCGTCCTCGCCCTCACCCTCATCCTGAAACTCACGTCGCTGGGCCGTCGGATCCGGGCTGTCGTCCAGAACCGCGACCTCGCCGAGGTCTCCGGCATCGCCACCGGCCAGGTCGACCGCATCACGTTCTTCATCGGCTCGGGCCTCGCCGGCGTGGCCGGTGTCGCCCTCACCCTGGTCGGACCGATCGGACCCACGATGGGCACCAACTACATCGTCGACGCCTTCCTCGTCGTCGTGGTGGGCGGTATCGGGCAGCTCAAGGGCAGCGTCATCACCGCCTTCGCGCTCGGTGTCCTGCAGTCGGTGCTGGAGTACTCGACGACGGTCAGCGTCGCCAAGGTCATCGTGCTCGTGGCGATCGTCGCCTTCCTGCAGTGGCGACCCCAGGGCCTGTACACCCTGCGCACCCGGAGCCTGGCATGACGACAACGACCACCGCCACCCCCGCCGTGGTGACGCCGCAGTCCCTGTCCCTGCTGGAGCGGTTCCGCGTCCCGGCCGGGTTCGTCCTCGGAGCCGTGCTCCTGCTCGGCGTCGCACCGGTCCTCCTCTCCGACTTCCGCCTCAACCTCCTCGCCAAGTACCTGTGTTACGCGATCGTCGCGGTCGGCGTCAGCCTCGCCTGGGGCCGCGGCGGGCTCATGGTCCTCGGCCAGGGCGTCTTCTTCGGCCTCGGCGGCTACGCCATGGCCATGCACCTCAAACTCACCGACGCCGCCGCGACCGGCGAGACCCTGCCCGACTTCATGCAGCTCTACGGCACCGGAGACACGCTGCCCTGGTGGTGGAAGCCCTTCGCGAACCCGGCGTTCGCCCTCGCCATGACCGTGCTGCTGCCCATGGCGGTCGCCGCCGTCCTCGGGTTCTTCGTCTTCCGCCGCCGGGTGAAGGGCGCGTACTTCGCGATCCTCAGCCAGGCCCTGGCCGCCGCGCTGTCGATCTGGCTGGTCGGCCAGCAGGCCACCACGGGCGGCACCAACGGCCTCACCGACATCCAGGGCTTCTTCGGCTACTCGCTGGACGACCCGGTCAACCAGCGGATGGTGTACTTCGTCATCGCCGCCGTCCTGCTGCTCCTGATGATCGGCGCCCGCCAGCTGTTCGTCAGCCGCTACGGCGAACTCCTCATCGCCGTACGGGACTCCGAGGAACGGGTGCGCTTCCTCGGCTACGACCCGGCCAACGTCAAGCTCGTCGCGTACGTCCTCGCGGCCGGCGCGGCCGGGCTGGCCGGGGCGCTGTTCGTCCCCGCCGTCGGGATCATCTCCCCGGCGTTGATCGGCATCGTGCCGTCGATCGGCTTCGTCATCGGCGCGGCCGTCGGAGGCCGGGCCTCCCTGGTGGGCGCGGTACTCGGCGCGATCGCCGTGGCCTGGGCGCAGAGCACCCTCTCGGACGCCTTCCCCGCCGCGTGGACGTACCTCCAGGGCCTGCTGTTCGTCGTGGCGGTCGGCTTCCTGCCCGGCGGGCTCGCCTCTCTGGGCGTCGTCCTGCGCAGGCGCCGTACCGCTATTGCTACTCGTACGACGGGAGAGACGGCATGAGCGGCGAGGGACTGACCGTCCGCGACCTGAGAGTGACCTTCGACGGCTTCACGGCTGTCGACGGCGTCGACCTGGATATCGCCCCCGGCGACCTGCGCTTCCTCATCGGCCCCAACGGCGCCGGCAAGACCACCCTGGTCGACGCCGTCACCGGCCTGGTGAAGGCCACCGGCTCGGTCCGCTTCGGCGACCAGGACCTGCTCGGTAAACCGGTGCAGAAGATCGCCCGCATGGGCATCGGCCGTACGTTCCAGACCGCCACGGTCTTCGAGGAACTGACCGTCCTGCAGAACCTCGACATCGCGGCGGGCGCCGGGCGGAGCGTGTGGACGATGCTCCGCCGCCGCAAGGACATCCCCGAGCCGGTCGCGAAGGCCCTGGAGACCACCGGACTCACCGAGCTCCGCGACCGCCCCGCCGGAGTCCTCGCCCACGGACAGAAACAGTGGCTGGAGATCGGCATGCTGCTCGTCCAGGACGTCAAGCTGCTGCTGCTCGACGAACCCGTCGCCGGCATGAGCCACGACGAACGCGAGGCCACCGGCGCACTGCTCCAGCGGATCAGCGCGGACCGCACCGTCGTCGTCATCGAGCACGACATGGACTTCATGCGCTCCTTCGCCCGCAGCGTCAGCGTCCTGCACGCCGGAAAGGTCCTCAGCGAGGGCACCGTCGCCGAGGTACAGGCCGACGCCAAGGTCCAGGAGGTCTACCTCGGCCGCGCCGCGGAACCCGAGCCCGCTCCCGCCACCCCCGTGGCCGTCGCCGAGGAGGCGTGAGTCAGATGCTGGAGATCAGTTCCGTCCAGGCCGGCTACGACCGCACCACGGTCCTGCACGGCGTCACGGTCTCGGTCCCGAAGGACAAAGTCGCCACCGTCCTGGGCCACAACGGCGCCGGCAAGAGCACCCTGCTGCGCGCCGCCATGGGCCTGATCAAGGCCAGGAGCGGCACCGTCCGGCTCGACGGCGAGGACATCACCCACCTCGCCCCGCACCAGCGGGTCGCCCGCGGAATGGCGTACGTCCCCCAGGGCCAGCAGTCCTTCCCCCACCTGACCACCGCCGAGAACCTCCAACTCGTCGCCGACGGACGATCCGACGGAAAGGAGGCCGTCGCCGAGGCGCTGGACCTCTTCCCGGTCCTGCGTGAGCTGTCCGGCCGCCGCGCCGGTCTGCTCTCCGGCGGGCAGCGCCAGCAACTCGCCCTCGCCCGCGCCCTGATCACCCGCCCCAGGCTCCTGCTGCTCGACGAGCCGACGGAGGGCATCCAGCCGTCGGTCGTCGCCGAGATCGAGGAGACGATCCTCGCCCTCACCCGGCGCGGCGGACTCTCCGTCCTCCTCGTCGAACAGCACGTCGGCTTCGCGATGCGCGCCGCCCAGCACTACTACGTTCTGGAGGCCGGACGGGTGACGTCCTCGGGCGAGGGCGGAACGGGCGCCGAGCAGGCCGTACGGGCGGCGCTCAGCGTGTGAGAGCCGGTCCCGCAGCGGGCCCTCGACAGCGAGACATCGGTCTCCGTCGAGGGCCCGCTCGATGTTCTGGCGCGGCTCAGTCGCCGCACCGGGCACAACGGCCGTACACCAGCAGCGACCCCGAAGCGTCCGGCCGCAGCCCGGTCAGCTCCTCGATCCTGCCCACGGCCTCCCTCAGACGCTCGTGAGCGAGCCCCTCCACCTCGCCGCAGTCCTGACAGACGACGTGATGGTGCGGCTCCCCGAGGACGCAGTAGCGCGTGGCACCGGGCCCGTGCACTGCATGCGTCAGGCCGACCGCCGTGAGGGTCTCCAGGGTGCGGTAGACCGTGGTGGGGTGCACAGGAGGCCCACTCCGGCTCAGCTCCTCCCATGCCTCCGCGACGGAGAGATGACGCGCCGAAGCGGCGAACAACGCGACGATCTGCAGGCGCCCCGGGGTGCAGCGCAGCCCGTGCCGCTGCAACAGAGCACGGGGCTCGGGCAGCGCCGCCATGCCGCCACGCGCCGCCCGCGCGGACCCGCTCACCTCCCCGCCCCACTCGAAGTGCCGTATTCCGCGCGCACCACGACACGGCACACGGTCCTAGGACCAACGCCTGATCGGCACCGCGCTTCTCTTGCTGCTAGCGTGCAGTTGCACATGAGTGGCAATTATGTCGGAGGACGTTGGACATGGCGGTTTACACGCTCCCGGAGCTCCCGTACGACTACTCGGCGCTCGCCCCGGTGATCAGCCCGGAGATCATCGAGCTGCACCACGACAAGCACCACGCGGCGTACGTCAAGGGCGCGAACGACACGCTGGAGCAGCTCGCGGAGGCGCGGGACAAGGAGTCGTGGGGCTCGATCAACGGCCTGGAGAAGAACCTGGCCTTCCATCTCTCCGGGCACATCCTGCACAGCATCTACTGGCACAACATGACGGGCGAGGGCGGCGGTGAGCCCCTGGCCGCCGACGGTGTCGGCGACCTGGCGGACGCGATCACCGAGTCCTTCGGCTCCTTCGCGGGCTTCAAGGCGCAGCTCACGAAGGCGTCCGCCACCACCCAGGGTTCGGGCTGGGGCGTCCTCGCCTACGAGCCGCTCAGCGGCCACCTGATCGTCGAGCAGGTCTACGACCACCAGGGCAACGTCGGCCAGGGCTCCACCCCGATCCTCGTCTTCGACGCCTGGGAGCACGCCTTCTACCTGCAGTACAAGAACCAGAAGGTCGACTTCATCGACGCCATGTGGGCCGTCGTCAACTGGCAGGACGTGGCCCGGCGCTACGCCGCCGCCAAGGAGCGCGGCGACAGCCTGCTCCTCGCCCCCTGAGCGCATGAGAACGTCCTGCTCGTGATCGTCTTCTCAACCTTCACTTGCAGGCGGTAGGACGAAGGGCTTCCGCGAGGACGTGACTTGCGGGAGCCCTTCGGTTTCCCCTCGACGTGAAGAGGCGTCAGGTGACGGCGGAGGCGGCCGACAGCAAGCGGTCGCCGACCTTGTCGGTGCTCAGGCACAACCCCCGCCGCGAAGGCGCTGGTGAGGCCGCTCGGGCTATTGAGGGTGCCTTTGCCTACATGTAGTAGGCGTAGCGGGTGGCGATTCGTGCCTCTGCCGGGACGTGTTTGAGGATGGCTCCGACTCGGTAGGCGGTGCGCAGGGTGAGGGGGTCGCGTTCGTCGAGCTGGGCGTTGTTCCAGTTCATCTTGGTCAGGGCGAGAATGTCGGTGCCGGCGGTCAGTAGATCTGTGCCGTGTGTTGCGGGCCGGATCAGCAGGGGCTGGGGGACGTACAGGCCGGGGTAGGTCCGGAAGTACGGTACTGAGCCGCGGGTGTACAGGAGCAGGGAACGGGCGTCCAGTTGGACGCTGGTGCCGCGCAGCGGGGGGAGTTGCCCGGTTCGGTAGAGGTGCGGGGCACCGCGCCGCTGGATCCACAGCAGGTCGACATGGTCGATCTCGCGCAGATCGGCGGCTTCGTGGAAGCCGTCGATCTCATTGGCGGTGAAGTTCGAGGTCTTGTGTACGACGATGCGTGCGGGCTGGTGGCCGTGGGTGGTGCGGTACTCGGCCAGGGCGTCCAGCAGCAGCTGCCGTGCGTCGGAGAGCGTCAGGTGGGGCTGGCGGTCGGTCTTGGAGATCTGGGCGGTGCCGCCGCGGACGACGACGCCGTCGCCGCGTTCGTTGAACACCTGGGCGACGGCGGTGTGCAGTTCGTTTCCGCTCGCGCTGCGGTAGAAGCTGACCCCGACGTAGCAGGTAGCCAGGTCGGAGCTGTGGCGCCGCATACGCCAGGGGGTCCCGCCGGCCTTGTAATACAGGGCGGTGTGCAGGTTCCAGGCCCTGGTGGCCTCGTCCTGCAGCGGGCGAACGGTTTGACCGTTGGTCTTGGCCGGAATCCCGGTCCAGGTCTCCTTGCGCATGAGCTGCAGGGGAGCCGGGAGGGTGAGCGCGGTGGCCTTGAGCAGGTCGTGGAAATCGCCTCCGGCCTCTCGCTCGCACTGTTCCTCCTCGCGGTCACCAGCGGCCTCCTCCGACGACGGACGGTCTTCTCTGTCCTGGAGTTCTTCGGGGCGGGCGCAGATGATGACCCGGCAGCGCCCGGTCTCGGCCAGAGACCGGGCGGCGTCGGCGTACAGCGCGACCGCGTCGGCGGTGGCGGAGGCAATGTCGGCGCGGGCCAGGCGGCGCAGCTGGCGTTCGGGGATCTCGCGGACGAGGGCGTCGTCGAAGACGAGCTGGGCACCGAACGGGGAGTCGGCGCTGAAACCGGGGAACGGCTGGTGGAGATTCTCCTGACCGGGTTTTGTCTCCTTGGCTTCGATTTGGTTCTGGCAGCGCTGCAGCCAGTTCCGGATGCCGTCGACCGCATGGGCGGGGCCGACCAGGGCGATGGGGATCTGACGGGGCCCGGTGGGGGAGTCCGCGTCGGTCGGTCCGTACACGCTGATGCCGTAGCGGGGATCGATGTGGCGGTTTCCGGCGCGGAACTCCAGTTCCGGCTCATGGAGCACTGGTGCTTTCATTGCGGCAGCTCCCACAGTCCCTCGGCCAGCCCGTTCACGCTCGGCTTCGGTGCTGGTTCTTGCGCAATCCAGACGCTTTCGTCGATGGCTGCATCGCAGTCGAGCTGCAGGAGCTGACCGAATCGGATGCGCTCATCCCGGCTCCTGAACAGGGTGTCGTCGCCTTGCAGGTAGTCGGCCCAGGCGCGTACGAGCTGGTAGACGGCGTTGTTGCGTTCCATCCTCTTGATGTTCTGGACGTACTCGGCGTCGTACAGGGAGTCGCGTTGGCCGTCGATGGTGAATTGGTAGGTGGGGTTGATCTCCAGAAACCACTGCTCGCCCCAGCGGCGGAAGTACAGGCCGGCAGCGTAGTGACGGCAGAAGCTGATCTTGGTTGTGTCGTCCTTGCCGAAGTACGGGGCGAAGAAGGCGCGCCCGCGGCTGCCTCGGTAGCGGCCTTTGATCTTCCGGCTGGATCGGTCCGGTGGGGCCTGCATGTAGACGATCTTCTTCGTGGGATGCCAGACCAACTCGGGATGATGGGCGGAGCGCAAGGTGAAGTTCAACAGGGACACGAAGCGTCGCTGGAGATCCGGATCCTCAGTGCTCGCCCAGTTCTGCGTCGGGATGGAGGTGACGGGCCCGTCGCAGAGCACGGAGAGCGGGCCTTCATCCAGTCGGCACAGTGAGATGATCCGTCCGGCGGCCAGGATGAAGCCGCTCTCGAACTGGTTGCCGTTCGACCGCATCCGCTCCCAGGCATCACCGCGGTCGCGACACGGCGTGGACGCCTCGTAGATGAGCGGTGCGAAGCCCTCAATCACGAGGAGGTTCGAGACCAGCTGTTCGCTTCCTTCGAGCCGCGGCAACGGCTCCCCCACGGGCACGCCCATGGCTGACAGCCGGCTGAAGGCATCGGGGTCGAAGCGGTCTGAAGCCTTGTCGAACTGAACGACGCGCCGCGCCTTGCGTTCAGGGTCGGCGAACCAGGTGTCGACGCGCTTCCACCATGCTTGCTGGATACGCAGGTCGACGCAGATGAGCACGATAGGTCGGCCCAGCCGAAGCCAGTAGTCGACGTGGTCGGCCTTGCACGTGAACTTGAACTCGGTGGCGGTCTCGCCGCGAAATCCGACTTCTGTGCCCTTCACTTGGGCCAGTACGGCGACACCGGTGACTTCCCGGTCGGCGTCCACGAACTCGATCTGACCGTCGACGGCGAAGTCACGTTTGGTGTCGTTCCACACGTGGCCGGCGTCGGAGACGGCCTTGTCGACGAATGCTTCGCCCCGAAACCCGGCCCGCTGCTGGACGCTGCGCTGCGGCATCCGGTCAGTGCTCCGAGAAGGACACCGGAGTGCCCGCCGTAGCCCGGCCGGATCTGGGAGGCCGAGGCCGCGTGTTGTTGTCCCACCCCATGGAGTGATCCTCCGTCCTTTATGCGTGGTCCACGTCAACTCAGGATAGGAGGGACCACCGACAACGGCCGGAGTACGCATGCGGGAGGAGACTCGGAGGCTGAGCACTTGGAGGGCTGGAGTCGGGTCTCCGATGTCGACCGGTCCACGGCGGTGAGCATCGAGGCCTCGTGATCGACGGGATCCGGCTCAAGTACCTGACGGCTCCCTCACCGCACACCGGGCTTCCGTCTACTCGCCATAGCCCGGGGCGACGAGTGGCAGCTCAGTGCCCTCATGGGCGAGGCCCTGATGTACCGGGAGCAGGAGGCGAGATACCCCAGCGCAATCCGCTATTACGCCCGTCAGCGTGGCGATGTGTGAGAACGCGGTTCCGAACACGGTGACCGTGACCTCCTCGACAGCGAGGGGTGGGTGGGCGTAGGTGTCCCAGGTCTCGGAGAATTTGGCGTGCCGGGAGAGTGCTTGCACGGTCTTCGGGTCGTGCTTCCCGGAGCCGCCGAGCGCGGTGGTGTAGAAGTGCTTGAGGTCGTGGTAGCGGGTTCTGTCCGGGAGCCCGGCTTGTTTCACTGCCTTCCGCCACTTCTGATGGAAATCGGTGTGCAGTACGGGGCGACCAAGTCGGTTCGTGACGATCAGGCTCTCGTCCGGCGGCTCGACGTAACCTCGTGCCCGGCGACGGCGCTCGGCGCTCGGTGAAATGGACTCTGGCTCGGAGAAGCGTGACGTGTGCCGTGTGAGCTGCTCGATAAGAAAGTGATCCACCGGCAAGGTCGCGTAACTGGCCTTGGTCTTCAGGCGTACGGCCTTACCGCGCTGCCGTTGCTCTTCGATGTGAAGAAGATCGTGTTCCCAGGCGACCTGGCTCCGCTTCAGCCCGAAAGCCTCGCCCTGGCGCAGCCCGGCACAGGCCCCAAGCCAGATGAGGACCTCATAGCGAGGCGCTACCTTCCGCATCGCCGCTGCGACTGCCGCGACTTGTGCAGGTGTCAGGACGACCTTGACGCGTGGCGTGACGTCCGGGAGTTCTATCCGCGCCACAATGTTGGCAGGGAGCGGGACATCCTCGTCCAGCATGTAGTGCATGAGGATGCGCCAGGTCTTGAAGATCTGGACGACGGTGCAGGCTGACTCGATGTCTCGCTTGTCGAGGAGGTAGTCGACGAAGGCCATGGAATCGGGGCGGCGCAGGCTGCTTGCGGTGCGGTGGCCGGCGAAAGGCAGGATGTGGGTCCGGAGATGGCTTTCGTAGGTGTCGCAGGTATTGGCGTTCTTCTTCCGTTTGCGCCTCCTCTTCATTATCTCGGTTGCAAAGTATTCAACCTGCAGACTTCCCGGATTGTTGTCTCGCGACCTCTTCCTTTCGAACTCCATGAGTACCTTTTCCAGGACGTTGCGGGCTTCCTGCCAGGTCGCAAAGGTCGGCCGTCTCTCTTTTCCTGAGCAGTCGGTGTACCGGGCCTGCCAGCGATGACCTCGGCCGTGGTCCGCGGACGGGTAGAGAGGTCGATGCGGCGTGCCGCATCGACATGGTGTGTCACCGCGTTCTGGTTTCGGATATGTCTTGTGCCAGCGGTCGAACGGTTCTCTCGATGTGCTCATGTGCCTGCTCGTAGACCTGATTCGCGTGCTGTTGTGCCAGCTGATGCTTGGTGGCTTGGCCGCGGAGGCGTTTCTCTCTGGATGTTGGCGGCTCGGCGTGGCATGCGTCCTTGGGCCGCTGCGAACCTCTGTGGCTCGCTGCGGGTCTCAGTCCATTCTTTCCGCCGTAGCCGGTAATTATGCACAGCTGTTCATGGTGTCCATGGTGGCGTAACGGTCAAGTCGCCGTGTGCCTGAAAGTCAACCACCGCCGGATCCGCGGCTTCTGTCCATCGGTATGCAAATCCGACGTCTGCGGGAGGAGCAGGGATACAGCCTGGAGGAGCTTGCTGAGCGCAGCGGACTAAGTTTTCGTGGGCTCATCTATATCGAGCACGGGCAGCGCAATCCGAGCGTGTTAACTCTTCTGCGCATTGCTTCAGGGCTCAACGTCCTTCCGGCGAGATTTTTTGAAGGGCTGTCAGCACAGATGCTCGATGACCTCGTATCAGATATGTGACATCTGTGCAGGGCGCCGATGCCTGGCTGGACGAGTAGCCGTCTGACGGAAACGGCCCCTGCGAGGTGGGCGAGACACTCGTCGCTGCCGAAGCGGTGGGCACGGGGCGCAGCGAAGCACCGGCGGGCCAACTCGTTGGCGAAGCAGGAGCGTCGTCGCAGTTGGCCCTTCGGAGGTACCCGAACGTGATGGTGACCGCTCTCGCGGGTGCCGCGCGTCAGCAAGCGCGTTTTCCTCTTTGGGGTGTACGTGACTCTCGTATGCTTACGCCACGAGCCGCAATGGGTGGGGCACTTGAGGCGGCCGTTGTCGCCTGTGCTGTGCAGGGGTGCGGGCTTGTCCGGGGGGAGCTTCGGTGTACCTGGCACATGTGCGGGCCGAGAATTTTCGGATCTTCGGCTCGGCGCCGCAACGGCAGGGGGACGAAGATGAGTCGCTGCGGGTCGACTTCGGTCCGGGCATCAGCGTGCTGGTGGGGGAGAATGACAGCGGGAAGACCGCAATCGTCGATGCGATCCGGCTGTGCCTGCTGACGACGGCGGCTGACTTCTATCGCATATCCAAGGACGACTTCCATGCGGGACGCAACGGACGGGCGGACACGTTTACCATCACGTGCGCGTTCCGGGGTCTCACCGTTCAGGAGCAGGGAACGTTCCTGGAGTTGGTCACCACCGAGGATGGCGGTGAGACGGTTCTGTACGTCACCCTCAAGGCGCAGTTGATGGATCCGCTGCGGCCGAGCCGGGTGTCGGTCACCACGCGGACCGGTCCCGACGGCAAGGGGCCGGCGCTCGACGGCGCGGCCCGGGAACTACTCAAGGCCACCTATCTCAGACCCCTACGCGACGCCGAGGCCGAGCTGCGCTCCGGTCGCGGATCACGACTGTCGCACATCCTCGCCAGCTATCCCGCCATCGCCAAGCAGACCGAAAACGACTTCGACGCAGACAACGACACCGCGACGACGCTGGTGGGCATCCTCAGCAGGGCGGAACACCACATCAGCGCCAATACCGCCGTGGCGGAGGCCCGCGACGCCATCAACACCGACTACCTGGAGAAGTTTTCGATCGGCTCGGACGTCCTGCGCGGCGAGATCGGAGTCGCCGGCGACGCCACCCTCCCCCGCGCACTGGAGCGGCTGGAACTGAAACTGTCCACAGGGGCGGGCGGCCCGGAGGAGTGGACCAAGCGAGGACTCGGATACAACAACGCCCTTTTCATGGCTGCCGAGTTGCTGCTGCTCGGCAATAGCGAGACCGCGCCCCTGTTGCTGATCGAGGAACCCGAGGCCCATCTCCATCCCCAGCTCCAAAGCCGGGTGATGGAACTCCTGCAAGAACGCGCCGAGGAATCCAGCCCGCGGGTGCAGGTCATCCTCAGCACGCACAGCCCTCATCTCGCCTGTGCCGTACCGGTCCAGCACCTCACCCTCGTGGCGCGCGGTAAATCCTTCAGCCTGGCCCCCGACTGCACACAACTGGAGGTCGGCGACTATGCCTTCCTCTCCCGCTTCCTCGACGTGACGAAGGCGAACCTGTTCTTCGCACGCGCCGTCGCCATCGTGGAGGGTGACGCGGAAGCTCTGCTGCTGCCAACTCTCGCCCAGGCAACTGGCCGCTCCTTCAGTCGAGGCGGCGTCAGCGTGGTCAACGTCGGACACACGGGCCTGTTCCGCTACAGCCGCATCTTCCAGCGCAGCGGCGAGCAGATCCCGGTCGCCGTCGCCCGCATCAGCGACCGGGATCTGGTCCCGAAGGACACCCCGAAAGACATGCGCGGCGAACTGCGCAGCTCGGCCGAGATGACTCCGGCGGAGATCGCCGCGCACCTAACGCTCTTGAAAACGGGGGACAGCGGCAACGTACAGACCTTCGTATCCGACCACTGGACCTTGGAGTACGACCTGGCGGCCGCATCCTGGCCACTGGCCACCCTCATGCACCAGGCAGTCCAGTGCGCTCGCATCTCTGAGCGGTCATGGCCCGCCGCAGACAAGCTGGCGGAGACTGAGCGACGGGCAAAAGGCGAGGTCAGGGGCTGGAAAGAGGAAGGCGTTCTGCTGCCCGAGGTCGGCTTGCGTGTCTACCGGCCCCTGCGCATGAAGAACGCGAGCAAGGCGATCGCCGCCCAGCACGCAGCTCGCCTGCTGAAGAACGTCACGCTGACAGACGACGATCTGCCGCCATACCTGCGCGATGCCTTCAGCCACCTCTGCAGCGGGGCGTGACATGACGATTCCGTACGACCCCGCCTCCTTCGCCAAGGACCGGATCGAGGCAGCCGCCGCGCTCCTCGGACTCGACCTCCCGCACCACGAACAATGGGACTTCATCCAGCAGATGATCTCCCTCGACCTCCAGGCAGCACCCGGCTCGGGCAAGACCAGCCTCGTGGGCCTCAAACTGGCGCTGCTGGCCCAGGGATGGAGGTCAGCGACCCGCGGCGTGTGCGTCATCTCCCACACCAACACGGCCAAGGACGAGATCACCGCCCGCCTCGACGCGGTACCAGCTGGCCGTAGCCTGCTCCAATATCCGCACTTCATCGGCACGATCCAGTCCTTCGTCAACACCTTCCTCGCGCTGCCCGCCTTGCGTTCCATGAAGGTCGAGATCCAGACGGTGGACGACGAGGCTTACGCGGCAGCAGCGCTCCGGCTGCTTGAACGCCCCCGCTACCGAGTCCTCAAGGGCACATTGGAGCGCCAGCGAGACGGCCACCAGCTCATCTCTGAGGCCCACTTCGTCTGTGAAGGAAGCCACCTGAGCGTGGTTACCACACGGCCGCTTCCGTTCTCCGCCGATACCAACAGCGGGAAGCAGTTCGACCACCTCAAACGCCGACTCGCCCGAGACGGCCTCTTCCGCTACGACGACATGTTCGCGGTCGCGGAGCGCCATCTGCTGCGAAATCCGACCCTGGCCGAAGCCACGGCCACGCGTTTCCCCTTTGTCTTGCTGGACGAGATGCAGGACACCAGCGCCATGCAGCAACGCCTCCTGGACAAGATCTTCACCAACGGACACACCATCGTCCAGCGCGTCGGAGACATCAACCAGCGCATCTTCGACGACCGCGGAGACACTCAGACCAGCCCCTCCGCATTCCCCCTGCCCATGTCCGCCGAACTCCCGGTCAGCCGGAGATTTGGAAGCAAGATCGCCGTACTGGCCAGTAACCTCACCGTTCACCGCCCACAGCGCATCGAAGGCACAGGGCCCGAGGGCAGCATCGCCCTGCTGCTCTTCGACGAGGACTCCGTCGGCCAGGTGGTGCCCGTCTTCGAGCGCCTGGCCAGCTCTCTGGTCCCGCAGAACGCGCTCCTGCACAATCCCCCCAGGGTGCTGGGCGCCCGACGGCACCCGGGCAGCTCCGCCAAGTTTCCCCAATCCCTGGCGTGTTACGTCCCCGGTTTCCAGTTCCCCGGCCGCGGCGAGACTCGTGGCCTCCTCATCACCTCAGCCCGCACCGCGCAGGAGCAGCGCCGGCACGGTGACAGCCATGCGGCTGTCCAGCAGCTCTGGAACACGGTGCGAGGCGCCGTCCGGCCTTGCGCACCGGAAGGTCTTCCCCCACTTGCCCGTCTCGACCGCGACCCCAGCACAGCGGGCGGACGGATCCGCGCGTTGCTGAACTCGCTGCTGACCGATGCGCTGGACGACGAGAACCGATGGCAACGGCTGACCCAGCAACTGCTTGAGGTGCTGCCCGAACTCACTCAAGCACCGTGGGACGACCACGCCGCACTGCAGGAACCGATGTCCTATCTGCCCGTCGAGAACCCGACGGTACGTCACCTCATCAGCGAGTCCGGCACCGTGACCTCTGTGGTCGGCACCATTCAAAGCGCAAAGGGCGAAACACACGCCGCCACCTTGGTCCTTGAGTGTCTGGACAGAACAGGGAAGAAGCACGACGTCGCCGAGGTACTGGCGCTGCTGGCTGGTGCCGGAGACATCGCGCGCGCTTCCCCCACCGTCCGCCGCGCGGCACAACTCATCTTCGTTGGAGCCACTCGCCCCACTCACCTTCTTGCTCTGGCTGCCTTGCGGGAGCGGGCCGAGCCCTACACCGAGGCCTTGGCCGAGCGGGGCTGGGCCATCCACCATGTCACGGAGCCCTGGCTGCTGGTCTGAACCCTGAAGCGCGCCGTGGTGGTTCCTGTTTGGGAGGCGCATAGCCAGCAGGCTGCAACTGGCCCGAAGGCCGATGAGTGTCGACCGGCCGATGGTCAGGACGGCGGGTTGTGCCCATGGTTGCGGTAGGGCACCTCGTCAGGGTGCAGCCGTAACCGGGCCAGCCGCCAGGCCGTATCTGGGGACATTTCGTGATGCCCGTTCTTGCGGATGCGGCGGGCGAGCAGGCTCGTGCGCGGGGCCAGCAGCCAGCGCAGCACGCTGAGGCTCACTCCGCTTCCTCGGCGGTGGCGATCTCCTCGGCCAGTTGCCGGTGGCCGAGGGTGGTCATCGCGCTGCGCAGGATTTTCAGGAAGTCCTGCGCGTTGTCTTCGGTGATTCTGCCGACGAACGTGTGCAGTGTCTGGGCGACGAGCACCCAGCGGGAATGCGGATGCCACTGATGGATCTGGCGAACCAGCTCGTCGGGATCGCTTCCCTCGGGCGGGCCGCCGATACGGGGGGAGCGTTGGAGGAGCGTGTACAGGCGTGCCGCTGAAGGATTCGCGAGGAGCTCCTCGCGCAGGAACTCCATGCGTGCGCGGGCCTGGCGACGGTCCATCTCGTCGAGTTCGAACTCATGTCGGGCACGCTCCGCGCGGTGGGCGCCCGCCGCGATGTCATCGTCGACGCGCAGGGTCACGCTGACTTTGAGCAGTTCAACGCCGTCTCGGTGGATCGGTAGCTGCTGACCCAACGCTGCTGTGAGTTCCTGTTCCGCGGCTGCGGTGCGCAGCACCGTTTCGCTGGCGAGGACTTTCTCTACCATCAGTCGTGCGGCGCGACTCGCCGCGCAGCGGGCGTCCTGGTTGGCTGGCCCGTGTGGCGAATGGCGCCATTCGACGCGGACGACCGCCTCGAACGGGAGTCCCGCATCACGGCTGTCGGGCCGGTCATGGAAGACGGACGTCCAAGTCTGCGCGGGTGACCGGAGGGTGTCGCGGCGCGTGCGGCGTCGCATCATGCGTGTTCTTCCGGACCGTCGGCGCCGGCCATGGTCTGCTGGAAGGTCTCGATGATGCCGTCGTCGAGCAGCTGCGTGAGTTCGGTGTACACGGTGCGGTGGGCCAGCCCGGCGGACGGGAGCTCGATGCGGCCTGCCGATTGCTGGAGGGCGGCGGCCTTGGCCCATTGCCGTGCGATTGCCCGCAGCCGGTCGCGGGGGCTCTCGCCCGGCGTGCCTGCCTGCTCTGTGAGCTTCACCGCTGTGCTCAAGACCTTCAGCACGTCAGCGTGTATGTCGGGATGACTCAGCGCCGCGTCCAGCCACAGACGCACGACCGCCGATGCCTGGCCGTCCTGCTCGAACCCCTCCGTACCTTGAAGGAGCGCTCGCCAGCCCACGATCAGATCGGCGAGGGGAGCCGTGAATTCCGCCTCGTCGCTGTGGGGGAGCAGGGCCGGGAGCGTGGGAGCATCGGGGTGTGTCGACTCGGCCAGGGCCCTGAATGCTTCTTGCCCGGCTACCAGTTTGGTCCCACCCTCGCGGCACCAGTCGATGACGTAGCCGAACAGAGTCCGGCGCGCACTGGGATCGCTCCACAGATTGTGCACGGCTCCCTGTAGAGCTTGGCGTACTGCCAGGTCTTCCGAGCCGGCTGCATGGCGCAGCCGCCGCAGCGCCTTGCCGGTGTGAAGGACGCCGAACTCCCCGGCGCACACCTGCACGGTGGCCAGCTGTTGGGCGGCGTTGCCGGTTCTGGCCCACTGCAGCAGCATGTCGTGGATGTAGGAGGCGCTGGCCGTCTGTAGACAGGCAGACGTGAGGAGGTCCACGGCCGATGGCCACAGCGGGGTGTTGTGCCAGCGCCGGACCAACTCGCGCAGGGGTTCTTGCCGACGATGACGTACCGCCCACCGCAGGGCGAAGCTGCCGATGCGTTCGGCCATCGCCTGCCGTTCTGCGTCAGTGAGCGTTTCGAGCGCGGACTTGGGCTTCTTCGAGGGGGCGTCGGCCAGCCACTCCAGAAACTTCATCCGGGACAGGGGCCGATCGACCCAGAAGTACTCCAGCGCCGCGTCATCCCATTCGGGGCGGTTGAACGTGACGGTGTCGTCGGCCTGCAGTTCGGCCTCGATCGAGTCGACCATCTCGATGACGCCGGGTTCCTGCTGTCCCTTCAGGGATGGGTCACCGTCCCCGAAGACGAATGCCAGGTCGGCTGTACTGGCGTAGACGTGTGCAACGGACGCTCCGCGCAGGGTGGCGCAGGCCAGCAGGAAGTTGCGCTGGAAGCTGGTACGGCCGGGCTCCTTGTGCCAAGCCAGAAGCTGGGGACGCCAGTTGTTACGGGCCGCGATGACGCTGAGGACCTGGCGGTCGAACGGCGTGTCGCCGCCGCTCTTCCGTTTACGTGCCAGTGCCTCCAGGTTGGGCAGGTTGCTGTCGCTGGCATGGTGCGCGTCCAAAATGAGAGTGACGATCTCCAGGGCCTCCACCGGTGGCTGGCCCTTCAGCAAGGCGATGATGTCGTCATCGGTCAACCATCGGTCGACCGGCAGATCAGGTGGACCTTCCGCGCCCAGCCACTCACGGGCGATTTCCAACGGCGACGGCACCCCCAAGGAGGGTTTGATGCCGTCCGGTGCTCCACCGCCCACGCGGCGCCACTGCTCCGGTGTGGTCAGCACCACGAGCCGGGCACTGCGACGTTTCAGTGTGTACTGCAAACGCTCGATCGTCGCACCGAGCGTGTCGGCTATCTCGAAGCCTTCCTCATCAGGCGGGAGTTCGAGCAGGTAGCCGCGGTTCTCCGCCTGTGGCAGGCGGCGCAAGGGGAACTCCAGGCCACCGCCGAAGCCGAGCGGACCCACACGCACGGCGGGGAATTCATGACGCAATTCCGCGAGGAGCGCGCACGCATTGGTCGTGCGCCCAGTGCCCGGCTTCTGAGCGAGTACTACGACAGAGCCGGGGTTATTCCACCACTGATAGATTTCGTCGAACGAGGCGCCTCCCTCTGGACGCACGTAAACGGTGCGGAGGGCGTCAAGGTAGGTGTCCGAAAACTCATTGTGGTCAAGCGGGTTTTCGAAACTCGCGTTGACTTTCAGGGCGTTCATTTCGCCCAGGTTGAGCAGGGCCATCTGCCGTAGACGCTTAACCGCCTCCGTGTCCAGGAGGGACTTGAGACGTTCCTGTAGTTCCTCATCCAGTTGCACGCCCGCGTCCGGCGGTACGGTGTCCGGTGTCCGCGATGCGTCCGTGGATTCGAAAGCGCCGGTCTCGCCCCAGCGCGGGCCCTCGGACCGCTGGCCGTTCTCGTAAGGTGGCCTCAGGCCGTAGTCCTGCTGATCGTTCACCCATACCCCCGTGGTGTGCAGCCCTCCGACTGCGAGAGCTATCCAAGCGTGCCGTCGATTTCGAGTGCGGTGACCTCGCCGCCCTGGCGCACCACCTTGGTCCGCTGTTCGATGTCGGCTGACGCTTCGGCGGTCACCCGGCCAACCTTGACCGCCCGGGCCACCCCGTCTGCCTCGACTTCCTCAAGGATCTGCCTGACCCTCACGCCCGGTGCCGAACGCCGTTCGCCCATGAAGGACAGACGCTGCCCGTAGACCGCCTCCAGGTCGTCGCGCAGTTCACTCATCGCCTGCAGCAGGTGCTCGTCATCGTGTCGAATCAGAGCGGGGTTACGGTGATAGACGGCCAATTCACGGGCCACGGATTCCAGCCGGCGAATCCGCTGCTCGGTCAGCTCTTCGTCGTGGATGAGCAGGGGAGCTCCCGATTCAACCAGGACTGGGCAGGTCGCCGGTTCGGCCGAGGTCGCGGTGTTATTTCCGCTACGGCGGTCGAGTACAGCACCAAGGCGGCCAAAGAGAAACGCGAATACCTGAGGCATGGCTGACGTGGCCACTGTCGCTAGCGACAGCTGATCTCCCATTGAATCCCCCGAACGGTGAACTTAGGTCACGGCAAGGCCGCAAGATCCCACAAGGCTACGAGTGTCCAGGAGCCGGATACAAAGGAGCATTCCCGCCAAACATGTAGCCGCCATATTCAGACAGGCGAATTCGCATCCCCGGAGACGACCTTAAATTCGCACGAGCGTTCCCGATTTGCTGCGGGAGTCAAGTGCTGTGACATCTGGGGTTGAAATCCCTCGGCTGCGGCACGCCCTGTGGGTGTTTTTCTTGAACCGGAACATGGGCGACAGTGGTGCACGCTGGCCTGAACGAATGGCGCAAAGGGTGCATCGTAGCCGCCTACTTGTAGGTCGCCGGTCATGGACAAGTGGGTTCGGGGTCCGGTGGGTAGCCCTTTGCCCGGAGCCAGGTGTCGAGGGCCAGGGCCACGATGTCTCCGTGTGGGATGTCGGTCTCGGCGTTGTAGCGTCGGATGCGTCGCTGGAGTTGGAGGACCTCGGGGACGGCGTAGTTGAGTTGCCCGCGTTTGGTGTGCCGGTTGCTGATGACGTCCAGCGTGTCCGGGTGCGGCGTGAGAGCGTCGTCGGTTGGCTGGAACTCGGTGTCGAGCGCATCGGCGATTTCACGCAGCAGGCGTGCGTGACGGGAGTGATTGGGCACGAGAGCTGCTCCGGTTGGTCCTTCTAGGCGGATAGCTATCCGCCTATTGGGCTATTGGAATAGTCGGCAGAAGGGGCGGCCGCGCCCTGGTGTGGGTGCGGCCGCCTTGAGCCCTGCGGTCGTGTTCAGAAGCCGCGGGCGGTGAGCCACTCGTCCAGCGCTACGGAGACGATGTCGCCGATGGGCAGGTGATCGAGTTCGTTGTCGAGCGCGAAGCGTTTGATCCGCTTCTTGAGCTTCAGGGCAGCGGGTACCGACGAGTCGAGGCTCTCGCGGGCGATGATGCGCTGGTTGAGAACGGCGGCGACCTCGGGAACGTCCTTGGGACGGCCGGGGCCGTGCGCGTACGGCGCACCCTCGCTGGGCGCCTCCTGCGATCGAGCGTGCTGTTCCTGGTGAGCCCCCGGACCCTCGGTCCTCACCGGGAACGCGGTACCGCCTGCCGCCGGGGGAGCGGCCGAGCGAATGGCCACCTCGGCGGCCGGAGCCGCACCAGAAGCCGTGGATGTCACGTGAGATGGCCCGTTGATCGAAGCGTGCTCGGCCAGCTGCGTGGGCTGGACCGTACGTACCGCAGGCTCGGCAGCCGGGACCCCCGGCGGTACATGCCGTTCCGCAGGCATCCCAGCGGACTCGGTCCCGGCCTCGGGCGCGTCGAAGGCCGGGTGAGCCAGCTGACTGGCGGCTGGCTCAGGGACGGGGCCGCTCGGCGAGGCCTCGATGGTCGGTCGGGTGGACGCCGGCGGATCCTCGGGGACCGTGTTGGTCCGGCTTCCTGCCGCCCTGTCGACGGGATCAGTGGAAGGTGCGGGCTGACCCTGCGACTCGCCCGCAGTGGGGCGGTCTTGGCTCTGGTTGGTTGCCTGCTCGGCGGCGAACTGCTCGGGAGTGAGCTCGGCGGCCGGGGGAGGGGGCGGCGGGGTCGTCTTCTTGGCCCCGCCCAGGGCGCGCCCGCCGGTGCGGCGGGCGGGAGGCTTCGGCCGCTCGTTCTTCTCGCTCATGCCTGGGTCAGCTCCTTCATCAGGTTGGCGTACTCGCTCAGTTCGGTGGGGATCTCGCCGAAGGCCTCCATGTAGTGGACCCAGGAGTGGATGGTGGTTTCGGCGAGCGGGAACGCCTCGTCGCGGTCCGGGCCGATGCCCTCACCCTCGGCGGGCTCCAGCAGCTGCTCCTTGGCGGTGCGGGGAAGGCTGGTGCGGTCGTCGGCCTTCACCATCACCACGTGGGCGGTGACGCCGTGCTCGTTGCGGGCGGCGGCGCGCTCGGCCTCATCGAACGTGGCCACGAGCTTGCGGCGCTCTATCTTGGTGGGGGCGACCGGCACGAGCAGCAGGTTCGCCTCGGTAACAGCCTCGTGGAAGATCCGGGCGCTGCCGCCGCCCGCGTCGACCACGATCGCGCCGAACTCGGCGCGCTTGGTGCGGATGTACTCGGCGATGTCGTCGAACGGGTACCGCTCGACCACCAGGTTGGCCGGGATCTCGAAGCCTGCGGCCTGGGCGACCTTGAACCAGTCGTAGGCGGACTGACTGGTGGCGTCAGCGTCCAGCAGCAGCGTCGGGACGCCGAGGACGACGGCGTAGTAGAGGGCGATGAACCAGGCGGAGGTGGTCTTGCCGGTGCCGCCCTTGAGCATGCCGACAACGATCACGAACGCGTCCCCGACGTGTTCTGTGGCCGCGGCCAGGGTCTTGTGACGGGTGTTCTCGTTCACGTGTGCTTGATCTCCTGAAACTGGAAAGGTGCGTTGACTCGGCGGGTTGTCGACGGCGTCGACGCTTGCTTGGGGGCCTGGCTGCCTGGCTGCCTGGCGACGGGCGGGGGAGCCCTTGCTGCGCAACCGAAGCTGGGATGGTCCATGGGCGGGTCGCTGAGCCGAACGGCACCGCGTGGGACATCGGAGAGGGCCGCGGTGCTCATGACTGCCTCGCCTGGTTCGCGGGCCCATGGCGGTGCTGGGGCCGCATGGGAGTGCGGGCCTGCTGCAGGAGCCGGTAGACCGTGGCCACGGAGTAGTTGCAGTCCTCAGCGAGCTCCGGCACGGAGGCGCCGGCCTCGTACCGTGCCCGTAGGGACAGCGCGAGCTTGTGTCGCTTGGCGGCCCGTGCTGCGGCGCGCATCCGCAGGGTCTGCTGCGTGGTGCGCACGGTGCCGCCGGCCTCGATCAGCAGGCGCCGAGCACTCCGCCTCGTCTCTCCCGCAGCCGTGGCGAGTTCGGTGAGGGTCGCGCCGTGCTGCTCGTAGAGGGTGCGTAGGTGAGCTGCGAGTCGCTGGCGGGCTTGTGGGTTCTGGCGCATCCGGCGGGTCTGCCAGGAGGTGCGCATGACGGTCCCGGCGTCGTGCAGCCGGTTGAGGACGGTGCCATACGACAGGCCGCTGGCAGTGACGAGCTCGTCGACCGTGGCGCCGGACTCGTACTGCTGGCGCAGGGCTTGGGGCGCCACCTCCTTGCTCGGGTCGGAGGTGATCGGGCGTTCTGGGTTCATGCGACGGACTCCCATTCGCTGAGGGCTTCGGCATGGGCGGCGGCCAGCTCGTCGTAACTGCGCTGGTCGGATGGGGTGATGAGGATCAGGCGGCCGTCGGTGGCGACCCGCCAGTCGACGGCCGGACGGCCGGTGAGCGGGTCGAGGACGCGCCCGTCGGGGGCGTGCCACACGGGCGGGATCTCGTCGGGGCGCGGCGCTGGGACCAGGACCTGGCGGCCGTCGCGGACGATCACCGCAGCCCTGCCGCGATGCTCCGCAAACCGGTCCAGTGCCTCCTGGTAGGCCGCCCGCTCCGCCGTGTGCAGGGCCTTCCTCCGGGCCGCGATGCCCCAGGTGCCGTGTTGCTCGGCGACCTTCTCCCAGCCCCGTGCCGGCGTGTGGCCGTTGTCGGCATCCGGGATGCTGATACCGAAGCCCTCCAGCGCACGCGGTGTAAGGGTCCAGGTCTCTCCGGTGTGCTGGACGAGACCGTGGTTGGCGAGGCGCCGCAGGGTCCGGTAGGTGGTGGCGCGAGAGACCGAGGACGTACCGACGAGTTCGCTGACGCTCTGGTGGGGGTGCTGGTGCAGGGCGCTGATGATCATGAGGGCGGCACTGCCGAGGGCGTGGTGGGCGAAGGCGTCGTGGCCCATGAGTTGGCCGAGGACGGTGGAGTCGATGTCGGCCGTCGTGGCCGTCTCAGAGGTGATCCACTCCTCAAGTGCCGGGTCGGGGGGGAACTGAGTGGACCGGAATCGAGACAGCAGAGCCGGGTCACCGTGACTGGGGATGGTGCCGTCGCCCAGGTACCAGGTGGAGCCTTCCCGGCCATGACCCACCCGCAGACGCCGCAGCCAGCCCCGTGGCCGGAGGACCGTCTCGTAGACGACCCGGAGTGTCGTGCGGGAGACCCCGGCTTCCTCCGCGGTCTGCCGCTCACTGGCGTGGTGCAGGGGTCCGCCCGCGATCTCGGCGAAGTTCAGGTGCGCCCGCAGCACCCGCAGCGCGGTCCGCCCACGCTCCCCGCGCCACGGTGTCGTCTCGATCCGGTCGCGCAGTGCGGCGAGAACTTCGTACGCCTCGTGCCGGGAGCCCAGCGCCGTGGTGCTGCTGATCGCGTCCGAGGCGCTGGCCCACACCCGGCGGATGTAGTCCAGGGCGCGCGACTGCCCGGATCGCACCGCGATGTGCCGGGTGTGCCGTCCGCCTTCGTGCTCGGGGTGCAGCAAGAGCTGCGTGAGCTGGTCGACGGTGCCGCCGACGCGAGCCACGTGGCAGGCGATGGCCGCGGTGATCCGATGCCCGTGCTCAGCCGCGCCCTGATGGTCCGCGCGCAGGATCACGCTCCGACGGTCGGAGCCGAGCCGGCTGTAGCTTCCCGCCGCGTAGCGGCCGGTGAGGTCTCCGAGCAGAACCAGGTCAGCCGCAGCCGGAGACAGCTGGTGAAGCCCCAGTCGCTCACTCGGGTGAATGGGGCGTCGGGATGGGTCTGCCTGGTGGGTGTGGTGTGGCACTGTGGGGTCGTCTCGCAAGGACGTGGACGCCATCCAGGCCCGCTAAAACCACGGGTGGTGTCCGGAACCGACCTCCAATCGGTGCCAGGCGAAGCCTCCAGGATTGCCGTCCTGGAGGCCTTCGTATGCCTAGCCCCGCATCAGAGGCAGGCGTCTCCATCGCGGCTCGACCGAGAACGACTCGGAGTGCCGTCAGAGGAGTCCTTACCGGTTCGACGCGGTCCTGACCTCGGCTGATTCGGGGCCAGACAGAGGGCGATTGCCTCTGAGCGGCTCCGAGCAGCTTGGGTCGAACCCGGGTCGAATCAGAGCGGTTTCCTCTGACTGCCTCCGATCGCCTCTGCAACCCGACCTAGCAGGTCACAACCGATACGACCCACGAAGCCGCAGGTCAGAAAGGTGCGTCAGGAATACCCGGCGTACAGCCTGACTCGTCTGCCGCTCCACATTTCCGCAGGTCAGAGGCCATGTTTTCTCGCTGAACAAACTGGCCGGGTCGAATCCGGGTCGAATTCGGGTCGTGTGGGTGGGTGACGGTGCGGAGATATACCGCTCGTATTGTCCATCCTGTCCTGTCGATAAGGGGTGGATCGGGCGTATGGGGCATCCGGCGGGTGCAAGATGCGGCCCCAGGTCAGTTGCCAGCGAGTTGGGACGCTTCGGGCGCCTTCGAAAGTATGGTCCGGGGTGTCCCTGCTGGCGGGACAGGGTGCAGGTCATTCCGTCCGCTGTGACTCGCTGGTGGATTCGCTTTCCGGTGGTGCTTGCTTCACGCGTTGTGCTGCGTCGAGATTCACGTCAATCGTCACGTTCTCGCGGTTGTCGTTGATCCTCGCGGCGAGCGCCTGGATGGAGGTGGCGTCGAACCGGTATCGCGGCGGCCAGTCGAGGGGATTGGCCGGAGGCCAAATCGGCACGACAGAACCGTGAAAGTCCTCTAGGGGAGCGAGGTCTCCATCGAGGAAGGGGATGAGGACCTGGAACGCGACCTTGACCACTGAGAAGGTGACGCACAGGCCGAGGAAGTCGTCACTTGAATCGTTCCCCGGCATGTAGATCGGGCGCGACACCACAGCCAGCGGGTTTACGTCGTGGTACGCGGCGATCCAGACCCGCATCCCGTGGTGCGGTTGGCGGAAGACCTCCAGGCCCTGCCCGGCGCCGTGAGGAACGATGCTGCTGCCTATCGCATCAAAGAGGATGGCCATCTTGGCGGCCCACAGGGCGAGCCGGCCTTGGGCGTGCTCGTCCAGCGATCTCACGTGGAAGAACATCGGGACGAGGATGTCCTTGACGTCGTTCTCCAGCGTTGACATCCATGTGTTGTTGCAGTGTTGGCAGACAGGTGTTGTCGGCCAGTTGATACGCCGCCGATAGGGATCCGAGCTCCGCACGCCGTGGCGCTTCATCTCGCGCACGAGCCACTTGGGGTAGATGTCCTCGTCGGTGGGCTGGGCGTGTGGGTCCTGGCAGAAGGGGCAGCGGCCTGGTGGAGGGGCCATCCAGTTCGTGTGGGCCTGGCCTTCGAGATTCGTGTCGATATCCATCGTGGTCAGGATGTCGGCCAGTTGGGCTCTGCCCGCGCGGAGGAGTTGGACAGCCGTTCCGAGGCAAGCGCGGTGAGCCGCCCCCAACATATAGAGCGGTTCGTCGTTCGGTGGTGGAAGGGGATCCGAGAACATGCGTCCTACGTCGACGCGTGTTCCGATCAACCAGCTCCCAGAGCGCGTGCCGCCGATCTCCACCCATGAGTCGCGGGCGCGCTTGACGAGCTCGCCGCAACCAGCGAGGCAGTCCAGCCTGCGCCAGTCCCAACTCCATGAACTCCATGCAGTCGCCATGGCTAAGCGTGGCAGGGGTTGAGCTGATCTGTCCCGAAGATTTCTGCAGACAGCATTTGCCCGCAGCCGAATCCGAAAGGCGGCAGAGCTTCAGTGCCGACCAGCAGCGGTGTGAGGCAGTCGACACCTGTCGGCAGCCGGGCGTGGTGCCAAGGTCGCGTAGCTGGCGGCGAGGTAAGCGGCAGGGATGGGGCATGCCCAGAATTGCTCGGACGTGACCCACCGGCTGGCGCTTGGTAGTTAGTGAGCTTCTTGAGCGTTGCCGCTCCAGTGTGAGGATGGCCTTGGCGATTGACGTCATTCGGTTCGGGCTGCACCGGGACCTGCGGAAGATGCGCCAGGACTTCAAGCGGGCGATGCCGCGCCCGACTGGCGCTCGTGCAGCGGCCAGTGCCCGGTTGAGAGTCTTCTCGGTGGGGGTGAGTTCCTGCAGGGGCTTGCGCTTGATGCCGGTGGTCAGCCAGGGGCCGCCGCCCTGGTAGGCGAGATCGGCCAGGATGGGCACGCCCTGGCGCTCGCAGATCCGGATGATCCGGTGGGTGCGGGCCGCGGTGAGGTCGTGAGTGCGGCCCGGCAGAGCGGGCGAAAGCCACAGCAGCTGGCCGCCGGGGTCGGTGACGACCTGCACGTTCACGCCGTGGCGCCGGTGTTTGTGGGAATGGTCGGCCCGGCCGTCGCCGACCCGGTCGCACTCGGCGAGGGTGCCGTCCAGCAGGACGAAGTCCGCCTCGGTCTCCCGCAAGACCTTCAGCAGACCCGGTGCTCGTTCGGCAAGCAGGTCGACGACCGCGCTGGTGTAGGCGTGAGCGGTGGACTCGCTGATCCCGAACCCGGCCGCGATCTTCGCGAGGGTGGTGTGTTCGCGCAGGTACACCAGTGCCACCATCGCGCGTTGGGACGGGCGGAGCTTGCAGCGGCGGTCACCTTCACGGGTGACGATCAGCTTGGTGACCCACTCCACGAGTGCATGCGGCAGGTCGAGTGAGGCAGGATGGACGACCAACGAGGCCCCCGAGCAACGTGATGGAGACGTCAGACATCTCGATCAACAGCCCGGGGCCTCGCTCGTTGCGCTTCGCGGACCATCACCTGATCGGTGGCCAACTCGAAGAAGCTCATTGAGGGCGCACTGGTGTTGTGACGATCCTGACCGAGACGCTCAGCGCCGACGATGATCTCCCTCTCGCCCTCCCTCTCCGTCGGACCGAGGTCTGCATCGGGTCCGCGCATGCACAAGCGTCTCGACACCTCCCGGTGCACATAGCTGAGGTACAGGAAATCCCGGCGCGAACGATCATGGTTGGCTAGTGCACCGGCCGGAGGCCCCGGTGAGGTTCGCGAAAAGGTCGCCGACCGGGGCTTCTCTGGCCTATCCCGCGCCGGTGCAGTTGGGACAGCCGACCGCTGGTCCGTGATGACTGCTCCGGTGGGTTACCAGCCGGTGACGCGCTCCCAGAAGGTCTGGATCGCGGGTGTGGACGGTGTGCTCTGGCCGCTGGCGACGACGTGGTAGCCGCGGTGCTGCGCCGCGGTTGCGCAGGCGTGGTTGGGGAGGATACGCAGTCGTGTACCGACTGGCAGGTCCGGCAGGGGGGATCCGTCTCGGGTGGAGAGGATGCCGTGTTCCTGACTGGCGTCGCTCATCAGGAGGTTGGGGATGAGATTTCCGGTCAGGTCGGTGACGAGCCCGTAGCCCTGGTCGGTGCTCTGGTTGGCGGTGCCGCGGTCGCGGGACATGGCCATCCAGCCGCCGTCGGTGAGGATCCATCCGTGCTCGGCGCGATGGCCGATGACGGTGACGACGACGGACAGCGCGAGGTCGTCGACGCCGCACACGCCCAGGCCTGCCATGACGAGGTCGAAGAAGACGTAGTTGCCGGCGCGGACTTCGGTGACACCGGTCAGGTCTGTTGCTGCGTGGGCGGTGGGGGTGGATCCGACGCTGACGACGTCCGCGCTGAGGCCGGCGTCGCGCAGCTGCTGTGCGGCGGCGACGGCGACATCGCGCTCATGGCCGGCGGCCTTTCGCTGCGCGGCGCTAGTGGTGGCGAAGTAGGACTCGCCCGCGTGGACGAGGACGCCGCGGAGGCTGCTGGCTTCGGTGAGGATGCGGCCGATCTCCACAAGCGCGGGCTCCTGGAGGGTCACGCCGCCGCGGTGGCCGTCGCAGTCCACCTCGATCAGGGTCGGGATGGGCGTGTGTGCACTGGCGGCGGCGTCCCGTACGGCCCGTGCCTGCTCGGTGCTGTCCAGCAGAACGGTCAAAGTGATCCCGCGTCGAAGCAGGGCGATGACGCGGGGGAGTTTGTGCGGGTCGATGCCGACCGCGTAAAGGATGTCGGTGTAGCCGCCGTCCGCGAAGGCTTCCGCCTCGGCCAGGGTGGAGACGGTGATGGGGCCGGGCTCGTCGCCGTGGATCAGGGAGGCGACCTCTAGGGACTTCGTGGTCTTCAGGTGTGGTCGCAGGCTGACACCGAGCTTGTCGACGTGGTCCGCCAGCCTTGCGATGTTGCGCTTGGCCTTGGTCGTGTCCAGCACCGCGAACGGGGTGTCCGGGTCGGACAGGCTGAGTTGGCTCACGTTGTCCGACGTGCTGGCGGTGGGGTGGGGGGGCTGTGTCGTCATGGTGCGGTATCCAGTCGGTCGAGGAGGGCCAGGCCCAGGTAGAGGTCCTGAAGGCCGATGCCCGAGCTGTCGAAAAGGGTGATGTCCTGAGGTGATCTCCGCCCGGGTGCTCGCCCGGTGAGTACGTCTCCCAGCTGAGTGACGTGTGCGTCGGCCGGGGCGTGCTGCAATTCGCCGATCCTGCGGGACTGACTGGTCGCATCGCAGAAGAGCTGTGCGCGGGCCACTAGTTCGGCGGGGAGTTCCCGTTTGCCCGGGGCGTCCGCCCCCATGGCCGATACATGGGTGCCGGGCCGGACCCACTCTGAGTCGAACAAGGCCGGGTCGGCTGTGGTGGAGGTGGTAGCGGTGATGATGGTGTCGGCGCTGGATGCGGCCTCCTCGGGCGCTGCGGGTCGTGCGGGGATTCCGTCACGGGTGAGCGCGTCCGCGAACGCCCGGGTCCGGTCCGGGTCGCGTCCCACGGCCAGGACCAGGCCGATGGGGCGGACGCGCGCCACGGCGCGGACGTCGTAGCCCGCTTGGTGGCCGGTGCCGAAGACAGCGAGTGTGCTCGCGTCCGGGCGAGCCAGCAGGTCGACGGCCAGGGCGTCGGCGGCCGCAGTGCGATAGGCGTTGGCGGCGCCGACCTCGAGCACCGCTGCGATGCGGCCGATTTCCTGATCGAGGATCAACAAGGTGGAGTGGTGCCTCGGCAGTCCGTGGCGGTCATTGCCCGGCCAGTACGTGCCGATCTTCAGTCCGGCGTGGGTGGAGGAGGCCGCCGGCTTGACTGTGTAGCGGTTGTTCGGATCCGATCCGTGCACGTTCAGCGTGTCCTGCACCGCGCGACCGACGGTGGCCGAGAAGGCCTCCTTGGCGGCCTGGAGTGCTAGTTCGTGGCTGATCACGGCGGCGGTCTGTTCCTCCGTGAGGTAGAGCAGTCCGCGTCCGCCTGCGGCGGGTCCGACGGGGGCGGACCCGCTACTGCCCGAAGGGGCCTGGGGTTCAGTCGAGGGCGGCAACGGAGTGCACCTCCACGGCGGATCCGTAATGCAGTTCCTTGACGCCGGCGACGGCCCTCGCGGGCCGGACCGGACCGAGCCAGGTCCGGTACAGCTGGTCGAAGGCCGGCCAGTTGGCGATGTCGGTCACGTAGACGGTGACAGAGATCAGCCGCTCGCGACTGGTTCCGGCCGCGATCAGGCACGCATCGAGGTTGGCCAGGACCTGCTCGGCCTGGACTTCGAACGGCTCGTCGGCGAGCTGGGTCCCGTCGGGTGCCAAGGGAAGCTGGCCCGAGATGTAGGCCAGGCCACCGTGGGTGGCGATGTGCGAGTAATGGCCCGCAGGTGGTGCCAGCTGAGGGCTGTCGAACGTCGCTGTCGAGGCCCTCGCACCCTCGCCTGAGCCGGTGTCCTGCACGGTGCTCTCACTGATGCTCATCGTCCTCATTTCGTGTAGGCGTAGACGCTGGCCCGGGAGATGCCGAGGAGGTCTGCGATGGTCTGGGCCGCGTTGCGGGTGTCGAAGTAGCCGTCCGTGTACAGGCGGTGTACGAGGTCCTTCTTGGCGTCCTTGGGAAGGGCCCGCGGGGTGCTGGAGCGTTCGGCGGCGGCCGTCTCGATGACCTCGCGCAGTTCCCGGCGGGTGCGGTCGCGCAGGGTCTCCAGTTCCACCTCGCGGAACTCGGGGTCCGTCGTCACGAGGTTGGCCAGGGCCAGGGTGACCGGCGAGAGTGTCGAGACGTCAAGGTTGAGGCAGAGGGCGGCGACATACTCCCCGGCCTCGTTCTTGATCCCGATCGAGGTGCTCTTGGCGGGGCGCCCGTCAGGGAACTGGTTGGCGTAATTCTGAATGACGCTCGGGTAGTTGGGGTCCTTGATGCGAGCCAGGCCCAGCTCGGTGGCCGAGTCGCCCACCTGCCGACCGGACAGGTTGTTCTCGATGACACGGATGGCGTGAACCGGGTTTCGCAGGTCGTGCAGAACCACCTCACACAGGCCCGGGAACATACGCCCCAAGGCGATGGCAATCTTCTCGGCCTCGGCGAGCAGATGTTCGTCGCCTGCCGCCGCAGACGGCGCCGACCCGAGCGGCTGTCCGTCCCGTTGCTGCGCGTCGTCCCGGCCATCCCCGCGGTTTTCGTCCTTCACGGACATCGATCGTTCCCTCCCTGTGCTGCCGTTGCTGCCGCTCATCCTGCTCCTTGCGCCCGTCCGCCTTCTGCGTCTCCAGGAAGGGCACGCCCTGCAGATGTGCCGCCCGTGCGCGGGCCTCAGACGACTCCACCGAAACCTTCTCTAGAAATTTCATCCATCTATGGACAGACAATCTATCTAGTTCTAGAGTTCCCGTCCAGTTCCCGGTGTCGATCGATGCCGGCCACCCACGAGGAAGGCAGGCCGATGACAGGTCGTTCCCCGAATCCGCCGGCCGACGAGCCCGCATCGGCCGCCATGGCGGCCGCGCAGCCACCCGTCACCGACCAGCCGCGTCCCCGTCGACGAAGTGTCGACCACGCGGACGCCGGATACGCGAAGTCGCTGCGCCCTCGGCACATCCGGATGATCGCGATCGGCGGCTCCATCGGCACCGGCCTGTTTCTCGGGGCCGGCGGACGCCTGGCCCAGGGTGGACCGTCGCTGGCCCTCGTCTATGCCGTGTGCGGCGTGTTCACCTGGTTCATGATGCGGGCGCTGGGCGAGTTGGCCGTCCACCGGCCGTCGTCGGGAGCATTCGTTTCCTACGCACGGGAGTTCATGGGGGAGAAGGGCGCGTACATCACAGGCTGGCTCTTCTTCATCGACTGGTGCGCCAGCGTCATGGCCGAGACCACGGCCATCGCCCTGTACCTGCACTACTGGGACGCCTTCAAGTCGGTCCCCCAGTGGGTCCTCGCCCTGATCTCTCTGGCGTTGGTCGTGGCCGTGAACATGCTCAGCGTCAAAATCTTCGGCGAGACCGAGTTCTGGTTCGCCATGATCAAGATTGTCGCGATCGTCGGGTTCATGGTGGTGGCCTCGGCCGTCGTACTGCTGCAGTTCCAGGTCGACGGACACAGCCCCGGGCCGGCCCTGATCACGGACCACGGCGGCCTGTTCCCCCACGGCTGGCTGCCTGCGATCACCCTCGCGCTGGGCGTCGTCTTCGCCTTCGGCGGTACCGAGATGGTCGGCGTGGCCGCCGGTGAGAGTGACAAAGCCGAGGAAGTTATTCCCAAGGCGGTCAACTCCACCTTCTGGCGTATCGCGATCTTCTACGTCGGCGCGGTGATCCTCTTCACCCTGGTGCTGCCCTGGACGGCCTACAGCAAGTTCGAGTCACCCTTCGTCACGTTCTTCTCCGCACTCGGCGTGCCGGGCATGGGCAGCATCATGAACCTCGTCGTCATCACTGCGGCGATGTCCTCGATGAACTCGGGTCTGTACGCCACCGGCCGCACCCTGCGCTCCATGGCCATAGCCGGCAGTGGCCCCAAGGTCGCCGCCCGCCTCAACCGCAACCAGGTCCCCTTCGCCGGTGTGCTGATCACCGCCGGACTCGGCGTGATCGGCGTCCTGATCAACTACGTGCGCCCGAGCCAGGCCTTCGACATCGTCATGAACCTTGCCGGAATCGGCATCGCCGGCACCTGGATCTCCATCATGGTCAGCCATTGGCTGTTCGTCCGGCGCGCCCGGCAGGGGCTGCTGACCCGCCCCGCGTTCCGGTTGCCTGGCGCGCCCTACGTCAACCTGCTCACCGTCCTCTTCCTGCTCACGGTGATCGTCGGCATGTGGTTCGCCGACGAGATCGGCAAACCCACCATCCTGCTGTTCCTCGGCATCTGCGTCCTCATGACCATCGGCTGGTACAGGATCCGTGGCCGCATCGCCGCCACCACCCTGACACCTGCTCAGGAACCACAGACGGTTCCCGGAACGGACGGCACCACCTCCCGGTCCCACGGGACCGAGCTCGAGTGATCCCCCTGGCCACAAACCCCTGGCCGACACATCTCATGAAGGAGAACCCCGCTGTGCCCAGCACACGCCGCATCCAGCTCCTCTACACCGGAGGCACCATCGGTATGGTCCCGTCGCCCCGCGGGTTCGACACGGGCGGTGACATCCAAGCCGCGATCGAGGGGGCACTCCGCACCCAGGGAACCCCCGTCTCTCCAACCGACCTTGAGCTCGGCTTCGCCCAGATCAAAGAGGTCGTCGACTCCTCCAATATCACCCCCGAGCACTGGCAGGAGATCATCGATCACCTCCGCGCGCACAGAGATGCCTATGACGGCTTCGTCGTCCTGCACGGCACCAACACCCTCGCCCACTCGGCGGCTGCGACAGCATTCGCGCTGACCGGATTCGACAAGCCCGTGGTGTTCACCGGCTCCCAGATTCCCTTCGGCATCCCTGGCAGCGACGCCCCCGGCAACGTCATCGGTGCGCTCCAGACCGCGGCCGAAGGGGGCAGCGGCGTCAGCCTGTACTTCGACAACACCCTGCTCCCCGCCACCCGTGCCACCAAGATCTCGGCGCTGGATCCGCACGGCTTCATCAACCCCTACGACGACGAACTCGACACCCCGAACCAAGGATGGGCCTGTCCCGCCCCGTACCGTCGCCACGACATACCGGTCATCAGCATGGCCCCCGGCACGACAACCGACCGCTTCAGGGCGATGACGACGCCCGCCCCGGCCGCCGTCATCCTCCGGGCTTACGGCGCCGGCGAAGGCCCCGGCGACGAGCCCGGCATGGAGCAGGCCGTCCGTGACCTGGTCAACGGCGGTACACCCGTCGTCGTCATGAGCCAGTGCGTGCGCGCCCGTATCGATCTCAACAAGTACGCAGCCGCACACTTTTACGCCCGGGCCGGGGCGATCGGCGCGGACGACATGTCACTGGAAGCTCTGTACGCGAAGCTGCAGTTCCTGCTCAGCCAGGACGTTCCCCCGGCCCAACTCAGTGCCTGGCTGCGTACCAACATCGCCGGCGAAGTCACGGTGGATCTCCAGGCTGTCGCCGCCGCACAGATCTCGTAGGCCCTTGCGCTCGGTCACCACCGGGCCGACAGTGCCAGCATCGACCCAAGGAACACCACGACAGATGTCCAAGAATCTTCCCCGGCTCGTCGACCGCAGCGGCCACCTCTACGCGTCGGACCAGCCGCGCTGGCGCGGCGACGACGGCTCTCCTCTGATGATGGAACCGATGCCCGGCATCAGCCGCCGTCAGATCGACACCAGCATCAACACCCAGTGGCGCTACCGGTCCGCACTCCCACCGACCCAGGCCGAACCCGTCACCCTTGGCGAAGGACGCACCCCCCTGCTACCGCGGGCCCTGGCCGGACTCGACATCGCCGTCAAGGTCGAGTCCATGAACCCCACCGGCAGCTTCAAGGACCGCGGGAGCTCCGTGATGATCACCGCGCTGCGCCACCAGGGCATCGGCCGCCTCCTGGAAGACTCCAGCGGCAACGGAGGTGCATCCGTCGCTGCCTACTGCGCCGCGGCAGGCATCGACGCACAGATCATCGCCCCCGCCTCCACCTCCCCCTCCAAAATCGTGCAGAGCCGTCTGCACGGCGCGAGCGTTGGCCTCGTCCCGGGCAGCCGCCAGGACGTCGCCGACGAAGCCATCCGCCAGGCCGACACCAGCTTCTACGCCAGCCACAACTGGCACCCCCAGTTCCTGCAAGGCATCAAGCTGATCGCCTACGAGATGTGGGAGGACCTGGGCTTTACCGCCCCCTCGGCCGTCCTCGTCCCAGCCGGCGCCGGCAGTCTTGTCCTGGGCTGCGCCATGGGCTTCGCCGAACTCCAGCGCGCCGGCGAGATCGACCAGGTACCCCGCATCCTGGTCAGTCAGCCCGAACACTGCTGCCCCCTCGTTCAGGCCCTCACCGACGGCGCCGCCGCCATTGACGCCCGCGACTGGCCCCGTACCCTCGCCGAAGGAACGGCCATCGCACAGCCCGTGCGAGACCGGGAAGTCCTCCAGGCCATCCGCGACAGCGGCGGCGCCGCTACTGCCGTTGCCGAAGAAGAACTCCTGCCCGCAGTCGGTGAACTGGCACGCACCGGCGTCTTTGTCGAGCCGACGAGTGCCCAAGTCCTTCCCGCGCTACGCCAGTTCCGCGCCGCTGGCCACATCAGTCGGGATGACACTGTCGTCCTCATACTGACCGGCTCCGGCCTCAAGGCCACCCAGGCCCTCAGCCAGTTGATCACCGACACCCCCGCCTGACAACCAGCCCGGGCCCAGCGGGTTCATCCTCCGCCCCTCAGCGCTCGCCCCGTTCTGGAACAGCGTCCAGGCTCCGCACCTGAGCGGGACTCCAGCCGGGCCCATCGACAGACCGCCC
Source organism: Streptomyces sp. NPDC005820 (assembly GCF_040630255.1). Classification (NCBI taxonomy): domain Bacteria; kingdom Bacillati; phylum Actinomycetota; class Actinomycetes; order Kitasatosporales; family Streptomycetaceae; genus Streptomyces; species Streptomyces sp. NPDC005820. Next base: position 96,836 of record NZ_JBEXXE010000044.1, read on the forward strand.
ACACTTCTTGATCTCGGCAATCCGTACCCGCTGCTCGGCGTCCGGGCCGCCCACGCTTGCTCGGTGTTTCTCTCACGTCACTGTCGGCGACGAGATCATTGTCCCCGCCGGAAACCGACTCCCAGGGCCTGTACATCGGTCTGTACTTCCTAGTAGTGCTTCGTGACTCTGTCGGGGATCTTGGAGTTTCGCGGTGCGGCAGCATGATCAACGGGCATGCTCGGGTCGTTCCGATGACCGATGCAGCTGTCGAGGTGCCCGTTGTCCCTCCGTTCCCGTTCCGGTGAGCAAGTCCCGTCTCTGACTGCGCAGATCGCGCGGGCGAGCAACCCGGGCGGTACGACGGCGACATGGGTGCGTGACCGGCTCGATGGGCTGTGGTGCGACGAGGACTTCGTCCACTGGTACCCGCGCGACGGGCGTCCGCTCTCTCCCGCTCAGCTGGCCACCGTCTGTGTGCTGCAGTTCCTGCTCGGTCTGTCGGACCGGCCGGCCGCCGAGGCGGTCCGCTGCCGCATCGACTTCACACGCCATGGCCATGGAGCTGGATGATCCAGGCTTCCATCACAGCGTGCTGGCCGACTTCCGCGACCGTCTCGCCGAAGACGACCGTGCCGACCGCCTCCTCGACCTGGCGCTGGCCCGCCTCAAGGAGGCCGGCCTGGTGCGCGAACGCACCACGCAGCGCACCGACTCCACCCATGTCCCGGCCGCGGTGCGGGATCTGACCCGCCTGGAGCTGGTCACTGAGGCGGTCCGCGCGGCACTGGAAGAAGTCGCGGGCATCTCTCCTCACCTGCTGGACGATCTGGTCGATGAGGACTGGGGACGCCGTTACGGCCGTCCGGTCCGCCTGGGCAAGAACCCCACCAAGCCCAAGACCAGGATCCTCGCCACCGGAAACGACGCCGTCCGGCTCTTGGAGCACCTCTACCGTCGCGGAGCGGACCGCGCGTGGGGCCCGCGTGTCCAGGCCCTGCGCCAGATCATGATGCAGAGCTACCACCGGAACGCCGCAGGACACCTGCGCTGGCGCACCGCCGAGAAGGAAGGCGGGCCCGGGCTGCCACCCTCGTCCCGGGCGATCGTCTCTCCCTACGACACCTCGGCCCGCTACGCACGGCACGGACACATCATCAGCTGGAAGGGGTTCTCCGCCCACCTGACCGAGACCTGTGCTCCCGACCGTCCCAACGTGATCACGGACGTGGCCACCACCGCGGCCACCACCCACGACAGCCAGGTCCTGCCCGGCATCCACACCCGCCTGGCCCGACGCGAGTTGCTGCCCGCCGAGCATCTGGTCGACGCCGGCTACACCTCCCTGCCCCACCTGGAACAAGCCGCACGTGAACACCAGGTCACCGTCTCCGGGCCACTCCGCAGCAACCCCACCCGCCAACACCGCCGAGGCGAGGGCTTCGCCCGGGACGACTTTCACATCGACTACGACCGCCAGCAGGTCACCTGCCCCCAGGGCCAGGTCAGCGCGGGCTGGCACGGCCCCTACCCGACCTCCTCACCCACCGCGGCCCCGTTGATCGTGGCCCGGTTCACCAAGAGCCAGTGCCACCCCTGCCCGGCCCGCGCCCAGTGCACCACCTCCCGCGAAGGCACCCGCACCGTGGGCTTTCCCCCATGAGAACTCCGCGACCTGCAACTCCGCGTCCGCACCGAGCAGCAGACACCCGAGTGGAAGAGCCGCTACGCGGTGCGCTCCGGGGTGGAAGGAACGGTCAACGAGTTCGCCCACGGACACGGCATGCGCCACTGCCGCTACCGAGGACAGGGAAAGGCCCACATCCAGCACGTCCTGACCGCCATCGCCATCAACATCGAGCGCCTCAGCGGACTGCCGCCGACCGAGGAAGCACCCACGCCCCGCCGGCCGACTGCCTTCCAGAACTACCTCGACCGGCGCGAGATCCCCCGGCCGAAGTCCTGGCGAACCCTCGGCACCTGACCTCGGCAACTCCAAGATCCCCGACAGAATCAAGCGTAAAGCACGTCGTCGGAGAGCATGGTCAAGGCCTCCTCGACGCGATTGGCGTTCCAGTGCGCGATGAATGTCTCAGCGATCTCGGTCGGGGTAGCGGACATGGCTTGTCTCCTGTGGTGTGGGATAGAGAGAGCGTCGATCTGTTTCCTGCGGTGTTCCGTCGACCTGCGATCCGTCCGTATGCGGGCGAGGGCAGATCGCGGTCATGGCCCCCGACGTCGGCGAGCGTCGCCAGTTGTGGTCCGAGGCGATCTCTGTCGTCACGCCGGCTGGGCGGGGGCGCTGATCTGCGGCTTTCGCTGTGCCGCTCATGCTCCGGACACGACCCCAAGTGAAACGCGCGGGCGAGGGCGTGTTCCCGTGCCCGTTGCCTCGCCGCCGGGTCAGAACCCGGGGAAAATCCTGCGCAGGTCGTCGAGGGTGACGGTGTCGCCGGTGAGGGTCACGGAGGACGGGGTGTGGGCGGGGGCGTGCCGACCGGCGACGAGCCGCAGCCACCACTCGGCGGGAGCCGTCAGCACGGCGTCGGCGTTCTCAGGTTCGCCGGTGAGCGCGACCGTCTCGCCGACCAAGAGACCGAAGGCGCGCTCGGGTGCGGTGGTGTGCACCGCGACGGCGACGGGGCGGTCCTCCAGGGCGTCCGCCTTGCCGATGAAGCCCAGCATCATGCCGGCCTGGTCGAGGAGCGGCCCGGTCGCGGCGGATGGCAGGGTCGTCGACGGGTCGAAGGCCACCTCGACGTCCCACGAGTGGTGGGCGAGCTCACTGAGCCGGAGCCCCGCCGCGGTCGCGACGTCCACCGGCGCTGGCAGGAAGCCGAGGTCGATCCGGAGGTCACTGCGGGCCCCCGCGTCGAGGCCCTCGTAACGTTCGACCAGCGCCTGGTTCGCGGTGACGAAGCCTTCGGCGCGCTCGGCCGGGGTCATCGCGTCCCAGCGGGCCCACACCGACTTGTTGAAGTCGCCGTCGGGGGCACCCGTACCGCCCGTCGCGCCCTCCAGTGCGGCCAGGCCTATTGCGGCGCCGCTGCCCAGATGGCTGAGCACCTGGGAGACGTCCCACTCCGACGCGCCGGACGGGCGGCTGAGATCGGCCGCGGTGAGTCTGTGCACCACAGCGGCGAGGTGGTCGTGCCCGCTGCGCAGGGCGTCGATGATCCGGTCTGCGGTTTCGGTCATGTTCGTTTCCTCAATGAAGGCGATCTGATTCGGTGTTGTCGTCACACGGCTGTCGGTGTCACACGGCGGTCTGCAACGAGCGGCATGGTTCCGGCGACCCGGCGGGCGAGCGCGGTCGCGTCGGGGGTGTCGTACCGCCTCGTGTAGTAGCGCGGGTGGAAGCCCCCGAAGGCGTAGACGAGCGGGGTGTGCGCGGCCGGTCCAGACAGGGACAGCGACCAGGCAGTCGCGTGACGCGGGCCGGAGAGGTCATACGAGCCTGACCGGCCCGGCGTCGATCGGCAGGCGGACCAGGAGATAGGGCTTGCGGCGCAGATCCTCGCCCTCGTGGAAGGGCGACAGCCGGTTGAGCTGGTTGGCGATGGCGTACAGGTGCCGGTCCGAGGCGACGGACAGGGTGTCGACCCAGATCAGGTCACTGCCCTGGGCGAGGGTCCGGTAGGTGCCGTCCAGGTTCCTGCGCCAGATGGAGTTGTGTTCCAGGTCGCCGCCGTAGAGCCGTCCCTTGTCGTCGCTCTCCAGACCGTCGGCCATCGGCTTGAACCCGTGGTCCTCGACCGTCGCCGCCACCTCGGCGCCGGTGGCGTCCGGGTTGGCGAGTGCGTCGGTGGACACGCTGTGCAGTCGGCGGCTGGACAGGGGGCAGTAGTAGAGGCGCGTGCCGTCGGCGCTGAGAGCGATGCCGTCGGAGCCGGTCTCGAAGTGCATGGGTTCGCCGCCCGCGGGGCGGATCATGAAGGGCTCGCCCTCGATGGTCGGAAGGAACTGCTCGTCGGGGAGCACTGAGGGCTGCCCGGCCAGTCGCCGCCAGGAGCGGCCTGTGGCGAGGTCGACCACGATCACGCCGTTGGAGCTGCCCGAGTCGGTGATGAAGGCCATGCCCTCGGCGCCGCGCCGCAGGTCGAAGCGCACGTCGTTGGGGTAGCTGTTCGACGGCACCACCTCGGGCGGGAGGAGGATCTTCCGTACGATCCGGTCGGTGCGCAGGTCGACTGCCACGAGCTTCGGGCCGCCGTAGGAGGACCCGGCGAGCAGCGGGTTTCCGGTGTCGAGGATCCACAGCCGGTCGGCCGGGTCGACGATGACGCTCTGCACCGACTGGAAGTGCCCGGCCAGGTCGGAGGCGTCCTCGCGGTTCACCTCGGCGTTGGGGTAGGCCACGGGCTTCCCGTGCCGCAGTTCGGCGACGGTGAACGGGACGTCCTCGCCCCAGCGGGGGAAGTTGACGAAGATTCGGCCGTGGCGTGAGACGGTGACACCCGTCGGCATCGAGCCCCAGAAGCGGGCGACGACTGTGTACTGACCGGCGGTTGGACCGGCAGTTGGACTGGTGGCGTGGGCGGGCCCGGCGAGTTGGGTGGCGGCCAGCGATGCGGTGGTCGCGCCGAGGAATCTACGTCGTTTCATGCGAGTGTGTCCTGTGGGGTCTGGCGCGCCATGAACTTCGCTGTGGACAGCAGTTCTCCGGTGCGCGGGTGGCGGGTGGTGAGGTCCATCGCGGAGGACGTCCCGTCGTGGATGCGCAGGGCGGGACGGTCGCGGTGGAACCCTGGAGATGTCCCGCATTCCTGTGCTGATGCGTGTCCTGAGAACGACAGTCATCGCGGGTAGCAGGGCCTCTGTGGGGTGGATCCAGGCTCAGTGGGCCATCACGGGCTCGCCCTCGGACGGCTCCAGGGCCCGGTTCGGGATCAGGAACGCGGCGATCACCGCACCGGCCAGGAAGAACCCGGAGCCCCACGCCAGGGTGGCCGTGTAGCCCTCGACCCCGGCCTGCGCCGCGGCCAGCGCGCTGGGCTTGTGGGAGGTCAGGTAGTCGGTCGCGGCCGACGAGGCGACGGTGGTCAGCAGCGCCGTACTGATGGAGCCGCCGATCTGCTGGCCGGTGTTGATCAGCGCCGAGGCGACACCCGCGTCCTCGTGGTGAATGCCCGAGGTCGCCCCCTGGATCGCGGTGGTCATCACCGCGCCGATGCCGAGACCCAGCAGGATCAGGCCGGGCATGATGTGGGTGGTGTAGGTGCTGTCCAGCTCGAGCCGGGTCAGCAGGGCCATACCGGCTGCGGCGACCAGGAAGCCGGCGCTGACGACGATCTTCGGGCCGATCCTGGGCAGCACCAGCGAAGGCATCGTGGTCGACGAGGCGACGACGGCCGCGACCATCGGCAGGAACGCCAGACCGGTCTTGATCGGCGAGTAGCCGAGGCTGGCCGCGAAGTAGTAGGTCAGGAACAGGAAGATCGAGAACATCCCCATGCCCAGGACGAACACGGCCAGGAACGAACCACTGCGGGTCCGGTCCAGCACGAGGCGCAGCGGCAGCAGCGGATGCGCGACCCTGGTCTCCAGCCGGACGAACACCGCGAGCAGCACCGCGCCGGTGATCATGGAGCTGAGGGCGACCGGGTTGGTCCAGCTGGTGGACTCGACGTGTGCGAACCCGTAGACGACGGCGAACAGCGCGGCGCTCACCACGACGATGCCAGGGATGTCGAGCTTGGGCTTATGGGTGATCGCGGGCTTGGCCAGCAGCAGCAACGCGCCGATCAGGGCGGGGACCGCGAAGGCGACGTTCACGTACATCACCCAGCGCCAGGACGCCCATTCGGTGAGCATGCCGCCGACCAGCAGCCCGATCGCGCCGCCCGCGCCGCCCAGCGCACTGAAGATACCGAAGGCCTTCGCCCTTTCGGACGGTTCGGTGAAGGTCACGCTGAGCAGGGAGAGTGCCGCGGGCGCGAGCACCGCGGCGAACAGGCCCTGGGCCACACGTGCCGCGACGAGGATCTCGAAGCTGCTGGCCGAGCCGCCGACGACGGACGCGACCCCGAAACCTGCCAGGCCGATCACGAAGAGGGTGCGTCGGCCCAACAGGTCACCGAGGCGGCCGCCGAGCAGCAGCAGGCTGCCGAACGCCAGGGCGTACCCCGTGATGACCCACTGCCGGCTGCCGTCGCTGAAGCCGAGGTCCTGCTGCGCCTCGGGCAGCGCGATGTTCACGACGGTCGCATCGAGCATGACCATCAGCTGTGCCGTGCCTATGACGACCAGCACCCACCAGCGCACGGCGTGTGAGCCGCGAAGGCCCGAGTCGGTCTTACCGGGGGCGGGCGCCCCGCGGTCGATGCTGGTACTCATTTTCTTCCCTTGCTTGGTGGGCATGACTGAAAACCGTCTGGAATGGAAACTGATTGGTTTCCTCACTGATGAAGGTGAGGCGAGGGTGACGGGCCGAGATCTCAGGGCTTCGAGATCCCCTGGAGGGCCGCGTCGGTGTCCGCGATGGCCAGCATCCTGTTGATGTCGGCGCCGGCGAGTGCGCCGGCTGCTGCGGAGGCTCCGACCTGGGCGACCAGATCGGTGGCGTTGCCGGCCACCCACACACCCGGCACGTCGGTGCTGCCGGACAGGCCGGAGGCGAAACCGTGGCCCTTGCCCGGCAGTTCCTGAACCGGCAGGTTCAGGCCTTCCAGGCCCTGGGTGCGGGCCTGCATCGGCGCGGCGACCGCGAGGACGCGGCGGGCCACGACCTGGCCGTCGGCCAGGCGCACTCCGGCGAGGGCATCGTCCTCGTCGTCGACGACCTCGGTGACGGGGGTGTCGATGAGGCGGATGCCGCGGGCGGTGAAGCGGGCGCGGTTGTCCTCGTCCAGGTCGGTGCCGTGGGTGAAGTAGGTCAGGTCCTCGGTCAGCTGACGGAAGAGATACGCGTGGTTGATGGAGGCCGGGCCGGTGGCGAGGATGCCGATGGGCTCGTCGCGCACCTCCCAGCCGTGGCAGTAAGGGCAGTGCACCACACTGTGTCCCCAGTGCTCGGCGAGCCCGGGCACTTGCGGCAGCACATCCTTCAGGCCGGTGGCCACCAGGATGCGGCGGGCGGTCATGCGGCGGCCGTCGGCCAGGGTGACGGTGAACCGCAGGTCCCCGTCCGCCGACGGGGCGGCAGGCCCGGCGGAGACCACCTCGCCGAACACGACGCGTCCGCCGTACTGGCGCACCTGCTCCCGGCCCCGCCGGAGGATCTCGGACGGCGGGGTGCCGTCCAGGGCGAGGAGGCCGTGCACGGCATCCGCGGGCGCGTTGCGCGGGGAGCCGCTGT